>NZ_CP007440.1:6656641-6964091 GCF_001579845.1 Rhodoplanes sp. Z2-YC6860
CGGGCTCTGCGCCGAGGTCGTGCAGAAGGAGGAGAAGTCTCCCTGCGTCGTCTTCACGAAGATCCCCGGATCGCTTCCCGGCAGCAGGGTGCTGACGAACTTCTTTGCCGGCCGCCGGATGAACATGACGCTCGGTCTTCCGCTCCACCTTTCCAAGCTGGAGCTCACCGAGGGCATGCGCCGTCATTACATGACGGACCTCAAGCGGATTCCGGTCGAATACGTCGAGGACGGCCCCGTGTTCGAAAACACGATGCAAGGCGACGACATCGACGTCACGAAATTCCCGTCGCCGATCTGGCACAAGCACGACGGCGGCCGTTACATCGGAACGGGCGCCTACCTGGTCACCCGCGATCCCGACGAAGGCTGGGTGAACTGCGGCGTCTATCGGGTGATGGTCCAGGACAAGAAGTCGGTCGGCTTCTACATCTCTCCCGGCAAGCACGGCCATATCCAGATGATGAAGTACGAGGCCCGCAAGGAGCCCATGCCGGTTGTCATCGTGGTCGGCGGCGACCCGATGTCCTACATGATGGCGGGAATCGAGGTGCCTTACGGAACGTCCGAGTTCGAAGTGATCGGCGGCATCCGCGGCAAGGCCTATCAGATGGTGAAGGGTCCGATGACGGGACTGCCCTTCCCCGCCAATGCCGAGATCGTCATCGAAGGATTTCTCCAGCCGGGCAACCGCAAGCTCGAAGGGCCGTTCGCGGAGTGGACGGGCTACTACAGCACGCACGACAGCGAAGAGCCGCTGCTCGACATCAAAGCCATCCACTATCGGAACGACCCGATCATCCTGGGTTGCCCGCACCAGATGCCGCCCGACGAGAGCATGCGCTATCTCTCGGTCGTCCGTTCATCTCTGCTGCGCGAGAACATCACCAAGGCCGGCGTGCCGGACGTCACAGGCGCCTGGATGCATGAAGTCGGAGGCGGACGCTTCCTCGTCGGTGTCTCGATCAAGCAACGCTATGGCGGACATGCGAGGCAAGCGGGGCACGTCGCGTGCCAATGCCACCTCGCGGCCTACTCAGGGCGCTACGTCATCGTCACCGACGACGACATCGACGTTTCCAATCTCGAGGAACTCATCTGGGCGATGTGCACCCGGTCCGATCCGGCGACATCCATCGACATCATCACCAACGCGTGGAGCACACCGCTCGACCCGCGGATCGACCCGCAGCGCAGGGCCCTCAAGGATTTCACCAACAGCCGCGCCATCATCGATGCCTGCCGTCCGTGGCATTGGCGGGATTCGTATCCGAAAATGATCACCGGCACGGTCGAGGAACGTCGCGAAAACCGCAAACGCTTCGAGTACCTGCTCAAATAGAGAAACGTTCGAAAAGCAGCGACGCGCCGGCGGCATCCCGTAGCGACGTCCGGATTCGACCCTTCGCGACAATACTGTCGCGAAGGCGTCGCCGATCACTGCCGGATCATCCCATCAACGATGGCCGAGGCTTCCGCCGGGACTTTGGTTTTCCAGGCTGCAATCGGCGCGGCGGCGCCCTGCCGGAGCGCTATCATGACGGACGCCGGCACCGTCTCGGCGATGCCGACACCGTTCGACCGCATACGCGCATAGTTGTCGGCCGTACGATTGGCCAGCAGCTCGAATTGGCTCTTCTGCGTTTCAGCCGCCGCCGCCATCACCTGGTCCTGCACGTCCTTCGGCAGAGCGTTGAACGCATCGAGCCGCACGAACGCCACCGAGATCGGAACCGCATAATTGATCGGCGTGAAGTGGCGCAGATAATCCCACAACTTGCGGCCGGCTCCGCCGTCCCCCGAGGTCAGGACGGCGTTGAGGGTGCGATTCTTCAGTCTTTCGACGGCGTCGTTGAACGGCAGAGGCTCGGCGGTTGCGCCAGCCGCCCGCATCACCTCGGTCGAGCTGTTGTCATAGGTCCGTACCGCGATCGCCCGCAGATCGGCGGCGCTTTGCAAGGTCCGCTCAGACCAGAGGCCGGTCGAGGGCCAGATCGTGATGTAGAGCAGCTTGGCGCCATGCTTCTCCAGCGCGCGTTCGTAGAGCGGGCGGGCCCTGGTGTTCAACTCCTTGGCGGCATCGATCGACTGCACCACGAACGGCAGCGACGGCAGGCCAAAGATGGCGTCCGCTGCTTCCAGCGGACCGGCGAACGGATCACCGCCGGCGATGCGCTTCTCAGCCGCGGCGCGCAGCATCTCGCCCGAAGTGATCTTCAGCGCGTTGTCGAACGCCGTCGCCGTCGTCACGGCGCCACGGGTGCGCTCCGCGACGAGCTTGCCGAAGGTGGCGAGCCCGGTGCCGGAGACGGCGCTCTGTGGATATTCGGTGGCCATTTGCCATACGACTTGAGCGACGCACGGCGTCTGCAGCGACAACAGCGCAGCAGCGGCGCCGGCGATCACGATGCTCTTGCGGGAGGTGATCCGGTCGAGAATTTTCAAGGACATCATTCGTGAGGCTCCGCAAAGGGCTTAGCAAATCATATGCCAACGCCGCCGAGGCCGGCCAGTCAACCGCAGCTCCGGACGGGCGCTGCGGCTGTCGTCGTTATTGAGCTTTGGCGCCCGACACTTTGACAGCGTGCTCAAAGCTTATGAGCTCTTTGTTGATGCGGTCGCTGTATTCTTTTGCCGAACTGGCGTGAATGACCACGCCGGCGTTTTTCAGCTTGCTTGCGACATCCCGGTCCTTAAGCGCCGCGACCATCTCCCGCGACAGCGCATCGACGATCTCCTGCGATGTCCCGGCGCGAACCGAGAAGCCCATCTCGGAGCTGAAATCGAATTTGGTTTTCAGCAGTTCAGCCAGCGGCACGACGTCGGGGGTTTCCGGAGCGCGCGTTGCCGACGTGATGGCCAGAAGCTTGATCTGCCCGCTTTCGAGGAAGCCCATCAGAGACGAGTAGGCGGCCAGCACCATGGGCGTGTCGCCTCGAATGAAGGCGGGCACAGACTGGGCCGCACCGCGATACGGGATGTGCCGGATATCGACGCCGGCGAGAGATTTGAACAATTCCATCGCGATGTGATGAATTGAACCGTTGCCTGACGACCCGTAGGTCAGTTCGCCCGGCTTGGACTTCGCCAGAGCAATCAGTTCGTCCAGCGTGTTCACGCCCAGCGAAGATTGCACCGCCAGGTAAAGCGGCACGCTCGCCGCATAGGTCAGCGGCGCGAAATCCTTGGCTGGATGATACGCCAACCTCTCGTGCAGGAACGGATTGATGAAAACCGTCTGCGTGTCGGACATCAAAATTGTGTGGCCGTCGGCCGGAGAGCGCAGCAGATTTTGCACCGCCGGAATTCCCGAACCGCCCACCTGATTTTCGATCACGAAGCTCTGGCCGAACTTCTGGCTCAGCTGCGGCGCGATGACGCGCGAGAGGATGTCGGGCGTGCCGCCGGCGGCGTAAGGCACGACGATCCGGACCGGCTGAGTGGGATAGGTTTGAGCTTGCGCCGTATGAGCGGTGCCAGCGAGAATCACCGCTACCCCGACAAGCGGGTAGAAAAACCAAGCCCTCATCGATCGCCCCTCTTCGCAGGTCGTGTCCGTCCATGCGCCCAGTGCGCGCGACCGAACGGCGGCCCTCCCCTTACAGCTCCGGCATATACTGCGGCTGGAAACGTTTCAACGGCGCCAGTGTCGCGGCCATTCCGGCGCTGTCAATTCGGGATCTGCCGGCCTACCTCGCCGCTGTTGGACCGAACAGTCCTAATCGCGGAAGTAGATGCTGCGGCCGCCGCGCATCCCGGTGTGTGACGAGGCCGGCGCATGAACGCGCGTCGATCAAAAATGACCCGAAGCAAAGTGCGCGGGCAAAGTATTGCATATTCAAGGAGAGGCCACTCCGAGGCGGCCTCTCCTCCGTGCGGCGAGTTGGTCTATTGCTGCAAGCCTTCGATCACATAACTGCGGAAGGTCGCGTACTTGTCACCGATTTTGCGAGCTTCCTTGTAATCGGCTCCGTTGCGCCAGGCCTGCATTTTTTCGAGGCTGTCCCAGATCTGAATGACGGCCCTTTTAGGCGGATCACCTTCGACCGCGATGACCTTGCTTGCGCCAGCCCCTCCGGCGCCACCGATGGCAATTTGCTTTCCACCAGCCGCCTTGATGCTCGCCTGAGCCTTCGGAGCGTATTCCTTACCGTAGGCATCAGGGTTGCTGACGCTGATTTCAGTGACGAGGTAGACGGGTGCCTTGTTCTGCGCCCGTAACGCACTGATGCCTGATGCTCCAAGCGCAGCGCCTGCGAGTAGTGCAATTCCGAACCCTAAATATGACTTCATGTACGTTCTCCTCGATATGCATTCTCCCTGGGAATTGATTGTCGTCGGATCGACGACAACGGAACAGCGTACGGCTATTCACGCGGCAATGGCATGGCGATCTTGTCAGGCTTGCACTGACGATGAATGCCCTCGGAATGATCCGAAGCTGACACTGGAGCTTCGTCGGATTCGACCCGTTGAAATCCACGGGCATGTCGCCATCGAAGCAAAGCGAACTTCGGCGTCTTCTGAGTACGCGGCCTAATACACCGACCACAATCCCGGCGTCGCAAGCTCCAGCAGGTGCCCGTCCGGATCGCGGAAGTAGATGCTGCGGCCGCCGCGCGTCCAGGTGTGCGCGCCTTCGATCGCGACGCCCTTCGCGGCCAGGCGCTCCTCCCAGGCGGCCAACTGGTCCTTGCCGATCGCGAACGCCACATGCAGCGTGCCGTCGCCGGCGTGACCCGGAATGACGCCGCCGCCCGGCAAGTGCACCGTCTCGCCGGTCGCGCCCTTCAGGAACACCAGCAGCACGTCGTTGCCCGCGACCGCGTAAGCCGTCAGCCGGTTGTCGCTGTAGATCGGCTGCAGTTCGAGCACGCCCTGATAGAACGCCTTGGCGCGCGCCATGTCGGTCGTGTGAATGCAGGTCTCCAGGATACCGTCGAGCTTGGGCATGGTCCGCTTTCGCTTGGTTGCGATTGTTTCAATGGCTGGATAGCATCCGCCGCATGTCAGACACAGTAACACGCTCGCGACAGCGCACCGTCGCCGCTCCCACCATCCGCGAACACCGCATTCCGACCGAGGGCAGCAAGCCCTATATCGCGGTTGAAGGCGCCGACGGCTGCCTGTGGTTCTGCGAAAGCGGCGCGTCCAAAATTGGGCGGTTCGATCCGAAGGACTCCTCGTTCAAGGAGTTCGCGCTGCCGACGCCGAACGCGACACCGATCGGCATCATCGACGGGCCGAACGACGATCTCTGGTTCGCCGAAAAGAGCGGCAACAAGATCGGCCGCATCACGCTGAAGGGCGCGATCACCGAATTTCCGCTGCCGACGCCGAACGCCGGCCCCGACGCCATGATGCGCGGCCCCGACGGCAACATCTGGTTCTCGGAAACCGAAATCAGCCAAGTCGGCCGCGTCACGCCCGCCGGAAAATTCACCGAGTTCAAGGACGGCATCTCGCCCGGCACCAAGCCGCTGTCGATCGTGGTGCGCGACGGCGCGCTGTGGTTCAGCGAGGCCGCAGGCGATCACATCGGCCGCATCACCGTCGACGGCAAGGTCACTGAATTCCCGATCCCGACCAAGGGCAGCCAGCCGCGCGCGATGTGCGTGCACCCCGACGGTTCGATCTGGTTCGTGCAGACCTCGGCGAACGGACTGTGCCGCATCGACCGCAACGGCGGCATGGTCGAATACAAGACGCCGACGCCCAATGCGTCGCTGCGCGGTGTCTGCGTCGGGCCCGAAGGCGACCTCTGGTACACGGCGAACTTCGCCAACAAGATCGGCCGCATGGCGCCGGACGGCACCCTGGTCGGCGAATACGACATTCCGACGCCGAACAGCGGCGCGCGTTGCATCGCGCCGATGTCGAACGGCCGGTTGTATTTCACGCAATGGGATGCCGGGCTGATCGGCGAAGTGATCCCGGGCTAATTTTAGAGGCTGATATGTTGAGGGGTCTTGTGCGGCGCCAATTCATTCTGAACGGCGCCGTGGCAATCGTTTGCGTTATCTGTGCAGCCTTCAAGCCGGTCGCGGCACAAGCGCAGCAGACCAAAATCGCGACGATCGGCGTGCTGCTGACCGGCGCGGTCAACCCTGACCCCAAGGAATTCCTGGAGGGCCTGCGCGGCGGCCTCGCTCAACTCGACCTGATCGAAGGCCGCAACATCAAGCTCGAAGTGCGCTCCGCGGAAGGCAGCGCCGCACTGCTGCCCGAAAAGGCCGCCGACCTGGTCGGCCTCAAGGTGGATCTGATCGTTGCGCACCTCACGCCGGCCGCCCAGGCGGCAAAACAGGCCACCAAGGACATTCCGATCGTGATGGCGGGCGTCGGCGACGCGCTCGGCACCGGCCTCGTCGCAAGCCTTGCCCGGCCGGGCGGCAATGTCACCGGCACTTCGACGTCCGCCGCTGAGGTCGCCGGCAAGACCGTCGAGTTGATTCACGAGGTGCTGCCCTCGGTCACGCGCGTGGCCGTGCTGGCCAACGAGACCGATCCCTTCATGAAGCCTTATCTTGCGCAGATCGACGGCGCCGGCCGCAGGCTTGGTCTTCAGATCGATCCGTACGTGATCCGCCCATCGACGCCGCAAGCGCCCGTGTTCGACACGATGCGCGAGAAGCAGGCCGGAGCCTTGATCATTCAAGGCAGCATCAGCCGCAAGGGAACCCTCGAGCTTGCAATCCAGAATCGTCTGCCGTCATTCGGCAGCAGCCAGGCGTGGCCGAAGGCCGGCGGGCTCATGTCCTATTCGGCCAACCAGCAGGATGTCTTCCGGCAGGTTGCCGAATACGTCGACAAAATCCTTAAGGGCCGCAAGCCGGCCGATCTGCCGGTCGCGCTGCCAACGAAATTCGATCTGGTGGTGAACCTGAAAGCCGCCAAAGCGATCGGCGTGACGATCCCGGAGTCGTTCCTGACGCGCGCCGACGAGGTGATCGAGTGAAACGACGCGAATTCATCGCGCTGCTTGGCGGCGCAGCGACATTTCCGGTTGCTGCGTTGGCGCAGCCCGGCCGCATGCCGCGCGTCGGCATTCTGATGCTCGGCAATCCCGACCCGGGCCTGTTCCTGCGCGAGATCACGGCCGGCTTACGTGAACTCGGCTACGAAGACGGCCGCAACATCGCGCTGGAGCACCGCAACGCCGGCGGCTCTGCGGCGCAGCTCAATGTCTTCGCGCGCGAACTGGCAGCGCTTCCGGTCGACGTCATCGCTGCGTTCCAGACACCTTCGGTCGTCGCCGCCAAGGCTGCCACCACGCAAATTCCGATTGTGATGTGTCCCGCCCAGGATCCGATCGAATTGGGATTCGTGCAGAGCTTTGCCCGCCCCGGCGGCAACATCACCGGCATGACCACCGCGACCGCGGAGCTTGCAGCCAAGAATCTCGAGCTGGTCCGCGAGGTGCTGCCGGCCGCACACCGTCTCGGCGTCATCGGCAACACCGCCGATCCGTTTCACAAGCCGTTCCTCGCGCAGATCGAGACTGCGGCGCGCACGCTGAATTTCGAAACGGCGATTGCCTTGAGCCAGGGCGCGGATCAGCTTGCCGCGGCGTTTGCCGAAATCGCCGGGCGTGGTGTGCAGGCGGCGATGGTGCAGCCGAGTCTGCCGCGCGATCGCGCTGCGGAGCTCGCGCTCCGCCACCGCCTGCCGCTGTTCGTGCCGAGCGTCGAATCCGCCCAGGCCGGAGCCCTGATGGCCTATTCCGCCGACATCGCCGCCGTCTACCGGCAATCGGCCACCTTCGTCGACAAACTCCTCAAGGGGCGCAGGCCGGCCGATCTGCCGGTGGAGCTTGCGACCAAGTTTCTCTTCGTCGTCAATCTCAAGACCGCGAATGCGCTGGGACTGACCTTGTCGCCGACGCTGCTCAGCCGCGCCGACGAGGTGATCGAGTAAGGAGGCGCCCACGCTGCGGGAATGCTTGCCGAGCAGCACCGCAAGATGGCCGGACTGAGCACGGCCGGGAAGCACTGAAGGCAGAGAAAGTCCTGCGCGAGAGCGCGGGGCTCATTTTTCAGACGGCGCCAATGATCCGGCGTGGCCGGCTGCGCCATTGATCGAGAACCTCCTCGGCCGTGGCGATCTCGATCTGCAGGCTGAAGCGGCGATGATACACCTGCAGCAGCGCGTCGTGGCCTTCGTCCGACGAGCTGCAGACCGCGTCGGTCACCAGCACGGTGCGATAGCCGAAGTCGACAGCCGAGAGCACCGTGGCCAGAACGCAGACGTCGGTCTCCGATCCGGTGACAACGAGACAACTGATGGAGTGCCGCTGCAAGAACGCGTGCAGCGGCGAACCGGCGAAGGCCGAATAGCGCGTCTTGTCGATCGTGGTGGCGGGCGGCGCGTAGCGCGAGAGGGGCTCCATGAGATCGAGCCAGTGCGGATCGATCTCGCCCCGCGTCACGCGATGCCACTTCTCATAGTAGCGTCGCCACATGCCGGGCATGTCGTCCGGCGCCATGGGCGGAATAAAGCGGGTGAACACCGTCTGCGCGGGACGCGCCGCCACGAGGTCGGCGACACGCGGCAGGACGCGTTCCATCCAAGGAGTCGCCCACGGGCGGCCGGGACCGAACAGCCGCTGCATATCGATGCAAAGATGGACCGTTTCCTCGGGCAGCGGCTCGTTCACAAACCTTCCCTACTCGGCGGCTTCGCTGACCGTTTTCTTGATCTCGGCAAGAGGAGCAATGGCAGGGCCGTTCAGCACGTCGCCGTCCGGTCCGAACTGGGAGCCGTGACATGGGCAATCCCAACACTGCTCCGTCGAGTTCCAATGCACATGGCAGCCGAGATGGGTGCAAACCGCGGAGCGGCTGTGCAACGTACCGTCCAGGGTCCGGCAAACCGCGACCTTCGACGTTCCACTGCGCAACACGCCGCCTTGCCCGGGCTTCAGCGATTCGGCGGACTCGATTTCGCTTGGCATCAAGTACTCGGCAAAATTCTTGATGGCAGTCACGTTTTCATTGATGAAATTCGCCACCGCGGAGACTGGCTTGCGCGACGGCTCGTACACGTCCGACCATTCGCCCGCGCCGTAAATCACCAGATTTTTGAGAAGGATTCCGGCAAGCGCGCCGTGGGTCATGCCCTGTCCGGAATCGCCCGTCGCGATGAACGTGCGCTTGCGGCTCGGGTCGCGGCCGATGAAGCCGCAATAGTCGATGGTGTCCATCACCTGGCCGGACCAGCGCGCCTTCTCTTCACCGAGCTTCGGGATCAATTCGCGTATCCAGGCCTCGATGGCCTGGAAGCGCACGTCGCCGTCGTCGGCTTCGCCGCTCTTGTGGTCGGCGCCGCCCGCAATGAGGATATCGCTGCTGCCCGCACCCGGCTGGATGCGGACATAATGATATGGGTCCGCCATATCCCAATAGAGCGCATCGGGAAGCGTCCCGCGCGGCAGTTCAAAAGCCATCGCGTAGGTCCGGTAAGGCGCCATCTTGCTGTGGATGTCGACCCAATCGCAGGTCGGTGAATTGGTTGCGAACACCGCGTGCTGCGCCGTGACGGACATGCCGCCTTCGAGCTTCAGGCGAACGTGCGCATCGGTCTCTTCAACCTCCATGACAGGGCTGTCGCGGAAAAGCCGCCCACCCTCGGCTTCGATCTGCGCGATGAGTCCGGCCAGATATTCGAGGGGATGGAATGTCGCCTGGTTCGCGTAGCGAAGAACGGGTGCGTCCTCGTAACCCTTGAGTTTGACACCCTTGTCCTTTTTCACTTCGACATTGGCGGCGCGCAGCGCCTTGTATTCTTCATCCTGCTGCTCGCGTGCTTCCTTGAATTCCATGCCGGGAGCCGGAAAGAGAAACGCCTCCAGCCTGCGGAAATCGCAGTCGATGGCGTGGCGTTTGACGATGGCCTCGATCCGGTCGACGGCCGCGGCCTGGCTCGCCTGAAACTTGGCCGCCATCTCCTCGCCGCGCATCTTGGCCAACGCCGCGACACCGTCGTCGCAGATGGGCGCCAGATGCGCCGTCGTGCGGGAGGTCATGCCGCCGCCGATCGCACCGCGGTCCAGCACAACGACCTTTTTTCCCGCATGGGACAGTTCATAAGCCACTGAAAGTCCGGCGATGCCGGCGCCGACGACCGCAACGTCGCAGGTCACGTCCTTGGACAGCCGCCGGGCGTTCGGCGCGAGCGTGCCGTGTGAGGCCCAGAGCGACCTCGTCCGTTCGTCGTTTACATTCATACGGTGGCCTTCCAGAGCTTGCCTTGGACCGCGGTCAGCCCGCGGCTTTCAGGTTCACTTTCTTCCCGGCGATCGTGGTCAGCTTCTTGTCTGCCGCCTTCTCCTCGTTGAGGTTCGTGGTCAGCAGCTTGGCAACGGCTTCGTTCCCAAGCTCTTCGGACCACGCGATGAGGGTGCCGTAGCGGGTGATCTCGTAATGCTCGACGGCCTGCGCGGCCGCGAGCAGCGCGGCATCGAGCACTTTCTTGTCGTCGCATTCGCCGGCGATATCGTTTGCTTCCTCGATGATGCCGTTGATCGCAGGACACTTCGTGCCTTTCGGCGGACGCCCGAGGAGCTGGAACACCTGATCAAGCCGCGCGATCTGATGCTCGGTCTCCTCCAGATGCGCCTTGAGGACGGCAGTGAGCTCCCGGTTGGTCGCCTTCTCGATCATGTCCGGCAAAGACTTTTTGATCTGGTTCTCGGCGTAGTAGATGTCCTGCAACACATGGAGATAAAGGTCTTCCATCGAGTGGATCTCTTTCGTGAACAGGCCCATCAGCTTCTCCTCTGCACACCGGGGGAACTCAGCGGGCAACGCGCGGCACGAGCGCGTGTTCCTCCTTGCCAGGGTCGGTGCGTCGAGGCGGGTCAACCCGATGGAAGGTCGGCGCGTTCAGCCCTTGTGGCCGGTCAGCGCGTCCAGTGCATTTTCGGCGAGGCGAACCAGCTTGTTGCGCCGCATCACCTTGTCGCTCTTTCCAAGCAGATAGGCTTCCAGGGCGTTGGCCACCGCCGGCGTGAAGCCCGTCGCGGCAGACGGTTGAAACAACGGCAGCGCGTCCAGTTCGTCGTCATCATCATCGAGCACCGCAAAACGGGTCACGTCGGGATGACGCTTCAGCCACGCGACGATTTCGTCGCCGCGGGGACGCTGCGGCATGTCGGGCACCAGATCCCGATACGGAATGCGATGATGCCGGGCGCTGAACAGGCCAGCCGGGTCAAAGCGCCACGTCGAGATCATGACGGGTCTGGCCCTGGTCCGTGCCACGACGCGCCTGAACCGGGCCACGAGCCGCTTGTCAGCAATATAGGGAAACTTGCGAGGATTTGGTGTGTGGCGCGTGTTGAGAACGCCGTCGATATCGAAGAAGACGACTTTCATCGGAGATGCCGTCAGGTCTGCGACTTGATAACCGACAGCTTGCCGCTACGCTCCAGGCGCGCTTCGGTCACGGCGCGGGGATCGCGCAAGCCTTGCTGCCGCAATTCCTCATCAAGATCGTCGTCGGACATGTGAGCCGCGCGCAAGGCGTTGCGGTCGATCCGGCCGTCCAGGATCAGCCGCGTCGGATGTCCCTTGATGAGATTGCTAAACCACCGGGAGTCGCGCGCCAAAAGGGAGAATACCCAGTGGGCGGCGACGATCACGAGCAACCCGAGAACGCTCGGGAAAAAGGGCGAGCCCCCTGTCAAAGCCCGCGCCGCAATGGAGCCCAGGACGATGACCAGGATCATGTCAAAGGCGGTGGGCTGCCCGAGAAACCGCTTTTTCGCGGCGCGGATAACCCCGATCAGGGTCACGTACATCAGCAAGGCCCTGGCCGCCATGTGCCCATAGCCCAGTTCCTCGGCCTTCAGCGATAGCCCCAGGACGGAATCCGCCACGCCTGATATCTGGCTGAACAGCCTTTCCATTGTGTCGCCTCGCATACAAACTCGTGGGAACGGGCTGGTTGCAAGGCGATAAACATCCGCCAGCCGAAAGGGTTCTCGGCTTACGTCGAACTTTATGCGCCGTCAAAGCGATCAAGTCAGGGGCCTGTTGACTCCGCCCTGTCGAGTCCGGAACTTACGCGCCACGCAACATCACTTATACGATCGGTCATTGGGAGGACAACGTGACAGTCGAGCGTTTTGATGCGCAATGCGGCAACGTCAAAGCCAAGCATGCGCTGGTGTGGAACGAGAAGATCGGCGGCAAGCGCCCGCTCCTCTTGATAATGCCGAACTGGCTTGGCGTCACCGAGCCCGCGATCAAGCGCGCCCAGAAGATGGCGGGCGACAAGTATGTCGCGATGGTCGTCGACATGTATGGCGAGGGCAAGACCTGCGAAGGCCCGCCCACGTCGCAAGACTGGATGATGGCGGTGCGCGCCGACCGCGTCGAAGGACGCAAGCGCGTCAACGCGGCTTTGGAGTGCCTCGTGGTCGAAGCCAATAAACGCGGCATCGGCGATGCTTCGAAGAAGGCCGCGGTCGGCTTCTGCTTCGGCGGCGGCAACGTGCTGGAGCTGGCGCGCTCCGGCGCCGACCTCGACGCGGTGGTGTCGCTGCACGGCGACCTGCAGACCACGATGCCGGCGAAGAAGGGCGAGGTCAAAGCCGCGGTGTTCGTCATCCACGGCTCGAAGGATCCGGTGGCGCCGAAGGCCGACCGCGATGCGCTGGAAGCCGAAATGGACGGCGCCGGCGCCAACTGGCAGCTGCTCGACTTCGGCGGACGGCTGCACTCGTTCGCCGAGGAAGAGACCATGATGAAAGGCGTCGCCGAGTATCACGCCGGCGCCGCGCATCAGACCTTCCGGATGCTCGACGAGTTCATCCAGGACGCGTTCAACAAGAAGCTCTGAGACGTTACGCTCGCTATCACAGCCCGGCGCGCTTTCATTCGGAAGCGCCCGGGCTGTATCGCATCGCGGGCCTCCCTGTCACACATCGCGGTTGAGTCTGGCGCGAAGCGGCCGGATAATGCCGCGACGAAAAAAAATACTCTCAGGGAGGAATAACCATGCGTGCATGGGGACGCGCAGCCGCGGCGCTGCTGGCTCTTGTGACGAGCGGCACGTTCGCCGGCGCAGCCGACAACTATCCGAACAAGCCGATCCGCATGATCGTCTCGATCGCAGCGGGCAGCGTCACCGACGTCATCATGCGCGCCGCGGGGACCGAAATGCAGCAGCGGCTTGGCCAGGCGCTGGTGATCGAGAACAACGGTGGCGCGTCCGGCATCCTTGCCGCCAACAGCTGCGCCCAGGCCGCGCCGGACGGCTACACGATCTGCGTCATCTACCATTCGACGATGTCGTTCAACCCGCTGCTGTTCTCCAACCTGCCCTACAACGCCGACACGGATTTCGTTCCGGTGGCGCGGCTGTTCTTCCTGGTCGAAGGCCTGTTCGCGTCGTCGGCGATCAATGTGAACAGCGTCGACGAATTGAAGAAGCTCGCACAAGGCAAGCCCGACGGGCTGAACTACGCGACGCTCGGCGAAGGCTCGTACCCCGACCTGTTCCTGAAGTGGATGAACAACCAGTGGGGCACCAAGATCGTCGGCATTCCGTATCGCGGCGGCGGCCCAGCCGCGCAGGCGCTGGCGGCGAACGACGTGCAGGTGACGCGCTTCGGCGTCGGCAACTTCACGCCGCTGGTCGAAGCCGGCAAGGTGAAGGCGCTGGCGGTTACGTCGGCGAAGCGCTCGCCTGTGCTGCCGAACGTTCCGACATTCAAAGAGGTCGGCTGGGGCGAATATCCGGGCCAGGGCTGGTGGGGGCTCGCTGCACCGAAGGGCACGCCGCCCGAGATCGTCGCGAAGCTGTCGAGCGAGTTCCAGAAGCTGTTCAGCGATCCGAAGTTCGAGCAGTTCCTGGAGAAGCAGGCCGTGGTGCCGGCCGCGACCGACTCGGCCGGCTTTGCGGCATTCCTGAAGCAGGACCGCAAAGATGCCGAGACCTTGATCAAGATCGCCAACACCGTGAAGACTGAGTTCAAGAACTAGGGCATGATCCCGAAAAGTGTGAAGCGGTTTTCGGAAAAGATCATGCCCAAACAGGAGAAGGAGCGACGGGTCTGATTCAACGAAGTTGAATCAGACCCTAGCGGGAGGCAACCATGATCGACCGCCGTCAACTGCTCGCCGGCTCTGCCGCGAGTCTGTTTGCGACCTGCGCCGTGGCGCAGACCGTGAAGAAGCCCGTGCACATGATCGTGGGCTTCCCGGCCGGCGGCGGCACCGACGTCACGGCCCGCGTGCTGGCCGAAGGCCTGCGCGGGTCGTACGCTTCGGCGGTTCTGGTCGAGAACAAGCCCGGCGCGAGTGCGCGGCTCGCGGTGGACTACGTCAAGAACGCCGAGCCCGACGGCAGCGTGATGCTGTTCACGCCGGACTTCCCGATGACGCTTTATCCGCACAGCTTCAAGACGCTGAGCTACGACCCGCTGAAGGATTTCACGCCGGTCGGTCCCGCGACCAAGTCGATGCTGAGCTACAACGTCGGGCCGATGGTGCCGCCGAGCGTCAAGACGCTGAAAGACTACGTCGAATGGTGCAAGGCCAACCCGACGAAGTCCGCCTACGGCACCACGTCGGCCGGCGCCACGCCGCATTTCGCGGGCGTGATGTTCGCAAGCGAAGCGAAAGTGCCGATGGAGCCGGTGCATTATCGCGGCGGCGCGCCGGCGCTGCAGGACGTGGTCGGCGGACATATTGCCGCAAGCGTCAACCCGATCAGCGAGAGCATGCCGCTGCACCAGGGCGGCTCCATCCGCATTCTCGCGGTGACCGGCGCGTCGCGTTCGAAATTCCTGCCCGACGTGCCGACCATGAAGGAGCAAGGCTACGACGTGGTCGTGGAGTCGTGGCTCGGCGTTTTCCTGCCGCCAAAGACGCCAAACGAGATCACCCAGGCGCTGAGCAAGGCGATGGACCAGGCGGTTCATTCGGCCGCGATGATCGACAGTCTCGCCAAGTTCGCGAGCGAGCCGCTGTTCCAGACACCCGCGGAATTCACCGAGACGATCAAGAGCGACCTCACGCGCTGGGGTCCGGTGGTGAAGGCCTCGGGCTTCGTCGCGGTGGACTAGCGGCCGCCGCTGCGGCAAAACAGGCGCAACAGATAGCTATCTTGGGGGAGACGCCATGCTGCGCTTTGCCGTCGCCGTTCTGTTGTCCGCACTCGCGCTGGGCGATGCCTCCGCGCAAGCCAACTGGCCGCAGCGCGGCGTGAAATTCGTGATCCCGCTCGGTCCGGGCGCCGGTGTCGACATCACGGCACGGCTGCTCAGCGACCGCCTCGCGCAGAAATGGGGCCAGGCGGTCGTGGTCGAGAACCGCCCCGGCGGCGACGGCGTGGTGGCGCTGTCCTCGTTCATCGCCGGCAATGACGACCACACGCTGCTGATGTCGCCGACGTCATCGTTCACGCACCATCCGTGGATGCACGACAAGATGCCCTACGACGCGAAGGAGCTCGTGCCCCTCGTGCGCATGACCAATACGCTGGTCGCGGTCGTGGTGCCGGCCTCCTCGCCCTACGCGTCGCTGAAGGAGCTGATCGCCGACGCCAAGGCGCATCCCGGCAAGCTCAACTGGGCGACCATCACCGGCTTCTTCGACTTCATGTTCGAGGGCTTCCAGAAGCGCGAAGGCGTGGTGATCACCAAGGTGCCGTATCGCAACACGGTGCAGGCCGCGCAGGACCTCGCCGAGGGCCGCATCCAGATGATGATGGCGGCTTATGCGATCGTGCGGCCGCTGGTGCAGGCCGGGAAACTTAAGGTGCTGGCGTTCACGGCGAGCCAGCGCGCCGCGGCGGTGCCCGACGTGCCGACCGCGGCCGAGGCGGGCTTTCCCGGCATGACCATCGACGGGCTGGTCGGCGTATTCGGCATGAAGAACCTCGACGAGAAGGCGCGGGCGCGCATCGAGGCGGATGTGATCGAGCAGCTGCGCGATCCGAAGATCATCGAGACGCTCACGTCAACGGGTCAGGTGGTGAACCCGGGCACCGCCAAGGAGTTCGCCGCCGCGATCGAGGCGCAGACCGCGCAGGCGGCGGAAACGGGGAAGCTGCTCGGGATCAAGGCGGCGCAGTAGGGACAGTTTCGCATCATTGGTGGTGTCATCGCCGGGCTTGTCCCGGCGATCCCGCTTAGGTGAGCACTATGCCTCCCTGATCGAGATCACCGGGTCACGCGGCTTCGCCGCGGCCCGGTGATGACAGCTGTGTGTTTGGTGGCTGCCTTGTGAAGGCAGCGGCGGCTTAAGGCTTCAGGACGATCTTGCCGATCACATCGCGGGCTTCGATCATCTCGTGGGCGCGGCGGGCGTCCTTGAGCGGCAGGCGCGCGTGGATGAGAGGGCGGATCGAGCCGGCGGCGAGTTTCGCAATCAGGTCGTTCATCGACTGCGCGCGGATCGCGGGTTTGTCGTCGAGCGTGTGCATGGTGAAGATCCGCACCGCGGTGCTGTGTAAGTACGCGGGACCTTTATCCAGCGCGTCGACGATGTTGGCGTCGAGCTTGCCGATCAGCTTGCCGTAGGACACGGCCATGCCGAACGGCGCCAGCATGGTGAGATAGTTCGCGAAGCCCTTGCCGCCGGCCGCATCGAGCACAAGGTCGACACCAACGTTGTTGGTGATGGAGGCGACGCGCGCGGCAACGTCCTCAGCCGAGTAGTCGATCACATGATCGGCGCCGTAATCCTTCAGCGCCCTCGCCTTCTCCGCCGACCCCACCAGCGCGATCGCCGTCAGCCCCGCGAGCTTCGCCAGCTGCACCGCGGCACTGCCGAGACCGCCCGAGGCCTGGCCGATCAGCACCGACTGCCCGGACGCCGCCCGCGCCGCCGTGTGCAGCAGGTGCCACGCCACCTGATAGTTCGACAGGCACGCGGCCGCTTCCAGGTCGGCCCCCGCCCCCAGCAGAAACGGCGCCCGCTCCGGCACCGCGATGTATTCCGCATAACCGCCGGCGCGCACGGCAAGCTCCCGCGCCGTGACGTACACCCGGTCGCCCACCGCGAATCGCGTGACGCCCGCGCCAAGCTCCGCCACCGTCCCCGCCAGCTCGATCCCCGGAATGGCCGGCAGCGACGGCATCCACGGATACGTCCCACGCCGCACCAGCAGCTCCGGCCGGCTCACGCCGATGGTGTCGGCCTTGACCAGCACCTCGCCCGGTTGCGGCCGCGGCGTCGGCACTTCGGTGTATTCGAGCACCGAAGGGTCGCCGGTGCGGCTCAGCAATATGGCTTTCATGGAAAAACGCCTTATCTAACAGTGGCTCCGGTTCCCGGAGTTATGAACACCAATCTTCGCCGCCCTGCGCGCCCCTCGCAAATCCGCGCCGCGGGTGCCATTTTTGATCCATGATTCTCGTCAAAAGGCTGGCTCTTGGCTGATCCGGCAAAACAACCCGCGTTCGAACCCGCGCCTGCGCCCCCCGCGCCGGGCGGCATTGCCGCGCGCGCGCTCGCCGCGCGGCCGGGCGCGACGAGCTACCTCGACAAGATGAACCCGGAGCAGCGCGAAGCGGTCGAGACCCTCGACGGCCCGGTGCTGGTGCTGGCCGGTGCGGGCACCGGCAAGACCCGCGTGCTGACCACGCGCATCACCCACATCCTCACCACCGGCCGGGCGCGGCCGGGCGACATCCTCGCCGTCACCTTCACCAACAAGGCGGCGCGCGAGATGAAGGAGCGCATCGGCAGCCTGATCGGCCATGCGGTCGAGGGCATGCCGTGGCTCGGCACGTTCCACTCGATCGGCGTGAAGATCCTGCGCCGCCACGCCGAGATGGTCGGACTGAAGAGCGACTTCACCATCCTCGACACCGACGATTCGATCCGGCTGCTGAAACAGCTCCTCGCCGCCGAAGGCATCGACGAGAAGCGGTGGCCGGCGCGCCAGCTCGCCGGCCTGATCGACCATTGGAAGAACCGTGGCCTGACGCCGGACCTGGTGCCGGCCGGCGAAGGCGCGGCCTTCGCCAACGGCCGCGGCAAGAAGCTCTATCAGGCGTTCCAGGAGCGGCTGAAGGTTCTGAACGCGGCCGACTTCGGCGACCTGCTGCTGGAGATGATCCGGCTGTTCCGCGAGCACCCGGACGTGCTGGCGCAGTATCAGCGGCGGTTCCGGTACATTTTGGTGGACGAGTATCAGGACACGAACGTCGCGCAGTATCTGTGGCTACGGTTGCTGTCGCAGAAGCCTGTGGTGGCGACCGCCGTCTCCACCGCCGTCATTCCGGGGCGCCGCGAAGCGGCGAACCCGGAATCCAGTACCAACCTCGAACCTCTCGACACCACCGAATCCATGGATTCCGGGTTCGCGCCTCAATGCGTCGAAGACGCGCGTGAACGCGCTGATGGGACGCGCCCCGGAATGACAAGTGGCGAGAGCTCGGCTCCCCAACCTGCCCAGAAAAACATCTGCTGCGTCGGCGACGACGACCAGTCGATCTACGGCTGGCGCGGCGCCGAGGTCGACAACATCCTGCGCTTCGAACACGACTTCCCCGGCGCGAAGGTGATCCGGCTGGAGCGCAATTACAGAAGCACCGGTCATATTCTCGCGACAGCAAGCCACCTCATCGCCCACAACGAAGGCCGCCTCGGCAAGACGCTCCGCACCGAGGACGTCGCGGGTGAAAAGGTCACCGTCACCGGAAACTGGGACAGCGAGGAAGAGGCCCGCGCGATCGGCGAGGAGATCGAACAGCTCCAGCGCCAGGGTCACATCCTCGACGAGATCGCCATTCTGGTCCGCGCCTCCTACCAGATGCGCGAGCTGGAAGACCGTTTCGTCACGCTCGGCCTGCCCTATCGGGTCATCGGCGGGCCCCGCTTCTACGAGCGCGCCGAAATCCGCGACGCGCTAGCCTATCTGCGCGTCATCAACTCGCCGTCCGACGACCTCGCCTTCGAGCGCATCGTCAACACGCCGAAGCGCGGCCTGGGCGACGCCACCATCCAGCTCCTGCACGACCACGCCCGCAAGCGCCGCATTCCGCTCACCGAAGCCGCCCGCGCCGTGATCGAAACCGACGAGCTGAAGCCCAAGGCCCGCGGCGCGCTGCGCGGCGTCATCGACAGCTTCGACCGCTGGCGCGCCCAGAAGGAAACGCTGCCGCACAACCAGCTCGCCGAGATCGTGCTGGATGAGTCCGGCTACACCGAGATGTGGCAGAAGGACCGCAGCGCCGACGCCGCCGGCCGCCTGGAGAACCTGAAAGAGCTGGTCCGCTCCATGGAGGAGTTCGAGAACCTCGCGGGCTTCCTCGAGCACATCTCGCTGGTGATGGACACCGACCGCGGCGAGGCCGAGGACAAGGTCAGCATCATGACGCTGCACTCGGCCAAGGGGCTCGAGTTCGACACCGTGTTCCTGCCCGGCTGGGAGGAAGGCCTGTTCCCGAGCCAGCGCACGCTCGACGAGCAGGGCCGCGCCGGCCTGGAAGAAGAACGCCGCCTCGCCCATGTCGGCGTCACGCGCGCGCGCAAGCTCTGCAAGATCTACTTCGCCACCAACCGCCGCACCCACGGCATGTGGCAGACCAACATCCCGTCGCGCTTCCTCGACGAGCTGCCCGAGGCCCACGTCACGGTGACCGAGGCCCGCGGCAGCTTCTCGGAGCGCGCGGGCTATGGCGGCTACGGCGGCGGCTCACGCTTCGACGAGATGAAGTCGTTCGGCTCGAGCTACGGCACGCCGGGCTGGCAGCGCGCGCAAGCCAACAAGGGCCGCGGCGGCTTCTCGGAGAGCGGCGGGCCGCGCTACGGCCAGCAAGGCGTCGGCGACGACTCGCTCGACCACATCGACCCGATCTATGACGACGACGGCGCGGAGGTGCCCGCCACGTCGCGCTCGCCGCGCCGAAGCCCAACGGGCGGCGGCGGGCCGAAGCGGAGGACGCCGCTCACCATCGAAGGCGAGCTCGTCGCCAAATCCACCGGCACCACCTCTGCCTTCGGCATCGGCGACCGCGTGTTTCACCAGAAGTTCGGCAACGGCAACGTGGTGGCGATCGACGGCAACAAGCTGACGATCGCGTTCGACAAGGCCGGTGAGAAGCGCGTGGTAGATAGTTTTGTGGAGAGGGTGTGACACGCGTCCGAGTTGAAGGGGATATTAGTTGAACAGGCTAGAGTATAGAAAATTCCGCAGCTTCTCGCTGTCTTCTTGCGCCTGAGCCAAAAATTTCTGGCCGTCCCGCTCCCGGACCTCGTTTCCTTTTTTAGCGTACTCGTCACAACTAGTTATGAACTCGCCATATTTTTCCCGAAAACTCTGCCTGACCTCCTGAGAGAGAAAAGGCTCTATCGAAAAGAATGCCGTATCCATCAGCGCTATCTGCTTTCGCAGATTCGCCTGCTCACCATCAGAGGCGTAGTTGAGTGCAGACCACGTAGCATTGGCGAACGCAACATAAGCTTCTTGCTTTGGCTTAAAGCCGACCTCGTATCGCTTCAGGTCTGCCTGCTCTTTGATAGAGACCCATTGAATTCCCACGGAACCCGCAATCGATGCGGCGGCAACAAGTAGAGATGCCAAGGGAATTATTATGGACGTCCATTTTCGGGACTTTGATTCCTTTTCCTCGGCAGCGGCTTTTCTAAGTCGATCAATGTGTTGCAATCCCCAGTCAATGATTTCTACATCGCATCTGGGAGCTGCTTCCTGCGCCCTGAATTGATTTCTAAAAATATCATCTCGACCGAGGTCGTCGATCGCCTTCTCTTGTGCCGCCTTATCGCGAATCTCGACGATCCAACTGGGCCTATTCTTTCCGGACCTCAGTTGATCCTTCCAGATGTTCAACCGCGATTTAAGTATGCCATGCCGAAAGAGCTCAGGCCTATTCTTCACGACTGCCTTTACGTCGTACTCATCCGATAAACCCAATCGGTGGGCAATGCCCCTATAAGTCATGATCGGGTTGTCATCGTTGCACGACAGAATCCAAATGCCCGACAGGACATCCAGATCGTCAGTTCTCGAAATTGGCGTCCGAGTATTCATGCAACCAAACCTAAGAATTCAAACAATGCACTATGAAATCTGCCATCCAATCCCACAATGCTCGCAAGTGATCTGGTGAAGGCGCGAAATTTGGCGAATGAACATAGCGATTTAAGGTATCGGCCGATAACAGAGCGTCGGCCTGTGGGAATTTCTGCAGAAGCTCAAAATATTTCTTATCTATCTTTCCCTGCTTATGCATGTCCTCCGCAACTCTCAGCACGCGCTTCGCTAAGTTATCGCCCGATGAAACTGTCGCTAGCTTGGTCCGATCGATATAATTTTGCGCAGAAAGCTCAACGAGGACACGGAATAAGACAGAGATGGCGTTTGGGTGATCCGCAAGATTTAGATGGAATTGAAGCTCTTCCCATATTGCACGATGCCGTTGGGTACTGCCCGCCCAGACAACAGAAAATATTACGTTCGGAATAAGCGTCGTGCGATTGTGCGGCTTTGCTATTCGGGTAGGAACGGGCACCGCCCTGACGGCTTTTGAGATATGTGGGTTAGCCGCGTTGTCCCGTCTTATGGCGTGTGCTGCTGTCGGAAGAGCGCTTTCGGTCTCCAACTGATCAAGATACGCTCGCTTGCCATCAACGTCCCATATATCAGCAAGTACAATTTTCTTTTCCGCCAAGTCGTCAGCGATACGTCTTAGCGCACGCAAGACCATCGGCTCAGCGTGAGTTAATTCAAACTTCCCCTTGTTTACACTGAAACCTGCTCGATTTCGAAAGACGTCTGAAGATAGCAGCCGATTAAGCGACGAACGTGGGATTTTCTTGCGCGGCAACATGTTCGCCTCAGTGAGGCGCTTTTCAATCTCATCCGCAACGTTGAAGCCGCCACCCATACCCGTCCGATTGACGAAGTTTGACTTCATCCTGTCATCCCAGGTGGTCTGGCCAACTCCTCCTTGGTTTCCGGTATGTCTCCTAAATAAGATATCGTCGATGCGATCGCGATCCGTTTCGATTTGGCCGTGGATAGAATGCGGAAAATCTCCCGGCCACTTCGAACGTTGCTCTGAAAAAAATTCTTGGAGCTCTACGGTCGGAGCCCGCCGCGGCTTGTCGAGCAACTTGAGGCAAGTCATGCGACGATTGCCGTCGAAAACTACAAATTTATCCCCTTCAGGAAACACCAAAGGGGGCTCGAAGACCTCTCCACTTGATACAATGTCTTTCGCGAGGTTTCGCATATGCTGCTCGAAGTTATTGAACAACCATGCAATCGCGGCAGTTTCGTTTTCTAGTTCGCCATGTCGGTCGTTGGCGCGATTTATGATAAGCGCATCGAGCGGTATTTGACGGTAACTCATAGGCCCCTCCCCGATGCTAATTCTAGCCCTACTCACGGATAAGTTGCAAAACGTTGTGGCGGCTAGTGTGTAAATCGCGCATCCGGTCCACATAGAATGGGGCCACCTCCCGCGCTAAACTCCCCAGCATCCGAGCTGGAGCACTGCAAAAGCATCCGGCCGCCTACTGGGGAGGAAAGTAATGAGACTCGACATTCGACGTCGTACTCAGCGCCACTATTGGCCGTTTGCGGCCATCTTCTCCGTTTGCGCGCTAGCCACTCCTGCCGCAGCACAACAGCAACCGCGCCAAATTCCAACCTTCATCGTCGACGCGTCGTGGCCTCACGTGCCGGACAAGTACAAGCTCGGCGACATCTCCAGCATCGCGATCGATGCGCAGGACAACGCCTATGTCCTGCACCGCCCGCGCACGCTCAAGCCCGAAGATGCGGCGAAGGCCGCGCCGCCGGTCGTGGTGTTCGACAAGGCGGGCCAGTTCATCAAGGCTTGGGGCGGCGACGGCGCGGGCTATGACTGGCCGCAGCGCGAGCACGGCATCTACATCGATCCCAAGGGCTTCGCCTGGATCGGCGGCAACCAGTGCCCGACGTCGGGCACGCCGGGCCTCAAGCCCGTGGCCGACGATGCGCTGCTCAAGTTCACGACCGACGGCAAGCTCGCGCTGCAGATCGGCAAGAGCAACGCCAGCAAGGGCGACGGCGACACCGCGAACCTGCACCGCGCCGCGGACGCCTGGACGCCGCGCGGCAGCAACGAGATTTTCGTCGCCGACGGCTACGGCAATCACCGGGTGATCGTGTTCGACGCCGACACCGGCGCGTTCAAGCGCAGCTGGGGTGCGTTCGGGAAGCCTGCGGGCGGCGTCGACCATTGCGAGATTACGCGGGTGAAGGACTTCCCGCCGGGCGACGGCCTGCCGGATTTCAACATCGCGCATTCGATCCGCGTGTCGAACGACGGCACGGTCTATCTCGCCGATCGCGAGAACCGCCGCCTGCAGACGTTCACGAGCGACGGCAAGTTCGTGAACCAGCTTCGCGTCACCGGCGGGCCGTTCGCGGCAAGCCTCGCGTTCTCGCCGGACGACGCGCAGCAGTTCCTGTACGTCGGCAGCGGCAAGGCGATCACCATCGTCGAGCGGAAGACGCTCGAGGTGCTGGGCAAGGTGGAGGTCGACAAGCAGATCGGCGGCGGCCATCACATCCAGACCGACAGCAAGGGGAATCTCTACATCGCGCAGACCGACAAGGGGATGCAGCGGCTGTTGTTCAACGGGATGTCGGCGGCGGCGGTGCGGTGACGTTAGCGTTCACGTCATTTCCTCCGCGCGCAGTATCACTCTCCGCAGTCGCACCACACTCCGCTGTCATGCCCGGCCTTGTGCCGGGCATCTCGCTTAGGTGAGCATGGTGCCTCCCTAAGCGAGATGGCCGGGACAAGCCCGGCCATGACGGTGCCTTCAAACAGCCGGGGCGCCAAACTGCATTTTCTGTTTGCAATCCCGCAAATCAGATGTAGAGGCGAATTTACCCCGTTCACTGAGGGCGTCATTCTAGAGGCGTCTGTTTGGCGGAGCGGGGTGTGGCGCCTGCAGGCGTGGTTCGTGACCACGTCCCAGGTGCGGCGTCATGCGTCCGCCTTCGATGAGAGGGCTGCCTTCTGGCAGGGCGCAGAGGTCGGGTGAAGGGCCGTGGCGACACGGCCTGGAACGACGGAAGGGTTCGCCCTGATCCGATCCGGCCAACCTCGACGGTGACGCCGTGTCAAAACGCCGC
The DNA here is from genome assembly GCF_001579845.1 of Rhodoplanes sp. Z2-YC6860. GTDB lineage: Bacteria > Pseudomonadota > Alphaproteobacteria > Rhizobiales > Xanthobacteraceae > Z2-YC6860. The sequence continues at coordinate 6,680,756 of NZ_CP007440.1, forward strand.
CAGTGGAGCGCCGAGAGGCGAGCGGGCCTGATCGCAAAGGCCCGCGGCACCTCTCACCAAGGTGCCCCCAAGGTGCGCCGTCTCGGCGCTCCGCTCCCCTCACCTGTGTGAGGGACGAGGAAGAACAGAGGCGCTGGCCCCGCGCCTGCTTTGAAGGGGACGATGAATCACGCCTGGATGGATGTTGAAGGGATGCGCGCGAGCGCGGGCTGTTTGACAATTGAATCTGAAAATTGGCGCCAAGCAATTTTGGGCAAGCGGCAACCCAAACAGCCGGTGTCATTGCCGGGCTTGTCCCGGCAATCCATGAGCGGCTGCAGCGAAGGCAGTCGTACGCGCGTGTGTTGTTGCGCCACCGTATGGGTCCCCGGGTCAAGCCCGGGGGTGACGACCGTCGTTGTTGATAGAGGTGTGAATCCGTACATCGCCGGTGATGCGACGCACCCTCGCCTACTTCTTCCCCTGCGGCTTCGGCTTGAACAAATCCAAATCGATGCTCGTCCCCATCGCGACATAGCCCGCGCGGTTCGGATGCAGCTTGTCCCCCGCCCCGCCCGTGGTGCTTTCCGGCACGAACTCCGGCTTCATGCCGCCGGTCTTCTCATCGAGCGTGACCGTGTCGAAGTCGATCACGCCGTCGAACAATCCGCCCGAGCGGATGAACTCGTTCAGCGCCTTGCGTTTGGCGTCCTGCTCCGGAAAGCCATGCGCCGCGCTGCTCGAGCCGAGCGCGCTCGTCACCGTCGCGCCGATGACCTTGATCTCCGGACGCTTGGAGCGGATGCGCGCGACGATCTCCTTCATGCCGTCGGTCACCTTCTCCAGCGGCGCATTGCCGTTCTTGCTGAAATCATTGATGCCTTCGAGCCAGATCATGTGGGTGACGCCCGACAGTTCCAGCACGTCGCGGTCGATGCGTGCCTTGGCCGAGGGCCCGCCGGGAAACGGCTTCTCGGCTCCGTAGGTGGGCGGGCCCGCCACCTGGTTGCCGCCGATGCCGGCGTTGACCACCGCGATGCGGTTGCCGTAGAGCGCGTGCAGCCGCCGCGACAGCACGTCGGGCCAGCGGTCGTCGCCGTTCATGGTCGAGGCGGTGCCGTCGGTGATCGAGTCGCCGAACGCGACAATCGCGAAGCTCGTCGCCGGCGCCGTCATCTCGACGGCGTCGAGGAAGAACCACGACGCGGTGCTGTAGGGGAACGCGGCCTCGTCCTCGTTCTTGCCGAGCGAGCCCGAGCCCGGCGCGCTGACGTAGGAGGTCTGCAGCGCCTTGGCGTGCCATGTCATCGGGCCGCTTTCGCCGTCGACATGGAAGCTCACGGCAAGCTTGCGCCCGGTGAGATCGTCGGCGTTGCGCACGAATGGCAGCGAAACCGGATCGCTCCAGGCGCTCGCGCCCGGCGCAATGGTGATGCGGTCCTTGCCGCCGAACGTCACCGGCCGGTTGGTGCCTTTCACCAGCGTGGCGCTGCCGAGCTGCAGGCCCGCGAACACGCCGTCGATGTTCACAGGCCGCGTGCCGAACACGTTGGAGAGGCGCAGCCGCATCTGCCGGCCCCAGATGTCGGGCCGCAACACGAGGCGGAGCGTCTGGTCGCGCGCGCCGGCCTCCGGCGTCAGAAACGCAAACTTCTGGTCGGGCTGCGCCGACGGATTGCCCACCGGATAAGGCCCCTGCACCGACGCGGCCCAGCCCACCACCCACTTCTCGCCGCCGCGCTGCGCCGACGCGGGCAGCGCGGCAAGGACAATGCCCACGACCGAGAACGCAAGCCGCCCCCAAATCCGCACCATCGCGCGTCCTCCGGTACCACTTGGATGATGCGCAAGTATTCGCCTTTCTCTCATCAGCAGCAAGATTGCGGCATGGCACAGCGGCGCTCCGTCGCGCTAAGCTTCGCGACATCGACACAAGGGCGGCCGCCAGAGCCGCTTTCATACTGGGGAGGCGAGAATGAAGCGGCTTCTGCTGCTGTCTGTGGCTTTGACTCTGTGGCCCTTGTCCGGCTTCGCGCAAACCAACGACGACCTGAACAGCAACAACAACACCGACAATGTGGCAGCCCACAGCATGGGGCTGAACCGCATGAGCTACAGCCCGCTCAAGCAGATCAACAAGAGCAACGTCAAGAAGCTCGTGCCGGTCTGGAATTTCAGCCTGATGAACGACGGGGGCGAGCTCGCGGCGCCAGCGGTCTACGATGGCGTGCTCTATGCCATCAACGGCAAGTGGACCTTCGCGATCGACATCGAGACCGGCCGGCAGCTCTGGCGCACCGCGGTCGAGACCGATCCCGGCGTCGTGCGCGTCACGCAGTTCGGCGCATTCACCCGAGGGGGGCCCACGCTCTACAACGGCAAGCTCTACCGCGTGAACATCGACAACACCCTCGTCGCGTTGGATATGAAAACCGGCAAGGAGGTCTGGAAGCAGAAGTTCGCCGACTGGCGCGAGGGCTATTACGCGACCGGCGCGCCGATCGTGGCGAACGGCGTGGTGATCTCCGGCATGGCCGGCGGCGAGTCGACGACGCGCGGCTTCCTCGACGGCTGGGATCCGGAGACCGGCAAGAAGCTCTGGCGCCGCTACACCATTCCGGCGCCGGGCGAGCCCGGCCACGAGAGCTGGCCGGCGGACAGCGACGCCTGGACCCGCGGCGGCGGCGCCACCTGGCGCTCGGGCTCGTACGATCCGCAGCTCGACCTGGTCTATTGGGGCACCGGCAATGCCGCGCCGTACAATCCGGCGCCGCGCGGCGCGACCGATGCGCTGTACACCTCGAGCGTGCTCGCGATCCGGCCCAAAACCGGCGAGATCGTCTGCCATTACCAGTACACGCCGAACGACGTGTACGACGTCGACGGCGCCGACGAGCACGTGCTGGCCGATCTCACGGTCGACGGCCAGCCGCGCAAGGTGATGATTCAGGCCAACAAGAACGGCTTCCTGTTCGTGCTCGATCGCACCAACTGCAAGCCGATCTCGATCAAGCCTTACGTGAAGGTGAACTGGGCCTCGGGCTACGACATGGCCACGGGCCGGCCGATCCAGACCGAGCTCTACAAGAAGTTCGTCGCCGGCGAAGAGATCGAGATGTGGCCGCAGCGCGGCACCAATGCGGTGCCGACCGCGTTCAACCCGCACACCGGGATGATCTATCTCTCGACTTGGGAGATGCCGCGCATCCAGAAGATCGCACCGCCCAAGCCGCAGGTGCTCGGCGCCGACGCAACGGGCGTGGTCGCGCGCACGCCGACGTTCAAGCCCGGCGAGACGGTCGGCTATTTCACCGCGATGAATCCGCTGACCGGCGAGAAGAAGTGGCAGGTGCCGTTGATCGACCTGCCGGGCTCGGCCGGCACGCTCGCCACCGACGGCGGGCTGATCTTCACCGGCAAGCTCACCGGCGAAATCGTCGCGCTCGACGACGAGACGGGCAAGACGCTGTGGTCGTTCAAGGCCGGCTCCAGCGTCAATGGGACGGCGATCACCTACACCTACAAGGGCCAGCAGTACGTCAGCGTCGCGTCGGGCCTCGGCGGCGGCCTCGCGCGGCGCTGGGCGGCCGACAAGATGCCGACCGGCGGCTCGATGTGGACCTTCGCGCTGATGCCGGAATGAGAAAACAGCCTTGCAGCCAAGCGCAGTGCCCACCCTCCCCTGGAGGGGGAGGGTCGACCGCCGTAGCGAAGCGAAGGCGGGCGGGGTGGGGTGAACTTTTTTGCGAAGAAGAGGATCACCCCACCCCGCGAGCTTCGCTCGCGACCCTCCCCCTCCAGGGGAGGGTGAAGCAACACCGCCGTTTCATTCCACGGACGAATTTTGGAGCAGCCCCAAGCAATGCGACTGGTGAATGTGGTGAGCACAGCGCTCATGCTGATCGGCACGAGTGCCGTGGCGGAGGAGTTCACGCCGGAGAAGATCAAGGCCGGCGCCGACATCTACGCGACCTATTGCACGCCGTGTCACGGCGCGCAGATGGAATACCCCGGCGGCACCTTCGACCTGCGCACGTTTCCGCCGGACCAGTTCGCCCGCTTTCAGGCCTCGGTGACCAAGGGCAAGAACAACATGCCGCCCTGGGGCGAGGTGCTGCAGCCCGGCGATCTCGAGGCGCTGTGGGCCTACGTGATGGCCGGGGAGAAGAAGTAGGCCGCCAATGTCAGTTTCCAGGCTTGCCGGACTCCGGCGGCGGCACGTAGGGCTTGTCCAGCCAGTCCGGGTTGTGGATGAGCCACAGTTCGAGAACGGCCAGCGCCGTGACACCCGAGCCGATCAGGACTGCAACATGTGTCGCGCTGACATGGGTGAAATTGAGCACCCAGGGCGAGGCCACGATCCAGCAGCCGATCAGGAGATTGACCCACTCTTCCCATTCGCGGAACGCCGCGATGGCAAGCACGGAGACCAGCGTCACCAGCACGCCGCTGGCGAAGGCGCCGTCGCGGGCCGGTCCATAGGCATAGTCGAACAGCCAGGGAGACAAGGCGAGGAACGCGCCAAGCACGGCGTTGTAGATATCGAGAGCGGCTTCGCGGCGCTGCATGGCAACCTCCCGCGTTGGTTGCGGCCACTGTATCACAAACCGTGGCCGGGCGCTTGGGGTTCCGGTGTGCGGCGCAGCAGCCGCCCGCGCACCGGGAAAGCGATTTTCAACAACCATTGTGCGCTGCATGTTGAACCGCGCGCGCTTCGGGCGTTGATTAAAAGTCCTCTGCCGGGGAGGCTAAAATGAGCACTGTTACTGCAGCGGGCGCCGATGCGCGCCCGGACACCGCAGCGCACAAGGCGCTGTTCGCATCCGCCATCGGCTACGCCATGGACGGCTTCGATCTTCTCATTCTCGGATTCATGCTGCGCGCGATCTCGGCCGAGCTCGGCCTGACGCCGCCGCAGGCGGGCTCGCTCGTCACCTGGACGCTGGTCGGCGCCGTGGTCGGCGGCATCCTGTTCGGCATCCTCAGCGACTACTACGGCCGCGTCCGGGTGCTGACCTGGACGATCCTGCTGTTCGCGGTGTTCACCGGGCTCTGCGCCTTCGCGCAGGGCTACTGGGACCTGCTGGTCTACCGCACCATCGCGGGCCTGGGCCTCGGCGGCGAGTTCGGCATCGGCATGACGCTCGTCGCCGAAGCGTGGCCGGCCAGCAAGCGCGCGCGGGCGTGTTCGTATGTGGCGCTCGGCTGGCAGGCCGGCGTGCTGCTCGCGGCGCTGGTGACGCCGGCGCTGCTGCCGGTGATCGGCTGGCGCGGCATGTTCATCGTCGGCCTCATTCCGGGCGTCATCGCCTTCGTCGTGCGCTGGTATGTCGGCGAGCCGAAGATCTTCCTGGAGCGGGCCAGGACCACGCCGGCGATGCCGCTGAAGCTCCTGGTGAAGGACGCCGCCACCACCAAGATCAGCCTTGGCATGCTGATCCTCTGCGCGGTGCAGAACTTCGGCTACTACGGCGTGATGATCTGGATGCCGAACTATCTGGCGACGCAGTTCAAGTTCGGGCTGACGCAGTCGTCGCTGTGGACCGCGGTGACCATCCTGGGCATGGCGGTCGGCATCTTCGTGTTCGGCCTGTTCGCCGACCGCGTCGGGCGTAGGCCGGCGCTGCTGACGTTCCAGGCCGGCGCCTTCGTGATGGTGCTGGTCTATTCGCAGCTCACCGGCGAGACCGCGCTGCTGATCGGCGGCGCCGTCATGGGCCTGTTCGTCAACGGCATGCTTGGCGGCTACGGCGCGCTGTTGTCCGAGCTCTATCCGACCGAGGCGCGGGCCACCGCCGAGAACGTGCTGTTCAATCTGGGCCGCGGTGTCGGCGGCTTCGGACCGGTCGTGGTCGGGGCGCTGGCGACCGGCTACGGCTTCTCGGTTGCGATCGCGCTCTTGGCGGTGATCTACCTGATCGACATCGTGGCGACCCTTGCGCTCATTCCTGAGCGCAAGGGCGCGGCGTTGGAGTAACGGCGAGCCAGCGGCGCGGTACGCGATACTCTATCGCGCCGCTGGCTTCTTGGTTTCGGCCTCGGCCTTCTTCTCAGGCTTCTTGGGCTCGGCCTTCTTTGTCTCGGCCTTCTTGGTCTCAGCCTTGGGCTCGGGCTTCTTGGTCTCGGCCTTCGCGGCAGGCTTCGGCGCCGGCTTGGGCGGCGGCGTCTTCGCGACTGCCGGCTTGTGCTCGACAGGCTTTGGCTCTGCCTTGCGCTCGGCCGGCTTCGCCTCCGCTTTGTGCTCGACGGGTTTCGGCTCCGCCTTGCGCTCGACGACCGGCTTCGGCGCCGGCTGCTGCGGCGGCGTCGCGACCGCAACCGGCGCGGCCGGCGCTGGCGTCGCCACGACAGGGACCGGCGTGGGAGCAGGCTTCGGTTGCGGCGCCACAGCCACGGGCTTGGGTGCAGGCGCCGGTCTCGGCCGCTCGGCGGGCGCCACCGCCGCAATCTGGCCGCGACAGAACAGCCGCTTGGCATCGTCGGTTTCGCCGATCACCGCAGCAAGCGCCGCGATGTCGGTCGAGGCGATCACCGGCAGCCCGTCGCCGCGCGGCTGGCTTGCGGCTGCGGCCTTCACGGCCTCCGATGCACTCGCCTCGGCTTCTGAGGCGGCCTGCGCCTCCGCGTTGGCCTTGGCGAGCACCTCCGCTGCCGCAGCATTTTGCGCATCGGCCTCCTGCGACGCCGCCGTCGCAGCTTTCGATGCCTCGGCCGCCGCGTTCATCGCAGCCTCGGCCTTGCGCACCGCTTCGCCGCTGCGTCGCGCATCGGCGCCGGCATCCTCGGTGCTGCGTGCGGTCGACATCCGCGACGCCGCAGCGGTCTGGGCCGCGGCCAGCGCATCGCGCGACTTCTTGGCCACCTCTTCCGACGCCGCGTTGAGCGCCGAAGCTTGCTTCTCCTCGGCTTCCGCGTCGGTCTCGCTTGCGAAGAACGCCGCTTCCGCCGACTTCACGGCTTCGGCGGCCTCGCCGGCCTTGGTGTCGGCGTTACGCGCCAGCGCCGTCAGCCGGCCGATCTCGCGTGTGGCTGCATCGGCATCGGCCTTGGCCTGATCGGCGGCGCTCTGCACCGTCATCGAGGCCTCGATCGAAGCCGCCGCCTCCTGCTCCATGGCTTGCGCGGCCTTGACCATCTCGACGGCCTTATCGGCCGCGGCCTTTGCGTCCGCGACCGCCCTGTCGCGCGCCGCGATCGCGGTCTTGAGCGTATCGGCAAGGGTCGCCGCGGTGTCCGTAGTCTCGCGCAGCGTGTCGCTGATCGGCGTGGCGTCGCCGGACGCCGCGCTGGCACCGGCCGAGGCGCGCGCCTTGCTCTTTTCGATCAGCGCCGCGGTCGCTTCCGAGGCCTTCTGTGCCTCGTTGACCGAATCCGCGAAGGACTGCGCCGAGGCGGCGATCAAAGTGCTCTTCTGCTGCTGGGCGACCGCGGCGAGCCGCACCGACTCGTATTTCCGCCGCACCGCGTCGGCGGCAAGCCGCGCCTCGTCGGCCTTCTGCTGCGCCTCGTTGGCGACGTTGGCGGCGGCGGCGGCCTTGTCCCGCTGCGGCGCGATTGCGGTCTGTGCCTGCTCGGCGGCCTTGCGCTGATCGTCCGCATCGCGGATCGACTGCTGATGGCGCTGCTGCATGTCACCGACGTAATTGCGCGCGGCGCGCGCCTTGCGCTGCTGGGCGAGCGCGACCTTGCGCAGCGCCTCGGCCGAGGCGGCCGCGGCGGCGGCGGTGTCTTCCTTCAGAGCCGCGACGGTCTCGGCGGTTTTCGCAGCGCCCGCTGCATCTTTCGCCGTCTGGGCCTGGCTCGTCGCCGCGCCTTGCGCACGCTCACGCTCGGCAGTGGTGGCGGTCGCCTTCGCCTGCGCGGCCTGTGCGGCGGCGGTGGCGGCCTTCGCGGCCGCTTCCTTGGTCGCGGCATCGGTCGCAGCGGCAGACGCGCGCGCCTTCGCGGCAGCAGCAGCGGCAGCCGCATTGTTGAAGGCGACCGTCGCGCGTGCATGCTGGTCGATATAGACCAGGAGGCTCGTCAGCCGCTGCTTGTCCTCGACCGTCGGCGGCCGCTGCAAGCCATCGACCGGAGACACCAGAAGCTCCTCGGTGGTCAGCGAGGCGAGCTTCTTCTTCTCGGCGTCGGTTTCGTCCGAGGCCGGCATGGCCGCCGTCGAGCGCAGCGCGCTGATGAGCGTTGCAAACTTCAGATAGCGGTCGAGGAATTCGGGTGCCTTGGCCGAACGGCCCGAACGCAGCGGCGCGAATGCGAGTTCGCCGACCGTGGCTTGGCCCAGGAAGCAGCGCCAGTTCTCCTCGGGAGCCCAGTTGGTGATGCGCATGCCGGCATAAAGCCGGCGCAGCTTGTCGGGATCGATTTTCACCAGAGTTCGGCCCTTGGGCGAGCCGGCGACGCGCAGCGTCAGCCGCGCGCTGTCGATCGAGGCCGTCCACTCGGGCGTCGCGGTCACCGCTTCCTGGCGCACCAGGAGACTGCCGGCCACCGAATCCACGCGGGTGTCGGTCGGCACCACTTCGCTGAAGCTCACTTTGTTGCCGGCGACCGCGACCTTGGCCGCGGCCATTGCCGGCATGTCAGAGCACACCTTGTTATCGAAGCAGGCCTGAGCGGTGCCGGCCCAGAAATTCATCACGCGGTCGGAGACCGTGCCGTCGGCCTCAATCTGAACGATCTCTTCCATCGGCGCGATCGCGCCCTGCTTCCACAGCTTCGGCAGCGTGTCGTCGATTGCGATCCACCAGCCGGTGAGCTCTTGCGCCTCGATGGCGCGAGCCGGCCGATCGGCCCATGCACTCATTCCCAGCGCAACCGCGATAGCAAGCCACGCTGTCCGCCGCATCAATGCGCCACGAACCAAATTTGATTTCATTTAAGCCGTCCCGATATGCCCAGACTCAGATTTGTAAACCCGCGCTTCGCTGCCCGTCGAATCGTTTGTCACGTGAGTGGAGAAATTGTCGCGGTTCCACGGCAAAGGTTCCAAAAAAATGTGGCAAGCACGAGTTGCGGCAAAATTTTGGCATGGAGCGACGCGCGTGCCGCGTGTCGAGACTTGCCCCTTCACCTCTTTGTCAGCGCAAGCAGCCCGCTAGGCCGCTAAACTCCGGCTGTCGACTAAAGTCGCAGCCTCAAGACCGCGACATCCAACGCACAGACTGGGGAGTTCCGATGCCATATTCCAAAGCGTGTCTTGCCATAATTGCCACGGGTACCCTCGCAACGCTGTTCGCGGCGCCGGCGTCCGCACAGCTTCTTCAGCGCAAAGACCTGAGCCTCTCGGTCGCCCAGACCATCGCCAACGGCGCGCTCGAAGCCTGCAAAGGCATGGGCTATGCGGCGTCGGTCGTGGTGGTGAACCGCGATGGCGAGACGCTGGTCTCGCTGCGCGGCGACGGCACCGGTCCGCACACGGTCGAGAACGCGCGGCGCAAGGCCTACACCGCCAACACCTTCAAGATGAGCACCGAGGACTTCATCCAGGCGATGAAGACGCAGCCGGTGCGGCGCGAGCAGACCACGCTGCCCGGCGTCATCGCCATCAACGGCGGTGTGCCGATCAAGGTCGGCAACGACGTGATCGGCGGCGTCGGCCTGTCAGGCTCTCCGGGCAAGGACGAGGAGTGCGTGAAGGCCGGGCTCGCGAAGGTGCAGCAACAGTTGCAATAGGCCGAGCGGCTACCACTCAAATCGAAGCTTCGGGATCTGTCCCCAGTTCTGCAAAATAAAGATTCAGCGTTGAGAGCTACGGTTTCTTCGGCCAGACCCCGGCGCGTTCCAAAGTGTCCATCGCCTGGTCGGTGAATTCCGCCTTGGGCCCATCGCCGCCGATGACGAACATCAGGATCGCCTCCTGATTGGCGTCGCCCGGCGTGACGTTCTCAAATCGCCGGATGGCGCCGGGCGGAAACGAAATGACGTCGAGCGGATTGAGGTCGACCGCCTCGACCTTGCCCGACTCATTTTCCCAACTGGCGCGCCAGACACCCGTCATCGGAATGAACGTCTCGTTGGTGTCATGGTTGTGCATCATCGGGCCGTGGCCGGGCTTGGCGCGGCAGTAGCCGAGATTGAACCCTTCCGAAATCGGGATCGCCGCAAGCCGCGACGCGTCGTCTCCGACCGGCGAGGTCATCGCATCGCCCGCGCCTTTCGGCGGCTGAAAGCCGATCACGTTGTACAAGGTGCGTTCGCAGCCCGGCATCTTGCTGTCGGGCAAGCCACCGTCCGAGCCCTTGAGGTCCTTGAACCGCGCAACACGCTTCATCATGTCGGCGCGCGAGATACCGAATCTTGGCAGCGTTTCCATGGCCGTCTCCCTTTGCCCAACAATCACGCCCTGACTTTTGCTGGTGTGGGCAGAATCGATGGCCCACGCTGCATTCGGGCTTTTCGTCTCCGGTCGAAGTGCCTAGCATTCCCGGCAATTCGAGCGCTGGCAATGCCGGCGTCGGACAACGAATACAACCGGGGGAACGCTCATGACACCACAGCCGTGGATCCGCAGGACGTTGCTGAGCCTTGCAGCCCTTGCTGTGGCCGGCACCGCCGCACTGGCACAGGAGCCGATCAAGATCGGCTTCAGCGTTTCGCTGACCGGCGGGCTGGCATCGTCGGGCAAGGCGCACCTGCTCTCCCAGCAAATCTGGGAGAAGGAGACCAACGACAAAGGCGGTCTGCTCGGGCGGCCGGTCAAGCTCGTCTATTACGACGATCAGACCAACGCCTCGACCGTTCCCGGCATCTACGCCAAGCTTCTGGACGTCGACAAGGTCGACATCGTGATGGGCGCCGCCACCAACCTGATCGGCGCCGCGATGCCGCAGATCATGCAGCGCGGCAAGATGGTGATGGTGCTGCTCGCGCTCGGATCGAATGCAGAATTCAAATATCCGAAGTACTTCCAGAGCGCGCCGTTCGGACCCGATCCCAAGAGCGTGCTGTCCGACGCTTTCTTCGAGGTCGCAAAGACGCTCAATCCTCGGCCGAAGACCGTGGCGCTGGTCGGCGCCGACGCGGAATTCTCCAACAACGTGCTCACCGGCGCGCGCGAGAACGCCAAGAAACACGGCTTCGAGATTGTCTACGACCGGGCCTATCCGCCGTCGACCGTCGACTTCTCGCCCATTGTCCGAGCCATCCAGGCGACCAATCCCGATGTCGTCCTGCTCGCATCCTATCCGCCGGATTCGGTCGGCATGGTGCGCGCCGCAACCGAGCTCCGGCTCAAGACGCAGCTGTTCGGCGGCGCGATGGTCGGCATGCAATACGCCTCGCTGATCACGCAGCTCTCCGAGAAGCTCAACCGCGTCGTCAACTACCACTTCTTCGTGCCGAGTCCGAAGATGAACTTCCCCGGCATCGAAGACTTCCTGAAGAAGTATCAGTCACAGGCCGCGGCCGCCGGCGTCGATCCGCTGGGCTTCTACCAGCCGCCCTTCGCCTACGCTGCGATGCAGGTTCTGGAGCAAGCCATCAAGGCGACCGGCGGCCTCAACGACGACAAGCTCGCCGAGTACATTCACAAGTCGACTTTCAATACGATCGTCGGCGACATCAAGTTCAACGAACTCGGCGAATGGGCCACCGCGCGCCCGATCATGGTGCAGTTCCAGAATGTCCAGGGCTCGGGCCTCGAGCAGTTCATGACCGGGCACCGGGAGGTCATCGTCTATCCTCCGCAATACAAGGACGGCGAGTTGGAGCAGCCGTTCTCGAAGTAGATTGACGGGAATTCCATGATGCAAATCACGGCTGCCGTGGCGCGCGAACGATTCGGCGCCTTCTCGGTCGAGCAGGTCGAGCTGACCGATCCGAGGCCCGATGAGCTGCTGGTGAAGATCGTCGCCAGCGGCATGTGCCAGACCGACCAGCACGGGCGCGACGGCTATTACAACACGCCGCTGCCCGCGGTGTTCGGCCACGAGGGCGCGGGTGTCGTTGCCGCGGTCGGCAGCGGCGTGACCGGCTTTGCGCCGGGCGATCACGTGGTGATGTCGTTTCCGTGGTGCGGCGCCTGCCCCAATTGCCGGAGGCAGATGCACGCCCATTGCCAGAAAAGCTTCGATCTCAAGATGAACGGCACCCGCGCCGACGGCTCCACGCTGATCAGCCAAAGCGGCAGGCCGATCTACAGCGCGTTCTTCCAGCAGTCATCGTTTGCGACTCACGCCATCGCCAACCAGCGCTTTGCCGTGAAGGTCCGAAGCGACGCACCGCTCGAACTGCTCGGGCCGTTCGCTTGCAGCGGCCAGACCGGCGCGGGCGCCGTCTTCAACACCATGCAGCCGCAGCCCGGCGATTCGTTTGCCGTGTTCGGCGTCGGCGCCGTGGGCCTGTCCGGCCTGATGGCGGCGAAAATTGCCGGCTGCGATCCGATCATCGCGGTCGACGTGCACGACAAGCGCCTGGCGCTCGCGCGCGAGCTCGGTGCCACGCACACCATCAACAACACCGGACGCACCGACGTGGTGTCGAAGATCCGCGCAATCACCGGCGACGGCGTGCGTTTCTCGCTGGAGACATCGGCGCTGGCTCCGGTGCTGCGTGAGGCCGTCGAGGCGTTGATGCCGGCCGGTGCCTGCATCCTGCTCGGCAGCGCCCGCGCCGGCACGGAAGTGTCGCTGGAAATGCCATTCCTGCAGAACGGCCGGAAGGTCCACGGCATCATGCAGGGCGAAAGCCAACCGCAGGAGTTCATCCCGCGGCTGGTCGATCATCTGATGCGCGGCGAGATGCCGGTCGACCGGATGATCACGTTCTATCCGTTGGCCGACATCAACCGGGCCGCGCTGGATTCGACCAACGGCACGACGATCAAGCCGGTGCTGCGGATGCCAGGATAGCTCGCTCCGCTGCGGTTTCCGCCCTTGCGCTGGATCAATGTGTCCGGCTCCAGGTCGGGTGATGCTTTCCAGTGTGACAGCCATTTTGGGGAGCAAACCTATGTACAGGAATATCCTGATTGCCACCGACGGCTCGGAGCTGGCGCACAAGGCGGTCGATCATGGGATCGGACTTGCGAAATCGGTGGGCGCCAAGGTGACCGCCGTGGTGGTCGAGACACCGTTCAACGTGTTCGCCGTTCCGGCCTCGCGCACGGCGCAGATCTCGCGAGAGTTCGAACACCACAACGAGGCGATCAAACAGCACGCCGCCAAGGTGCTGGGCGACGTCGCAAACGCAGCGAAAAAGGCCGGGCTCAGCTGCGACACCGTGCAGGTTGAGCACGAGCAGCCCTACGAGGCGATCATCAAGACCGCCGAAGACAAAGGCTGCGACGCCATCGTGATGGCCTCGCATGGCCGAAGCGGCATCTCGGCGGTGTTGCTCGGCAGCGTCACCAACAAGGTGCTGACTCACACGGCCATTCCGGTGGTGGTGGTCCATTGAGCCGTATCGCTGCGGCGCCTGGGACTCTCCGGGCGCGCCGCGCTATCGTTCCCGCCGTGCCGCCGGACAGAGCGGCCTCACGGAGGAGACCACTCATGACTGCTGCCACTCGTATTGTGTTCGCAGGCTTGGCCTGCGCTCTGGCCGGCGCCGTTGCGGCCCCTGCGTCGGCGCAGACGCTGACCCACAAGGACATCTCGGTCGATGCCGCGGTGATCATTGCCACCACCGCGATGGCGGACTGCAAGGCCAAGGGCTGGCCGGTGTCGGTCGCCGTTGTCGGACGCTCCGGCGAACTGATCCTGCACATGCGCGGCGACGGCACCGGACCGCACACCATGGATAACAGCTTCCGCAAGGCCTACACGGCACGCACCACGCGTCAGCCGTCGGGCGAGCTTGCCAAGCGGCTGAAGGCCGATCCGCAGCTGTCGCTGATCATGCTGCCGAACGTGGTTGCGGCGCAGGGCGCCTTGCCGATCAAGATCGGCGACGAGGTGGTCGGCGCGGCCGGCGCCTCGGGCGCGCCCGGCGGCGAGAAGGACGAGGCCTGCATCCAGACCGGACTCGACAAGGTCAAGGATCAGCTCAAATAGCCACACGCAATAGTCATAAGATTGTCTTCAGTTTGACGCATCGGATATCCCTCTCCCGCGATCAAGGGAGAGGGATAGGTCTGTTGCGCACCACAGCTTCCCTCACGCAAATGTGCCTCGCCGCCGCCCTATTTTACGCAACTTGTATGCTAGTCTGAGCATTGGATGCGGTGTCGTTAGCCTGAGGAATTCCCGATGCGTCTTGTTCGCCTGTTCGGCGCGGCGCTCACTGGTGTGTTGTTCTCGCTCAGTGCGTTGCCCGCGTCCGCCCGCCTGCTCATCGAAATCGACAAGTCCAGCCAACAGATGACCGTCTCGCGCGACGGCCGCGAGCTTTACGTCTGGCCGGTATCCACCGGCATCGCGCGCTACGACACGCCGTCCGGCCAGTACACGCCGTTCCGCATGGAGAAGGACCACTTCAGCCGCGAGTGGGACGACGCACCGATGCCGAACTCGATCTTCTTCACCCAGCGAGGCCATGCCATCCACGGCACCGATCACGTCCGTGCCATCGGCCGGCCTGCGTCGCACGGCTGCGTGCGGCTGAGCCGCGCCAACGCCAGCGTGCTGTGGGATCTGGTGAAGCAGGAAGGCATGCCCAACACCCGCGTGGTGTTGATGGGCGAGGTGCCCGCCGCGGGCGAGCCCGCGATCACGCGCCGTGGACCGGCCTATGGCGATCAGCCCGCTTATGCCAACGACAACTGGTCCAATAGCGCACCGCAATCGTCGCGCTACGAGTCTGCGCCGCGCACCGGTTTCTGGGTGCGGCAGCCGGATGGCTCGCGCGTGTTCTACGACAGCGAGCGGACCTACAACCCGCCGCCTCCGCCCTCGCCGTTCTTCTTCCCAGGGCGGCCTCCCGGCTGGTGATCAAGCCTTAACACGGTCCCAACAAAGCTGTTGTCGGACTGCCGACAGAGGTCGCCGGCCTGCCTTTGTTTTGATATAAGGCAGGTCGGCTTCGCGTTTTGATTTCTACGAAGCCACAGTGCCTTTTGTCGGCGCGATTGCAACAGGGCTTCATGATTCCAACCTCATTGGCGGGACTGCCGGCATTCGCGGGTTATTTCGCCGCTGCCATGGTGCTCTCGATGGTCTTCGTGATCGCTTATACGGCGATCACGCCGTTTCATGAGATTGATCTGATCCGGCACGGAAACTCGGCCGCCGCGATTCAGATCGGGCTCGGGCTGGTCGGCTTCTCGATTCCGCTCGCGAGCGCAATCTATCATTCCGCCAACATCATCGACTGCGTCGTGTGGGGCGTCGTGGCGCTGCTGACGCAATTGATCGCTTACGGGCTGGCGCGGCTGACGGTGCCCAATCTCGCCGACGACATCGCCAAGGCGAGTGTCGCGCCTGCGATCTGGCTCGGATGCATCTCGATTGCTTCGGGCATCATCAGCGCCGCCTGCATGAGCTACTGAGCCTCATGAAACGCACGCAGATGATCATGCTGTTCGCCGGAGGGACCGCGCTGGCCGGAGTCTATGCGCATAACGAAAACCAGAACTGCCGACCCGACGCCATGAATGAAAACGCGTCAAACTGCTCCCGAAGCAGCATCCATCACTATTCCAGCTGGGGCGGCGGGACCGGTTCGTCCTCGTCCAACTCGGTCGCACGCGGCGGCTTCGGCGCCATGGGCTCGTTCCACGGCGGCGGCCGCAGCTGATCACATCGCCTCGACATGCAACGATTGACCATTGCGCCGCGCACGGGCTGGCAAGACCAGGCGCGGAGCATGGGCTTCCTTTATCACACGGCCGATGGCGAGCCTTACTGGGACGAAAGCGCCTGCTACACGTTCTCGCTGTCCGAGATCGAAGATCGCATCGAAGCGGCCACCAGCGAGCTCAACTCGCTCTGCCTGGAGCTGGTCGATCGTTACTGCCGCGACGAAAGCTATCTCACGAAATTGCGTCTGCCGCGCCATGCGTGGGATGTGATCGCCGCGAGCTGGAACAGCAAAGCGCCTTCGCTGTATGGGCGATTCGACTTCGCCTATGACGGCGTCAATCCGCCGAAGCTTCTCGAGTTCAATGCCGATACACCGACCGCGCTGTTCGAAGCCGCGGTGTTCCAGTGGTATTGGTTGTGCGATCAGCGCGGCAAAGCGTTGCCGGCCGATGCCGACCAATTCAACTCGATCCATGAGAAGCTGATCGAGCGCTGGAAGGCGATCGCACCGGGGCGTTCGCTGCATCTCGCCTGCATGACGCAAAGCACGGAAGACGTCGGCAACGTGGCTTACATCGAAGACTGCGCCCGCCAAGCCGGGCTCTCGACACGCCGCCTCGACGTCGCCGAGATCGGCCTGCGAAGCGGCCGGTTTCTCGACCGCGACAACCGCGAGATCGAGTTGCTGTTCAAGCTTTATCCCTGGGAATTCATGTTTGCGGATGCGTTCGGATCGTCACCCGCGATGCAGCGCACGCAATTCGTCGAGCCGGCCTGGAAGGCGCTGCTGTCCAACAAGGGCATGCTCGCGCTGCTCTGGGAGATGGAGAGTGGGCATCCCAATCTGCTGCCAGCCTGCTTCGCAAACGATGCAAACGCCGCGTCGATCGGCGAGCGCTATGCGCATAAGCCGATCTGGTCGCGGGAGGGCGCCAACACGCTTTTGGTCGACGGCGGCATCGTGCTGGGCCAGACCGGCGGCACCTATGGAGCCGAAGGCTTCATCCGCCAGGCGTTGGCCGACATCCCGCCATTCGACGGCAACTATCCGGTGCTCGGAAGCTGGCTGATCGGCGATCTGGCCGCAGGCTTAGGCATCCGCGAAGACAAGTCGCGGATCACCGGCCACCGCTCGCGATTCATTCCGCACGCGATCGTTTGATTCTGGAGCAAGGTGCGGCGCTGTGTCCGCGCGAAATCAGACGGTCAGGACAGCACTGCTGACTTTTTAGCGGTGGCACCCGCGGCCATGCTCGCCTTCGGGCGACCAACAGACAACCGGGGAAGGCCGATGAGGGCGCGGGATGTTGCCGTGATGCTGGCCGTCATGCTCTCGGGCATGACGGGTGTTCGAGCCGAAACCTATCCGTCGAAACCAATCACACTGATCGTGCCATTCCCGGCGGGCGGCCCGACCGACACCGTGGCGCGCCTGATGAGCGAACACATGAGCCGGACGCTCGGCCAGTCGATCCTCGTCGAGACCGTGACCGGCGCCGGCGCCACCATCGGCATCGGGCGCGTCATCAGCGCGCCGCCCGACGGCTACATGCTCAGCATCGGCAACTGGACGAGCCATGTCGGCGCGCCGGCCATCTACCCGGTGCCGTGGAATCCGGTGAACGATCTCGAGGCGATCGTGCGGCTGCCGGTGTCATCGCTGATGATTGTCGGCCGCGAGTCGCTGCCGGCCAAAGACGCCAAGGAGCTGATCGCCTGGCTCAAGGCGAAGTCCGAGCCCGCGACCGCGGCAAGCGTCGGCGCCGGCTCCGGCGCTCATGTCTGCGGGCTATACTTCGCGCAGAAGACCGGCACCAGGCTGCAATTCGTGTTCTATCGCGGCGGCGCGCCCGCGATGCAGGACATGCTGGCCGGCACGATCGACACCATGTGCGCCGAGGCGTCGCAGACGCTGGCGCATGTGACAGCGCACAAGATGAAAGCCTTCGCCGTGATGGGGCGGCAGCGCTACGCCGGATTGCCCGACGTGCCGACCATGGAGGAGATGGGAATCTCCGGCATGGACATTTCGTTCTGGCACGGGCTTTGGGCGCCGAAAGGCACGCCGAAGGATGTCGTCAACACGCTCAATGCCGCTGCCGTGAAGGCACTCGCCGATCCTGCGGTGCGGGAGCGCGTCGCCGCGCTTGGCATGAGCATTCCCGACAAGGCGCAGCTCACGCCGCAGGCGCTGCACGACTTTCACAAGGCCGAGGTCGACAAGTGGTGGCCGATCATCAAGTCGTACAACATCAAGATTCAGTAGGACTTGATCAGAACTTGGCTCACGCTCCCTTGAGCCACTCCGCGTAGCGCTGCTTGAGTGCTTCGGTCTCGGCCCGTCCGTCGTAATGCACCGGCTCGGCCAGCGAGCGGCCCGCAGCGTGGACCCGATAGGCCATGTAGCGGTACGGAGCGGGATATTTCTGCGCATTCGCGCCGGCCATCATGGCGTCGAACTTCGGCGACGGCTCGACCGGGTCGAGACGGTCCTTTTCGTACAGCGCCGCACGTTCGATCATGCGCCAGACACCGCCGCGACGTTCGAGGCGATCCAGGAAGCGGCCGTTGGAGGTAAGATCCGTCGCAATGCCATCGATGGTCTGGCGGACCAGAATGGCGACGCTCGTTTCGGCCGTGGCGCGCGCACCGTTCACCGAGACTCGCGCCGGCCACAGCAGATGCTTGGCCTCGCTGCCCCTGCCGAAGTTGCGCTGGCAGTGCGCGACGAATTCCGGATAAGGCCCGCGAAACCACGACACCGCGATCTCGCCTCCGGCATGAAAGATCGCCAAGAGATCATCCCATTTGCCCTGGTCGCGGGCGAAACCCCAGGCCTGGACAAGTTCGGCGCAAATGGTCTTGTCGCTGTCCATGCAAGGCCTTGTTGGGTTCGCCTGCTGTGGAATTGCAGGGGATAAACCGGTGGCGGGAAGCCCCAGATCCGGGGATAAGCCTGTCTATATCGTGTTGATAATTGTTGTGGAAGATCGCCCCCCGGCCGTGCATAAACCGCTGTGACCAAATCCCAAGCCAAGCAGCAATCCGCCGCCGACGCCGGCTCCGAACCGACGTTCGTCGCGCGTCTCATCGCCGACGAGCACACCTCGCGGCGCATCGCCGACCTTCTCTCGGAAAGCCTCGACCCGTCGGAGACCGCCTGCGCCGCCTTCGAGCAGCCGGATGGCCGCTGGCAGGTCGACGTGCATTTCCGCAACCCGCCCGACGAAGCGAGCCTGCGCGAGATCGTGGCACTCGCCGGCGGCGAGGAGATCGCGCGCGCCGTCACGTTCGAGCGCGTCGCACCGCGCAACTGGGTCAAGGAAAGCCTGATCGGCCTGCGCCCGGTTGCCGCCGGCCGCTTCGTGGTGCATGGCGCGCACGATCGTGACCGCGTGCCGAGCCATTGCATCAGCATCGAGATCGAAGCCGCGACCGCGTTCGGCACCGGCCATCACGGCACCACCCGCGGCTGCCTCTTGGCGCTCGATCATCTCGCGCGGCGCTATCGGCCGCGGCACATCCTCGACCTCGGCACCGGCTCCGGCATTCTGGCGATCGCGGCGGCCAAGCTCTTCCGTGTGCCGGTGCTCGCGACCGACATCGACGCGCGTTCGGCGCAAACCGCGCGCGACAACGCGCGGCTCAACGGCGTTGGCGCGTTCGTCACAGCGATTCATGCAGCCGACTTGCGCGCGCCGGAGATCATGAAGCGCGCGCCGTTCGATCTCGTGATGTCCAATATCCTGCTGCGGCCGCTGCAGCGGCTTGCCGCGCCGGTGGCGCGGCAGCTCGAACCCAATGCACGGATTATCCTGTCAGGAATCCTGAAGTCTCAGGCCAATGCGGCGCTCACCGCGTACCGGTCTCAAGGCCTGATGCTGGAGCGGTCTTTCCCGCTCGACGGCTGGTTCACGCCGGTCATGGTGGCGGCGAGCGGCTGAGCGCGGCTGATCACGCGATGAGATTGCCGCATGTGCCACTCGGCCAACGTGTCGAGAAAGCGCAGAAACGCGCCGCGATCAGGCGAGGCCTCGTGTGAACTGGACGTTCCGACTGTCAAAGTAGCCATGGGACGGGTCCCTGGACTGTTTCCGCATCTTCGCTCGGATCCCCGACCTACCTGAGCTTGCACCCATAATAAGCGCTCGGGGTCCAATAAGCGCGGGCAATGGCGCATGGGTCCATTGCCCCTGCTGCATAATGTCGCACCTTAGCTAATAAAGCTCTGATCGACAAATTAAAAAACGGACATCACCCCGGCTGCTTGCAGCCCGGGGCGATGTGCACGTTCCCGTGTGAGAGCGGCACCCGGAGGAAGCGTGCCGCCCTGGCCGGGCGAATCAGCGATTGAAGGGCAGCGAATCCTCGTTGCGCTCGTTCACCTTCCAGCCGGCCTGCTCCAGTTCGAAGGGAAGCATGACGCCGTGGCGCTTGAGCTCTTCGAACGCCTTGCGGCGGCGGGCTTCGATGAAAGCCTCATAAAGCCTGGCAAACAGACCCGGGCGGTTGGCAATTGGCTTGCCGGCCGGCACGGCTTTGGTGCGAGCCACGGCGGCATTTTCATAAGTGGCAATGGACATGGGGGAACTCCTTGTCGCCTGGAAAGACCGCAGGCGGATCCCCGGCCGCCCGTCTTTCTGCATTGCAACATAAGACGATTCGACTTTCGTCGGTAGCGCTGCGAATGCATGGCTCAGGACTTAAGCTACAATAAAACAACAACTAATTCAGATTTCTGATCCGGAGGATCAAATTGCGGAATGTATTTTCACAGAGCCAATATATTGCAATGCACACGAATACCCACAGGTCAGATAGCCGCCTGCGTCCGACGCAATTGCCGCCCTCCAACCCGCCCCCTAGATTGCGGCCGTGATGTTCGAAGCCCGTTTTCAGTCGTTCGATGATCCCGCGCCGGCCCAAACCGGCCCTCGCGTCGAGGCCTTGCGGGCCGAGCTTGAGCGGCGCGGCCTCACCGGCTTCATCCTGCCGCGCGCCGACCGCCACCAGAACGAATACGTGCCGCCCTCCGAGGAGCGGCTGGCCTGGCTGACCGGCTTTTCCGGCTCGGCCGGCGTGGTCGTGGTGCTGGCCGACAAGGCCGCGCTGTTCGTCGACGGCCGCTATACGCTGCAGGCTGGCACCCAGGTCGACACCTCCATTTTCACCATCGTGCACAGCGGCGAGACCTCGCCGGAAAAGTGGCTCGGCCAGAACCTCCCGGCCGGCGCCAAGCTCGGTTACGACCCCTGGCTGCACACCGTCGACGGAGCTGAACGTCTTGGCCGCACGTGCACCGATGCCGGCGCAACCGCCGTGCCCGCCGAGCCCAACCCGGTCGACGCGATCTGGACCGATCGCCCCGCACCGCCGCTTGGCCCGGTGACGCTGCATGAATTCCGCTACGCCGGCGAATATGCGAGCAACAAGCTCAACCGGATCCGCACCGAGATCGCAAACCTGCGCGCCGACGCGCTGGTGATCTCCGATCCGCATGCGGTGGCCTGGACCTTCAACATCCGCGGCTCCGACGTGCAGCACACGCCGCTGCCGCTCGCCTTCGCGATCGTGCCGCAGGAGGGCAAGCCGTCGCTCTACGTCGACAGCGCCAAGCTCAGCAACGCGGTGCGCCACCAGTTGGAAGAGATCGCCGCCATCCGCGAGCCCGCCGATTTCATCCGTGAGCTCACGGCGCTTGGCGTGGTCGGCAAGACCGTGCGGCTCGATCAGGCGACCGCCGCGGACGCGCTCGCCCGCATCGTCACGACGTCCGGCGGCAAGGTGACGCGCGGCACCGATCCGATCGCGATGATGAAGGCGGTGAAGAACCCGGTCGAGATCGAGGGCGCGCGCGAGGCGCATCTGCGCGACGGCGTGGCGGTGACGCGCTTCCTCGCCTGGCTCGAGCGCGAGGCGTCCAAGGGCGAGCTCACCGAAATCGCCGCGGTCGAGGCGCTGGAAAGCTTCCGCCGCGACACCGGACTTCTGAAAGACGTGTCGTTTCCTTCGATCTCGGGCACGGGTCCCGATGGCGCCATCGTGCACTATCGCGTGACGCGCGGGACCAACCGCGCGATTGCGCCCGGCGAACTGTTCCTGATCGACTCGGGCGGTCAATACGAGGACGGCACCACCGACATCACCCGCACGGTCGCAATCGGCGAACCCAGCGACGAAATGCGCGAGCGTTTCACGCTGGTGCTCAAGGGCCATATCGCGCTCGCCCGCGCGGTGTTCCCCGACGGTATCTCCGGGGCGCAGCTTGATCCGTTCGCGCGGCAATATCTGTGGGCCGCAGGCCTCGACTTCGACCACGGCACCGGCCACGGCGTCGGCAGCTATCTGTCGGTGCACGAGGGGCCGGCGCGCATCTCCAAGCTCGGCAACACGCCGCTCAAGCGCGGCATGATCCTGTCGAACGAGCCCGGCTACTACAAAGCCGGCGCATACGGCATCCGCATCGAAAACCTCGTGCTGGTGGTGGAAGGGCCGAAGGTCGAAGGCGCCGAAAAGCCGCTCAACACCTTCGAGACGCTGACACTCGTGCCGATCGACCGGCGGCTGATCGAGATGTCGATGCTCACTTACGACGAGATTTCCTGGATCGAGATCTATCACGCCAAGGTCGCCGCGGCCCTGATGCCGCTGGTCGATGACGCGACGCGCCTCTGGCTTGCCGCCGCCACCCTGCCGCTTGGGCAGGGCTAGTGGACGACCAGGCCGCACGACAACTGCACAACCATCCCCGGACCGAGCGCACGCCCTGGGGCTTGTTGCTGCTGCTGATGGCGCTGACCTCGATCGGCCCCACCACGCTCAACATCGTGGTGCCGGCGCTGCCGACGCTCGCCAAGCGGCTGGCCGCCGATGGCGGCACCGTCCAGCTCATCGTTTCGATCTATCTGCTGGCGATGGCGGCCGGACAGTTGCTGATGGGCTCGCTGTCCGACCGCTTCGGCCGGCGGCCGGTGCTGATCGCGGCCCTGTTGGTCACCGCCTGCGCCAGCGTCAGTGCCGTGCTGATTTCCACGGTCCAGAGTCTGATCGTGGCGCGCGTGCTTCAGGCGATCGGCGCATCGGCCGGCGTCGTCGTCAGCCGCGCCATCATCCGCGACCTGTTCGATCGGAACCGCGCGGCCTCGACACTGGGCCTCGTCGCGACCGTCATGGCGGTGGTGCCGACATTGAGTCCGCTGATCGGCGGCCTCCTGGAAACCGGTTTCGGCTGGGAGGCGATCTTCATCTTTACCGCAGTCACGTCGGCGTTGGCCGTGACATGGGCCGCAATCACGCTGCCCGAGACACGCGGTCTCAACGCGCCGCAGGGCGCGCGTCAGGGTTTCTTCCGCGATCTCGCCCAGCTCGCGCAAAGCGCCCGCTTCTCGGGCTATGTGCTGGCTGGAGCCTTCGGGTCCGCGACGTTCTACGCATTCCTGGGCGGTGGCGCCCATGTCGTGATCACGCTGATGGCGCGCTCGCCGGCCGAGTACGGCATTTGGTTCGCGATGTCGTCGATCGGCTACATCGCCGGCAATTTCATCTCGTCGCGCCTGTCGGGGCGCTACGGCATCCATCGGATGATCTGGTCGGGCATCATCGTCGAAGTTGTCGGCGTGACGCTGTCGACCGTGCTCACGGCCTTCGCGCTGCATTGGGGCCCGTTCATCGTATTCGTGCCGCAGATGATCGTGAATCTCGGCAACGGCCTGTTGCTGCCCGGCGCGATCGCAGGCGCCGTCAGCGTGCGGCCGCAGGCGGCCGGCACCGCGGCCGGCATCACCGGTTTCACCCAGATGGCGCTCGGCGCCTTGATCGCGCAATACGCCGGGACATTGATGGCCGGGGCGCCGAGCGCGCTGCCGCTGTCGTTCCTGATGAACGCGCTGGTCGCCGTGCTTGTGATCAGCTTTGCGGCTTTGGTGCGCCGCCCCTGAACGGACTTCCCGTTCGCACGAGGTGCGGTCTATTCTCGTGCAAAATTCAGGGAGGACACCATGTTGCGGGGCATTGCCGGCCGTCTCGTGCTGGCTTCGATCGCGGTCGCGCTGCTGCCGTTTCACGCACGCGGCGAAACGCTCGCCGAGCTCTATGAAAAGGCCAAGGCCGACAAGGAAATCGTGTTCTATTCCGGCGGGCCCGCCGCGCCGCATGAGAGCCGCGCCAAGCTGTTCATGCAGCAATATCCCGGCATCGAGGTGAAGGTGACGGGCGGTTTCAGCAACGTGCTGAACGCCGAGATCGAAAAGCAGATGGCGGCAAAGCGACTTGCCGTCGACATGGCGTTCTTCCAGACCGTGCAGGATTTCGTGACCTGGAAGCAGCAGGGCAAGCTCATGAGCTTCAGGCCCGACGGCTTCGAGCAGATCTATCCGAACTTCAAGGACCCGGACGGCGCCTACATGTCGTTCAGCGCCAATGCGCTGACTTATGCGTACAACACCGCGGCCGTGAAGCCAGAGGATGCGCCGAAATCGGCGCTGGATTTCCTGAAGCCGATGTTCGCGGGCAAGCTCATCACCTGCTATCCGGCCGACGACGATGCGACGCTCTACCTGTTTCACATCATCATCCAGAAATACGGCTGGAACTGGATGACCAAATACACCGCCAACAAGCCGAACTATGTGCAAGGCCACCTGCCGGTCGCCCGCAGTGTGGCGACGGGCGAGAACATCGCCACGTTCGATGCATCGTCGTCGGTGTGGGAGTTCCGCCGCCAGGGCAAGCTCGACGTGGTGTGGTCGGGCGAGGACGAAACTCCGGTGTTCACGCTGACCGGCGGCATCTTCAAGGACGCGCCGCATCCCAACGCGGCGAAGCTTTATATGACGTGGTTCCTGGCGAAAGAGCAGCAGAGCCGCGTCGGCTCGTTCTCGTCGCGGCAGGACGTTGCGCCGCCCGAGGGATTCAAGCCGCTGACGTCGTACAAGATCGCGAACAACTATCGCGAGTTCATGGTCGACGAGAAGCTGATCGAGAGTTTGCGCAAGCGGATGGAGGGATTCACCGGCCCTGTCGTGAATAAAGGCGGTGTTCGTTGAATCCACCGACGTCATGGCCGGGCTTGTCCCGGCCATCTCGATTGGGTGGGCACTGTGCCTCCCTAAACGAGATGCCCGGCACAAGGCCGGGCATGACAGTGGAGTTTGATGCGGCTTACACGACAATGGCTATCGCCCAATCAGCCTGAACCAATCATCCTCGCTCAACACTTGCACCCCGTGCTTCTGCGCCTCGGCGAGCTTGGAGCCGGCGCCCGGACCCGCAACCACGTAGTCGGTCTTCTTCGACACCGAGCCCGACACCTTCGCGCCCAGACGCTCGGCCATGGCCTTGGCCTCGTCGCGGGTCATCTTTTCCAGCGAGCCGGTGAACACCACGGTCTTGCCGGCCACCGCCGTATCCGTCTTTGGCCTTTCGGCCTCCTTGATCGAGACCTGCCCGACCAGCCGATCGACGAGCTTCCGGTTGTGGCTCTCGCCGAAATACTCGCCGATCGCCTCGATCACCGTGTCGCCGATCTGATCGAGCGCGTCCATCTCGGCCACCGCTTCCTCGTCCTTGTCGACGACCTTCAGCGCCGCATCATGAAACGCCTGCCATGAGCCGTAGCCACGGGCGAGCGCAATCGCCGTCGTCTCGCCGACATGGCGGATGCCCAGCGCATAGATGAAGCGCTCCAGTGAAATGTCGCGGCGCGCTTCGATCGACTGATAGAGATTGCGGACCGAAATCTCGCCGTAGCCCTCGACGTCCTTCAGATTGATCTTCTTGTCGCGCTCCTGGAGCGTAAAAATATCGGCGGGTTCCTTCACCCAACCCTGTTCGTAGAACAGCTCGATCTGCTTCTCGCCGAGCCCTTCGATATCGAAGGCGCGGCGCGACACGAAATGCATCAAATGCTGGGTGCGCTGGAACGGGCAGGCGAACTCGCCGGTGCAATGCGCGCGCGCGCCCGCCTCGCCGCCGGCAATCACCTCGCGCACCACCTCGGTCTTCAACGGGCACGGGCATTCGGTCGGGAATTTGTAGGCTTTCTTGCCGCGCGGCTTGTCCTGGACGACCTCGACCACCTGCGGGATCACGTCGCCGGCGCGCTGGATCGTCACGGTGTCGCCGATGCGCACGCCCAGCCGCTCGATCTCGTCCTGATTGTGAAGCGTCGCGTTCTGCACCACGACGCCGCCGACCGTCACCGGCTCGAGCTTGGCCACCGGCGTCAGCGCACCGGTACGGCCGACCTGAATCTCGATGTCGCGCACCACCGTAGCGGCCCGCTCGGCTGCGAATTTGTGCGCGATCGCCCAGCGCGGCGTGCGCGACACGAAGCCCAGCCGCTCCTGCCAATCCAAGCGATCGGTTTTGTAGACCACGCCGTCGATGTCGTATTCGAGCGTGGCGCGCTTCAGCCCGACCTCATGTTGGAACGCCAGCAGCTCCTCGGCAGAGTGACATAGCTTCCAGATCGGATTGACGTGGAAGCCGGCGCTGCCGAGCCATTTGATCATGCTCGACTGCTTGTCGGCCGGCATCTCGCTCATCTCGCCCCACGCGTAAGCGAAGAAGCGCAGCGGCCGCGACGCCGTGATGCTCGAGTCCTTCTGCCGCAGCGAGCCAGCCGCCGAGTTGCGCGGATTGGCGAAGATCTGCCCGCCGGTCTCGGCCTGCCGCTTGTTCAGCGCCAGGAAGTCGGCCTTGGTCATGTAGACCTCGCCGCGCACCTCGCAGACCTCCGGCACGCGCTTTCCCTTAAGCTTGTGCGGCACGTCCTTCAGCGTCTTGATGTTGGCGGTGACGTCCTCGCCCTCGGCGCCGTCGCCGCGGGTCGCCGCCACCTTCAGCTCGCCGCCTTCGTAGCGGAGCGACATCGACAGCCCGTCGATCTTGGGCTCTGCCGTGAAGGCGAGCTCGGCGTCTTCCTTCAGGTTGAGGAAGCGCCGGATGCGGCCGACGAAATCGGTGACGTCGGTGTCGCTGAAGGCGTTCTCCAACGACAGCATCGGCACTGCGTGCCGGACTTTGGCGAAGCCGCGCGCCGGCGCGGCGCCGACCTTGCGCGACAGGCTGTCCAGCGTGCGCAGGTCCGGGAAGCGTTCCTCGATCGCGTTGTAGCGTTGCCGCAGCGCGTCGTATTCGGCGTCGGGAACCAGCGGCGCGTCCTTCTGGTAGTAGGCCTCGTCGTGCGTCTTGATCTCGGCTTCGAGGCGCGCGTGCTCGCGCTTCGCCTGGTTGGCGGTCATCTCGGCGACGGCGAGCTTGGAATCGCGGTGCGGCTTGGCGGCTTTCATGGCTGGTAAAAGTGCGCTTGGCTCGAGACGATGATGGGGGGACGATTGTTCCTCATTTCACGAGCCGCGTCTTCCCGCAACCCCGATTGCGGAAGGCCTGTTCCGGGCCTAGGCTTGCGGCCAGCCGGAAATTTTCCGCGCGCAAGACGACAATATTTGGGAGGACTGCGATGACCGCCCTGCCCCGTATTCTGGCGTGTGCGTGCTTTGCCATGGGCTGCGCGTCGGCTCTGACGCCGCTTTCCGCCTCCGCGGATACCGTTCGCATCTATGTGACCAACAGCGCCGGCGACAGCGTCCACGTCATCGACCCGGCCACCAACAAGGTGGTCCAGACCTTCCGCGGCCCCGAGGCCATGCACGGCATCAACTTCTCGCCGGATGGCGCGCGCGTCTA
This sequence comes from Rhodoplanes sp. Z2-YC6860, assembly GCF_001579845.1. Lineage (GTDB taxonomy): Bacteria > Pseudomonadota > Alphaproteobacteria > Rhizobiales > Xanthobacteraceae > Z2-YC6860. Next base: position 6,708,100 of record NZ_CP007440.1, read on the forward strand.
CATCAGCAACGAGGAAGCCTCGACGCTCGATGTCTTCGACCGCAAGACCGGCAAACAGATCAAGCAGATCCCGCTTTCGAACCGGCCGAACAACATCGCGGTGGCGAAAGACGGTCGCATCGTGGTCGGCATCGCCCGCGGCGAAGGCGCACTCGACATCGTCGATCCGGTGAGCCTCACCGTGAAGAAGAGCGTGCCGGTGCATGGCCGCCTGCACAACGTCTATGTCACGCCAGACCAGAAATACGTCATCACCGGCGCAATCCGCGAAGCGATCCTCACGGTGATCGATCTCGCCACCGAGCAGGTCGCCTGGGAGCTGAAGCTGAGCGGCGGCGTCCGGCCGATGACCATCGAGACCAACCCGGACGGCTCGACCAGGCGCATCTTCGCCCAGCTCTCCGACCTCAACGGCTTTGCCGTGGTGGACTTTGCGGAGAAGAAAGAGGTTGCCCGGATCGAATTGCCGAAGCCCAAGGCGGAGTTCGAGATGGACGGCGGCCGCAACTCCGCGCCGTCGCACGGCATCGGCGTCACGCCGGACATGAAGACGCTGTGGGTCACCAGCATCCCGAACAACGCCGTGTACGTCTATTCGCTGGCGGACCTGAAGATGGTCGGCGAGGTGGCGCTGCCGGCGCTGAAGATGCCGGGTCATGACGCGATCTCTTCGGTCGCCAACTGGGTCACGATGACGCCGGACAGCAAGACGGTTTACGTCTCCAACGCCGGCATGCGCGCGGTCACCGCGATCGACGTGCCGTCGATGAAGGTGAAGGCTGTGGTCCGCGTCGGCGAGGTGCCGAAGCGGATCAACACACTGGTGATACCAAGCGGCTCCGCCGCTAGTTCTTCTTCGGGCCGGAGAGCGTCGCTCCATTGACCCAGGCGGCGATGGTCTTCCAGTCCGGGTCCTTGGTGGACTCGAACTGACGGCCGCCGGAGTGGAACACATCGCCGCCGCCTTCGGGCGCGAGCGGATGCATCAGCAGCCGGCTCACCATCGGCTGGCCTGGCGTGACGAGCTTCGACACCGCCTCGTAGTTCTGCCGCGACTGCTCGTCGGTCCAGCCTTTTGCGCCCTGTGGCCGGGGCTGAAGCTTCAGAAAGTTATTCGACTCCGAGTGACACACCACGCAGCGGGTGTGGGCGGGCTTCTTTCGGAGGAAGATCGGCTCGACGCGTGCCTTGTAGAACGCATAGTCCAGCTCCGGCGCCGGTTTTGGTTGCGCGCCGAGCTGGCTCGACGCGATGACGAGACACGACACGGTAAAAACCAAAGTCAAAGCCTGGCGGCGGATCATCACTTCCTCCCAGCATGTGCTTATTGTTTGAGCTGAGCGTAGCAGAGCAGCCATGACACTGCGATGGCCACGAAGCCTGTTTCAATCCGCCGGACGTGAGGTATAGCATCGACTTGAAGGTCGACGGCCGGATAACGGCCGCGACCGCGAGTCAATTTGGGGAGGTCTTTTCATGTCTGAACGCGATACCGAAGCGAACCGCCGCCGCTTCCTGCAATATCTCGCCGCGAGCCCGCTGCTCGCCGCGGGCGGCAGCGCGGCGCTGGCCCAAACCGTTCTGCCGAAAGCCAAGCTGTCCGATCCGCTGATGTGGGCGCCGCTCGACGCGGGCAAGCTGATCAAGTCGCCGAAGGAAGCCATCAACGTCTTCGATCTCGAACCGGTGTGCCGGCACAACGTGCCGCCGGCGCATTTCGGCTACATGGCGTCGGGCATCGATGACGAGGTGACGCTGCGCAGAAACCGCGAGGATTTCCTGAAATTCTATCTGCGGCCGCGGCGCCTCGTCGACGTCAGCAAGGTCGACATGAGCGTCGACATTCTCGGCACGAAATACTCTTCGCCGATCGTCTGCGCGCCGGTGGGCGGCCAGCGCTCGTTCCACGACGATGCCGAGTCGGGCGTGGCGCGCGCCGCCAAGAAGGGCGACCATCTGCAGATCCTCTCCACCATGACGTCGGATCCGGTCGAGGACGTCGTCAAGGCGCGCGGCGCGCCGATCTGGATGCAGCTCTACGCCACCAACAAATGGGAGGTGGCGGCAGCCATCACCAAGCGCGCCGAGAACGCCGGCTGCACCGCGCTTGCCGTCACGGTCGACCGCAGCGGCGGCCGCAACCAGGAAACCCTGTTCCGGATGCGGCCGGACGATACCCGCGACTGCAACGGCTGCCACGATCGCTCGAGCTTCGCCAACTCGCTGAAGACCCGTGCGATGTGGAAGGACCTCGACCTCACGGGCCTGCGCAACACCCAGTCGTCGAACATGACCTGGGACTTCTTCAAGCGGATGCGCGACCACACCAAGATGAAGCTGATCGCCAAGGGCATCCTGTCGTACGAGGACGCCGTGCTCGCCGCCGACAACGGCCTCGACGCCATCATCGTGTCGAACCATGGCGCCCGCTCCGAGGACGCCGGCCGCTCGACCATCGACGCGCTGCCGGAGATCGTCGAGGCCGTGAAGGGCCGCATTCCGATCCTGGTCGACTCCGGCTTCCGCCGCGGCTCGGACGTGGTCAAGGCGCTGTGCATCGGCGCCACGGCCGTTTGCGTCGGACGGCCGTACATCTGGGGCCTGGGCGCCTTCGGCCAGGCCGGCGTCGAGCGCGCTCTTGAAATGCTGCGCGAAGAGACGCACGCTATGATCCAGCAGATGGGCGCGCAGAACGTGAAACAGCTGGTTCCAGGAATGGTGCGGCGGGCCTGAGTGAGGCCACAACGGCCCTGTGCCAAGAGGGGTCCTCGGCGACGAGGATCCCTCTCCTTTTTGTCAGAAGGGCTCCCGCCATCGGGAGCCCTTTTTGTTTTCGCGTTCGTCGCTTCTGTTGCGGCATCGGCGGCGCCTACCCTCCCCTGGAGGGGGAGGGTCGATTGCTGGAGCGTAGCGGAAGCAATCGGGGTGGGGTGACTGCTGTGAGATCACCCCACCCCGCTCGCTTCGCTCGCGACCCTCCCCCTCCAGGGGAGGGTGACAGCGCCCTTGCACCAACGTCACGTCATCCCGCCGACGCCCGGATCAGCTTCTCGGCCGCGGCGCGGGCCTCCTCGGTGATCTCGGCGCCGGCCAGCATCCGCGCGATCTCCTCGCGCCGCCGCGCGGCGGCCAATTCGGTGACACGCGTCGCGACGCGCTTGCCTTTGTCCATCATGTCCTTGGTGATGAGGTAGTGCCGCTCGGCTTTCGCCGCGACCTGCGGCGCATGCGTCACGGTGACGACCTGCACCTTGCCGCCAAGCCGGGCAAGCCGCAGCCCGATCGCATCCGCCACGGCGCCGCCGACGCCGGTGTCGATCTCGTCGAAAATGAGAGTTGGGGCCGAGCCGCGATCGGCCAGCACCACCTTCACCGCCAGCAGAAACCGCGCGAGCTCGCCGCCCGAAGCGACCTTCATCAGCGGCCCCGGCCGCGTGCCTGGATTGGTCTGCACCCAGAACTCGACGTGGTCGATGCCGTTCGGCCCGGGGGACTTGGCGTTGCTGTCGATCTGCGTGTTGAACCTGGCGCGTTCGAGCTTCAACGGCTTCAATTCGCCGTTGACCGCCTTGTCGAGCTTTTCGGCGGCTTTCTTCCGCGCCACCGACAGCGCTGCGGCCGCCTTGGCAAAGCGCGCGTCGGTTTCCGCCGCGGCCTTCTCCAGCGCCGCAAGCTTGTCGGCGCCCGCGTCGATCAGCGCCACGTCGGACGAATAACGCTCGGCCAGCGCACTCAGATTGTCGACCGGCGAACTGTATTTCCGCCCGGCAGCCCGCAGCGCGAACAGCCGCTCCTCGATGCGCTCCAATTCGTGCGGGTCGCAATCGGCGGTGCGCAGCGCCTGGTCGAGATGGTCTCTTGCCTCGTCGAGCGCGTTCAACGCCGCATCGATCGCCTTCACGGTGGGCTCGACCAGCCCCGGCGCCTGGGCGCCGCGGCGTTCGAGACGCCGCACCGCGGCCGAGAGCCCCGGCACCGGCGAGGCCTGGCCCGCCACCGCGTCGTAAGCTTCGCGGAGATCGCCCGCGACCTTCTCGGCCTGCATCATCGAAGCCCTGCGCTCGGCGAGCGCCGTTTCCTCGCCAGGCTCGGGCGCAAGCTTCTGCAACTCGGCAACCGCATGGCGCAGCCACTCGGCCTCGCGCGCCGCGCGCTCGACGTCGGCGCGGTGCTTCACCACGGCGTCGGCGGCCTGACGCCGCGCCGTCCAGAGCGTCTCGACTTCGTGCGCGTCGTCCTCCAGCCGCCCGTAGGCGTCGAGCAGGCCGCGATGGGTGCCGGCATCGACCAGCGCACGCGCGTCGTGCTGGCCGTGGATCTCGACCAAAGCCGCGCCCAGGGTCTGCAGCGCCTGAACGCTGACCGGCTGGTCGTTGATGAAGGCGCGCGTACGGCCGTCGGCAAACTGCACGCGGCGCAGAATCAGCGCCTCATCCGCGGCGATGTCGCTTTCGGCGAGCAGCGTGCGCGCCGGATGCTTGGGCGGCAGCTCGAACATCGCGGTCACCTGGCCCTGTTCGGCGCCCTGACGCACCAGCGTGGCGTCGCCGCGCGCGCCAAGCGCCAGCGCAAAGGCATCGAGCAGGATCGATTTGCCGGCGCCGGTTTCGCCCGTGAGCACCGACAGGCCCGACGCAAACTCGAGATCGAGGCGATCGATCAGCACGATGTCCCGGATCGAGAGCCGTGCCAGCATGGCCTGCTGCTCGCGCTTGGTCTGGCTCCCGCGCCGGCGGAACGGCACGACCGAATCCCGCTCCTGCGGCACAAGGACAAGGGGCTCACCGCAGCGGGACGGCGAACGTCCTGCTGTCGACGGCTCGCGATCGCGGCCGTAAAGCGCGTGCGTATCAATGTCGGTCACGTTGCCTCTCCGTCGCATTCCGGCTCGCACTGACCAATTCGACTAAAGTTCCTTCGGACAAGCGTCCCCGGCTCCACGTGATGCGTTCGCGCGGATGGCCAGCTTTTTGTCGCTCTGTCTCAGGTCCGCCCAGGCCCTGACTCACGCCAGGACGGAATAAGAACATAACAGGAACATCAATATCCGTCAAGCATCCGCACGCGACAAACCGCGCGGGGACCCACAGGTCTCCGCGCGGTCTGATCCAGGTGCAGCGCTCAGTTACTGCCGGTCGCCGCGACCGCCGCCCTGGGCTCCGCCACCGCCGCCAACACCGGCACCACCGGCCGCACCGGCTCCGGCACCCGCCGCGCCATCGCCGCCGCGCATTTCGGCACCGCCTCTCACGTTGGCACCGCCACTCGCGCCGCCTCTCACATTCGCGCCGCCTTCCATACGTCCACCGGCGCCGGTGGTGGTACGCGAGCCGCGCTGCTGAATTGTCGCGCCTTCACGGACATTGCCGCGCTCGCCTGCGCCCTCACGGATGCTGCTACGCTCGCGCACGTTGGCTCCCTCGCGAGTCGTCATGCCTTCCCGGGACCTCGAGCCTTCGCGGATTGTCGCGCCGCGATCGAAGCGCCGGCCTTCGCTGAAGGTCGCGCCGCCATGAAGGCGCCCGCCGAAGCGCCGCGCTGCCGGGCCATAGTCCCAGCCACGCCAGCCATAGACGCCGCCCCAGCCCAGCCCGCGCCGCCACGCGAAGCCGCAGCGATACCAGCCGGGTCCATGCCAGCCGTCGAAGGCGAAGCAGTAGCGCCGGCCTCCGACGACATAAAGCGCGGTCTGTTCGACCAGGCCGTTCGCATCCACCGCGTCGCGGAGTGCTCCGCCAGTGTTTGGCATCGCACGCACCGGACCGGTTGCCATCGTGACCGTCGCGACGGTCGCTAGTGCAAGTACTGTACTCTTGAGCATGAGGGATCCTCTGGATTATCCCCCCGGTAATTCAATCAATCGTCATGCTGTTCGTTCGTTCCGCACGCGCGTGTCGATCGTGCGCGTTGGAACGGCGCTGACAATTCATTCATCGCCGATGGACCGCGTCATCAACGCAAGTTGGAGAATCGAAGGCTTGTTCCGCCGGGCGGAAGACAGCGTGGCGGCCACAACTTGTCAGGCCCGCAACGCCGCAGCTAGCATGCCAACGTCATCCCGGCCGCGACAAACTCGGACCTCATCGATATGACGCAACTGAGCGAAGCCACGATCCGCCAGCAACTGGCGGACTGCCATCGCATGATGGTGATGGCGGACCTGATCGATTACAGCGGCCATGTCAGCGCACGCATTCCCGGCACCAAACGCATTCTGATCCTGCCGCGCGACGCGAGCCGCGCGGCCGTCACCGCGGACGAGATGCTGGTGGTCGATCTCGACGGCACGGTGCTGGAAGGCAAAGGGCCGGCGCCCACCGAGACCGCGATTCATCTCGGCGTCTACCGGCATCGCGACGACGTCCAGGCGGTCGGACACGGCCATCCGCCGATGTCGACGCTGTTCACGATGGTGGATCGCCCGATGATCGCGATCCGCAACTACGGCTTCCGGTTCATTGGCTGCCCCTGCCATCCGGATCCGACTCACATCCGCACTGTCGAGCAAGGCGACGCTGTCGCGAAGACTCTCGGCAAGCATCGCTATTGCCTGTTGCGCGCCCATGGCAGCGTGATCGCGGTCAATAGCGTGCCCGAGGTGTTTCTGGACAGCCTCGAAATGGAGGAGAACGCGCGCAGCACCGTGCACGCGTCGACGCTGGGCCGTCTCAAGCCGATCACGCCCGAGGAGGTTGAACTGCTCAAGGTGAGCTTCGCACGCAACGATTATCGCGTCGCCAAGACCTGGGAGCATTATCGCGCCAAGGCAACGCAGGCCGGGCTGCTGTGAGAGCTACTCGCCTGCGGCACTTCTCGCTCGAGCCAGAATCTCGCGCGGCGTGGCGTAGAGCGCGGCGATGTCGCGTTCGACCTGCTCACCGTTCGTCGGCACAACGCTGAGATTGAGCTTGCCGGCGTCGGCGAGAAATTTTGGATCGGCCATCATCCGGCCGAACGCCTCGCGCAACGCCGCAAGCCGCGCCGGACTGGTCTTGCCGGAGGTGACGAACAGCCGGCCAAGGCGCTGTGGCGTCACCAGGAAATCATAGGCGCGTCGATCCGTGTCGCTTGTCAGCAACGCGCCGCCGAACGGCACCGCAGGATCGAGCCCCGGCGCGGGCTCGGGCGACAACCGCATGAAGACGGCGATCTTGCCTGAAGGCAGCCAGTCGGACGGCAGCGACGTAACGCCGCCGCAATCGCCGTCGATTTCGCCGCGCTCGAAAGCGAGCCGCTTCGCGGCGCTGCCGGCATAGCCGTTGACGATGTGCACATCGAGGCCGAACAGATTGCGCAGCATCGCGGCATCGATATTGCCGGAGGTACCTGCCGCGGTCGCGCCGAACACCAGCCGGCCCCGCGCCTTCAGGCCTGCGAGATCGCGCACGCCGAGCGCCGGGCGAACGAAGCAGATGCGGCCGTCCTCACCGAGATTGCCAAGGAAGCCATAGGCCCGGAAGTCGATCTTCACCCGCTCGGGAAACAGGACCGATTCCGTCAGCAACGACGAACTGAAGGTGACGATCGCGGTGCTGTCTTCGGGAGCGGCGGCAAGTGACATCACCGAGCGCATGGAGCCCGCGCCTGGCATGTTTTGCACGATGACCAACGGCGAGCCCGGCAGATGCCTGTCCAGATGACGCTGCACCAGGCGCGCATAGGCATCGACACCGCCGCCCGGCGGCATTCCGACAACGATCCTGATCGTCTTGCCCGCGAAGCTGGCGACATCTTCAGCGTGGGTTTGCGCCCAGCCGTCTCCAGACACGGCCAGCAGCGCCAGCACAATGAGGCTTCCGAGCCATCCCACCGGGCGGACCAACATTGCGAGGACCTTCTGGTTAACCGATCGCTACCGCATCCTGCGCAATTGAACCTTATCGAAAAAGCCGAACTTCATGGAACCCAATTATTGTCAAACCTGCCGCAACGCATCGCGGCGGATTTTGAGCGTCAACGGCAACCCTGCGCATCCGCCATGAAGCCTTCAACTCTCACCCAGATCGCCTTCCGCGGCTCCGAGCGCATCTGGATCTATGGCATGGCAGCCGCTTGCGCGATCACCGCGCTGATGGTGATCGGCGCATTCTTCGTCTTTGGCGATATCCCGACCAGGCCGCTCTCGCGGCAAAACATCGTGTTGCTGATGCGGCACGGCGATGCGCCGGGACGCGAGGAACATAGCAAGCTCGCGCTCAGCGATTGCTCCACGCAGCGCAATCTCAGCGCCCAGGGGCGCGTCGAAGCGCGCGAAATGGGCGCGATCATTCGCGCGCAGGCGTTCAACGTGCGTTCGGTGATTTCGTCGCGCTGGTGCCGGACGCTCGAGACCGCCGAGATGCTGGGGCTGTCGCGGGTGAAGCCGGAGCCTGCGTTCGACAACCTGGATTTCAACAAGGCCCACGCGGCTGAGCTGCTCGATGAAGAGCGCAAGATCATCCGGGAGTGGCACGGGCCCGGTGTGCTGCTCGTCGTCACTCACAGCAGCAACATCAAGGCCCTGACTGGAATGTCGCTTGTGACCGGATCGATGGTCATCGCCGACCCGGACCGCGACGGGCGGATCCAATTCAGGCAGAGCTCCACCGCCTCGAAGGAATCGGCGTTGTAAGGGGCCGACCGGCCGCCTCATTTCCCGTCCGGCGAAAACGCCCTGGCGTAGCGTTCGGCGATCTCGGGCGCGGTCGCGGCTATCTGCGCCACCACCTTGTCGATCTCGGGACCCGGCACGAAGTCGAATTCGAGTTTGGCTTGCTGGGCCTCGGCGAGAAACGCCGGATCGCGCGCCAGAGCCTCGAACGCCGCACGGAGCAGCGCGACGCGTTCGGGCGGAACCTCCGGCGGCGCAATGAGCGGCCGCGCCGCGGTCTTCTGTGTGAAGTGCAGCTCCAGCACCTTGCGGTCGGCATCGTTCTTGATGAAGTCGAGCGCATTGGGCAGATGGCCCAGCTCCGGCTCGTTCTTCAGCGCGCCTTGCAGCAGCAAGGTCGCCTTCTTCTCGGCGAGCCATTGCGGCCGCACCGCTTTCAGAGAGGACCACGACCAGTCGGCGATGCCCTCCACTTCGCCGCGCTCGACCGCGAGCGCGATCGCCGCCGTGCTGTTGTAGCCGTTGACCACCTTGAATTTCGTTCCGATCAAACTGTTGTAGAGCCGCGGCGTGGTCTCCGGGTCGACGCCGGTGATGCCGCCGACGATGAGCTCCTTGTCGAACAGATCTTTTGTGCTCCTGACCCGCGCCGTGTGCCAGGCGAGCGAAACGGCGGTCTCGCTGTTGAGGCTGCCGAGCCAGTGGAATTTCTCGATCTCGTAGCGCACGCCGGACGGATAGATCAGCTTAGCCAGCAGCACACCACGCTGCAGGAGCGCGATGACGGTGCCGTCCTTGGCAACGGTGCTGAACATGTTGTTGGCGGCCGCGATCCGCGACGGAATGTTCTGCACGATGACGGTCGGATTGCCGGGAATGAACCGGCCGAGATGGCGCGCCACCACCCGCGCTTGCAGATCGTAGCCGCCGCCGGGACCGGCGCCGACGATGAGGGTCAGTTGCTTGCCGGCGTAGAAATCCTCGGCTGCTGCGGAGGCCGCGCATGACAGCGCGATGACAACGAGTGCAAGCGTTGCGATCAAGGCTCGGATCATAAAGACCCCCAATGATCCACAACGGTAGCAAATTCCGCTCGCCGCGGTGCCTGATATGTTCGCTTAAAGGAACTCTGTTCTCCTAGAGTCTGATCCATACAAATCGAAGCGTCGGAATTCTCCGCCCTGGGTCCCCGCTTCCCCTGGGACCCAGTCTTGTCGCCGAGGCGGATGACCGTGCAGCCATCCGCCTCGCGTGCCGCTCGTGCTTGTCAATTCATCCGGCCTGTCGACACCGGCCGTGACCACCACGGCGCACCAGCCGGGGCGGACCACGACGGCGTGGTGCCGAAGCCGCCTTCAAACCAGTCTCGCCTCGGACCGAGAATGGCATCCGAGCGGACGACGCGCTTGCTCGGCGTCCAGCCGTAGCATTGGTTGTCCTTCTCACTGCAGTTGATCCCGCAGGCATCGCTCGTGTTGTTCTCATTCCCGCAATTTGAAATGCAGCCGTACTGTCCCTGACCCTCGACATATTGGCGGCCTGGACCGGTGCAGAGGTCCATCATGTATTCCTTGGTGCGCGTTCCGATGTTCACCTTCTTGAAGGCGGCGGCCGGCAAGGTCATCGCTGCAAGGATCGCGACGCTGAGCAAACCGGTGCGAAGCAAAAGTTTAGACATGCAAAGCTCCCTCAAATTTTTATCAAAACGAAGAGCCGCAAACGGCTCGCGATGAAACGGCTGCATCGTACAGACGGATGATGTCGGGCGTGGGTAGGATCGTATGGCGGTGCATGAGGTGTGACTTTGCACACTCGCGGGTTCCGTCACGGCGCATCCGATCATGTCACGCTTTGCGATCCTGCTTTCGGATCGGACCGCGATAGGCCGCTCCCAGAAAAATTGAAGGGCGACGTCCAGCCAAGCGGGGGCCGCCCGATACCTTGACGCCGATGGAACCCGGAGCGAAGCTTTCCGCGGAACTATTCCGTTCTGCTCATAACATCTGCGAACCGGGAGGATGAAATGACGCGAGGGGGTAGGCTTATTGCATTTGCCGCAGCGCTCATGATTTCAGCGGCGGGCGTGGCGGCGGCCCAAGAAATCAAACAGGAAACTCAGAAGGCTACAGCCAGCGCCACCGTCACGCCGGTATCGCAGGACATGCTCTCCAAGGCGGCCGGCGACGGCAAGAATTTCCTGCACACCAACGGCGACTACACACAGCAGCGCTATTATCCGAACAAGCAGATCAACGCCTCGAACGTCGGCAAACTCCGCCCGGCCTGGGTTTTCCAGACCGACGTGAAAGAGTCGATGGAGACGTCGCCGATCGTCGTCAACGGCGTAATGTACGTCACCACCTCGTTCAGCCATGTCTATGCGCTGAACGCCGCGACCGGCGAGGAGCTGTGGCATTACAAGCACCCGATGGGGCCGATCACGGTCTACTGCTGCGGACCCAACAACCGCGGCGTCGCCGTCTATGACGACAAGGTCTATGTCGCGACGCTGGACGCCAAGCTCGTCGCGCTCGACGCCAAGACCGGCAAGCCGGTCTGGAGCCAGACCCTCGCCGACGCCGAGCTCGGCTACAGCGAGACCATGGCGCCGACCGCGGTCAACGGCAAGATCCTAATCGGCACCAATGGTGGCGAATACGGCATCCGCGGCTTCGTGAAGGCTTACGACGCCAAGGACGGCAAGCTGCTTTGGACCTTCAACACCGTCCCGGAAAATTCGGTTGGCGTGTGGGCCGAGAAGGACGCGACCGGCCGTGACATGCATCGCGACATCGCGGCCGAGAAGAAGAAGCTCGCCGAGATCGGCGATCCCTTCAAGACGCTCGGCGGCGGCGTGTGGCAGAACCCGGCGGTCGATCTCGCGACCAACCGCATCTACTTCGTGGTCGGCAATCCGTCGCCCGATCTCGACGGCTCGCTGCGCCCGGGCGACAACCTCTACACCGACTCGCTCGTGTCACTCGACCTCGACACCGGCAAGTATGCATGCCACTTCCAATACATCGCCCACGATGTCTGGGACCTCGACGCGGTCAGCCCGCCGATCCTGGTCGACGTCAAGGACAAGAGCGGCAAGACCATTCCGGGCGTGATCCATGGCGGCAAGACCGGACACGTCTATGTGCACGACCGCAAGGACTGCAGCCTGATCCGCTACTCCGAGGCGATGGTGCCGCAGGAGAACATGTGGGTGCTGCCAACGCCGGAAGGCGCGCGCATGCTGCCCGGCGCCAACGGCGGCGTGGAATGGTCGCCGATGACGGTGAACCCCGGTCTGAACCTCACCTACGCGATCAACCTGCACCAGCCGATGACCTATCATGTGCAGAGCACGCCCTACCCCGGCGGCAAGCTGTGGCTCGGCGGCGCCTTCAAGGTGATCCCGAGCGAGCAGCAGTCGGGCAACATCACCGCGGTCGACTACAACACCGGCAAGATCAAATGGCAGGTGAAGACGCCGCAGCCGATGATCGGCGGCATCCTCGCCACCGCCGGCAACGTGGTGTTCGCCGGCGAAGGCAACGGCCGGTTCCGCGCCTACGACGCCAAGAACGGCAAGATCCTGTGGACCTTCCAGGCGGGCGCCGGCGTCAATGCGCCGCCGTCGTCCTACAGCATCGGGAACAAGCAGTATGTCGTGGTGGCGGCGGGCGGCAACGTGCAGCTCGACTACAAGCGCGGCAACGCCATCATCGCGTTCACGCTGGATTGAGCGCGGCCGGCGTTCGGTCGCGAACACGCGAAGGCGGGGCCGGCAATCGGCCCCGCCTTTTCCATGACCCGGCGTGATAAGATGCCGGACACATGTGCACGAAGGCATGGTGCATGAAGAATTGGACGACATCGGTTGGCGCGCTCGCGGTCATGACGCTCGCGATCGTGCCGCGCCTTGCTGCCGCGCAATCGATCGAAGAGAAAGTGGAGCTGTGCGCCGCCTGCCACGGCGACAAGGGCGTTCCGATCGACAAGGACACCCCGGTCATCTCCGGCCAGACCCAGGGCTATCTTTATTTCCAGCTGCGCGACTACAAGTCGGGCGCGCGCAAGGACGACCGCATGGCGCCGGTCGCACAGATGCTCGAGCGTCCCGACATGCTGGCGCTCGCCGAGTATTTCTCGAAACAGCCGTGGCCCGCGCTCGGCCAGCCTCAGGCGCCGGCGGACGTCGCAGCCCGCGCGCAGCGCACCAACACCGCGGTGGCCTGCACCGGGTGCCATCAGGGCGAATACCAGGGCGAAGGCACGCAGCCGCGGCTCGCCGGGCAGTGGAAGGATTATCTGCTGCGAACCATGCTGGATTTCCGCAACCGGAAGCGCGGCAACAATCCCGGCATGTCGGATCTGATGCTGGCCACGCCCGAAGACGAGCTCGCGCCGATGGCCGAGTATCTGGCCGGGCGCTAGGGTCTGCCGCCGGCCTAGAAGGCCCACGCCGCCCGCGCGTTGACGGTCCACAAATCATAGCCCGCGCCGATCCCGCCCCATTCGCCGCCGAGAGCGAGCGTGCGGCCCGAACCCATGTTCGCCGTCACACCGGTGACGGCGCGTCCGGACCAGCCGTCCTTGATACCGGCATTGGCTGCCGACACCGGCAGCGCGCTGTCCGACGAGAACCGCCAGTCGCCATAGAAGCCGACATAAGGCGCAAGCAGGATGCCCGACGCCGTGAGCCACGGAAAAAATATCCTGCCGCCGCTGCTGACGCGACCGACGGAGAAGTTTCGCTCCCCATGCAGCCCCCCGATGTTGTCGGTCCAGGCGTCCTCCCGTTCCCACAGCGCGTAGACGCGCGCAGACGGTTCAAGGACGACGGAGGCGAGGCGATAGGTGCCGGTGAGGCCTGCGGAGGTCAGCCAGCGCGAACCGTCGAAGGAGCCGGCGGCCCCGGTCGTGCTCGCGTCATAGGACAACCGCGACCAGCCGAGAAGCGCGTCGGCGCGCCAATGGCTGGTCAGACGCCAGCCCGCATAGGCGCCGACCGTGGCGCCGTCACCGGTCAACTTCCCGGTGATCGAGGCGATCGTAAAGCTCGAGCGTTCGTAGCCGGCGAACAGACCGACCAGCACATCGGGAGTAACCATCCGGCCGACACCGGCGGTGACGTTGAGCTGATGACCATGTGTGCCGGACACCGCATCGTCGCGATCGAAGCCCGTGGCGCGCACGTCCGCCCAGGCGCTCCATTCGCGCATCGCGCGCGCCGCCGGCGCCTTATAGATATTGCCGGCATAGGCCAGCGCATCGAACGCCTGCTGCACCCGGGAGTCACGCTCCGGCGCCGCCGCAAAATTGACGGTGACGCCGTTGGGGCCGACCGAAACCGGCGCGCCGCCGCCAGAAAATGCATTGCCGATCGCGCCACCCACCGCACCGCTGATCGCGTCGCCGGCAAATTGGGCAGCGGTCTTGGTGCCGGTCGTCTGGAGCGTGTCGAGGTTCTGGCTGGCGTTATTGCTCTTGCCGCCCGAATAGGTGAAGGCGGCCGGGAGCGTAAAGGTGCCGCTGTCCAGCGTCACCGTCACATCGACCGTGCCGGTTCCGGGCGGCGTCGTTGCGGTGATGGTGGTGTCATTGACGATGTTCTTTGCGGTGGCCTCGACGCCACCGAATTTCACGCTGGTCAGATCGTGACAGGCGAATCCCGACCCGGTGATCGTCACCGGGGTGCCGCCGCTCGCGGGACCGCTCGACGGCGAGATCGAATCGACTGAGGTGCAGGCAGATGCGTAGGACGCAAAACCACCGATAGCGGCCAGCGCAAGGCATGACACCAGCGCCTTGCGGGCGATCCAACGAACGCAATCCAACTGACGCCCCCATCCCCGAACCGCCGGCCCGGCCCCTTCAAGCGTTGCGCAGCCCCGCGCAATTCTTGATTTCCTGGCAGCCGACCGGACGCTACAGCGTTCATCTTCACACCAGAACCCGTTCATGGTCCACGGTCGTAGCGGCAAGTCCCCTGATTACTTTGTATCGAGCTTCTGCCGCACCGCCTCGTTCACGGTCAGATCAAGCGCCGTCTTGCCCTGCCGGTCGCGCAGCGCACGATCGGCGCCGCGCTTCAGCAGCAGTTCCACCACCGCGGCATCGCCGACCTCGGCCGCGATCATCAGCGCGGTGCGGCCGCGGTTGTCAGCGGCATCGATCGGCGCGCCGCGATCGAGCAGCAGCCCGATCACGGCTTCGGTGGCCCGTGTTCCGACGCCCTCGTCATGGCCGACAGCCCACATCAGCGCCGTGAGCTCGTTGCCGTAGCGCGCATCGGCGGCGACACCGGCGTCGAGCAGCCGCCGGACCACGTCGGCAAAGCCGCGCGCCGCCGCGTAGGTGATCGCAGCCTTGCCGGTCTGATCGACGATCTTCGGATCGGCTCCGCCGGCGAGCAATTGCTCCACGATCCTGTCGTTGCCTTTGAATGCCGCTGCCACCAAAGGCGTCACGCCCGAGCGTCCCGCGAGGTTGGGGTCGGCTCGCTTCTCCAGCAGCAGCGCCACGATCCGCGGCCGCTCGGTGTCGGCGGCGTAATAGAGCGCGGTCGCGCCGAACAGATTGCGCGCGTCGATGGCCGCGCCCCTGTCGAGATAAGGCCCGATCAGATTGGCCCGCCCTTCTCGGGCGGCATGCGACAGCGGCATCGCGCCCAGGCGGTCTTTCGCCAGCAACGACGCGCCTTCGTCGAGCAGGCGGCGGGCGAGGCCCTCGCAGCCGGTGTCGGTTGCGAGAAACAGCGTCTGGTTGATCTCGAGCGAGGTGAGCTGCCGCCGGGTGGCGTCGTATTTGGCTTCGATCTCACGACAAGCGCCGGACTCCGCCGCCTGCAGCGGCGAAACGGCGAGCAATCCAAATACGACATGCGCGATCCAACGCAGCATCGGCTGGGATTCCGCTTGGTGGCTCAACTATAGCGCGGACAAACCAAGCCGCGAGGCCTTCCGGCCGCCACGTCGGATTGGCTACGATGCCGCGGTCGGGGGATGGACATGAGGCGGCGTCAATTTCTCAAATGTGCCGGCGGCGCGATGGCAGCCTGGCCCTTGGCGCCGTGGCCCGCGGAGACGCACGCGCAGGACGCCGCGATGCCGGTGATCGGATTTCTCAGCACGGCAGAACCCCGCGGTTACGCTCATCTGGTGGACGGCTTCCGTGCCGGCCTGGCGGAAGCAGGCTTTGTCGAAGGAGGTAACGTCGCGATCGAATTCCGCTTCGCGGAGGGCAAGTTCGACCGCCTGCCCGGCCTCGCCGCCGACCTCGTGGCGCGAAAGGTTGCCGTGATCGCACCGTTTTCGGATGCGGCGACGCGCGCAGCGATTGCCGCCACCGCAAAGATCCCGATCGTGTTCTACGCCGGCAACGATCCCGTAGCCCAGGGCTTCGTCACAAGCCTCAACCGGCCGGGCGGCAACACCACCGGCGTTTCGTTCTTCGCCAACAATCTTGGAGGCAAACGTCTCGGTCTGCTGCGGGAGCTGCTGCCCAACGCCCGAACCATTGTGTTGATCGTCAACCCCAACAATCCGTCAAGCGCGGCGCAGATCAAGGACATGCAGGAGGCCGCACTGACGCTGGGCATGACAGTGACGGCGCTCAATGCAGGCAACGAGCGCGAGATCGAGTTGGCCTTCGCGTCCGATATGCTCAAGGGCAGCAATGCCGTGGTCATCGGCGGATGCCGTGCTCAACAGCATGCACAGACAGTTCGTGGCGCTGTCACAACGCGCCGCGATGCCGAGCATGTCGGTGCAGCGCGAGTTCGTGGCCGCCGGAGGCCTGCTGAGTTATGGGGCGATCGCCAGGGATGTCGCGCGCCAGACCGGAATCTACGCAGGCCGCGTGCTGAAGGGCGAGAAGCCTGCGGACCTGCCAGTGCTGCAGGCCTCAAAGTTCGAACTGGTGATCAACCTCACCACCGCGCGAACGCTCGGGCTCACGGTACCGTCCGGCCTGATGGCAATCGCCGACGAAGTGGTGGAGTAGCGCGGCCGCGTCTGCGGCGCTGAGAGTCAGCTGTTCTTCTTGGCGAACGGCGAAATCTTCGCGAACGCCTTGCTGATCCACGAGCCTTTGTTTTCCTCAGGCTCGAAGCCGCCGGACTTCACCAGACGATAAGCGTCCTGGTACCAGCGGCTGTCCGGGAAGTTGTGGCCGAGCACGGCCGCGGCGGTCTGGGCCTCGCCCACCACGCCGAGCGCCATATACGACTCGGTCAGGCGCAGCAGCGCCTCTTCGACGTGGCGCGTGGTCTGATACTGCGTGACCACGATCTTGAAGCGGTTGATGGCGCCGGCATAGCGCTTGTGGTTGAGCTCATCGCGGCCGATCGACATCTCGCGGCCGGCGAGCTGGTCGCGGGCCATCTCGATCTTGCGCTTGGCATTCTGCGCGTATTCCGAATCCGGATATTTGCGCGAGACCTCTTCCAGCGCTGCGATCGCCTTCTCGGTCTGGCCCTGATCGCGGGTGACGTCGGGGATGCGCTCGTAATAGGCCGAGCCGATCAGGAACTGCGCGTAAGCCGCGTCGGGGCTGCCCGGATGCAGCGTCACGTAACGCCGCGCGGCCGAGACCGACTCGTCGTATTCCTTTGCCTCGTAATTGGCATAGGCCGTCATCAGCAGCGACTTGCGCGCCCAGTCCGAATAGGGATGCTGGCGCTCGACCTCGCTGAACTTCTTGGCCGCTTCCTTGTAATCCTGCTTTCTGTCGAGCAGGAAGACGCCCTCATTGTAGAGCCTCTCCGGGGGCTCGTCGGGCGCGACGGCCTCTTCCTTGTTGAACAGGTTGGAGAAGCTCGAGCACGCGCCCATCGGCAACGCGAGCGCAAGCACCAGCGCCAGACGCGCAAGCGTCATGCCGTGCCGTGAAGACTTCGCCTCGGAAGCCTTGGATGGTGCGTTACGCCACTGCATCGATCGGAAAGCCCCTGCGCGCACCCCGAATTTCCGCGCACCACATGTTTTGGAAAACAATGGTTGACCGAGCGTTTATGCGGACAATCGGCCCGGATTAAGGCAGGTCCTTATCAGGATACGCCTTCGGTTAAGACACGTCTTGGTTCAGGAAACGTCCGGGCCGTAGGCCGGAGCGGCCAGACCGGTGGCGAGGTCGGCATGGCCGCGGATGGCGCGGCGCGGAGTCTCCTGCCGGACGGGGGACGGCCCATCGACCAGCACCCAGGCGGATGTATCGGCCATCAGCGCCGACAGCACCGCGTGATTGAGCTTGTGACCGCCACAGACCGAGCGATAGGTGCCGAGCAGCGGCGCGCCCGAGAGCGCCAGATCGCCGATCGCGTCGAGCGCCTTGTGACGGGCGAACTCGTCGGCGTAACGCAGGCCTTCGGTGTTGAGCAGGCGGCTCTCGTTGACCACCAGCGTGTTCTCGAACGAAGCGCCGAGCGCGTAACCTGCACTCCAGAGCTTGGCGACGTCGCGCATGAAGCCGAAGGTGCGTGCGCGCGACAGCTCGCGGCGGAAGGTCGCGGCGTCGACATCATAGGCCACGCCCTGGCGGCCGATCAGCGGATGATCGAAGTTGATATCGAGCTCGACGCGGAAGCCATACTCGTTCGGGCGCAGCTCGCCATACGCTTCGCCTTTGACGACGCGAATGGGCTTGAGGATCTGGATGTAACGGCGCGGCGCATTCAGCGTCACGATGCCGGCGCGATCGATCGCCTCGACGAACGGCGCGGCGCTGCCGTCCATGATTGGCACTTCCGGTCCATCGATCTCGATGACCGCATTGTCGATGCCAAGGCCGGACAGCGCGGCGAGCACATGCTCGGCGGTTGAGCACAGCGGACCGTGGGCGTCACCCAGCACAGTCTGGAATTCGGTGGCGGTGACGGCGCGGAAGTTCGCGCGCACCTCGCGGTCGGGCTGACCGCCAACGCCGCAGCGCACAAATACGATGCCGGCATCGGCCTTGGCCGGAAGAATGGTGAGGGTCGCGGGGAGACCGGAATGGACACCGATACCGCTGACTGCGGTCGGCTGGCGAAGCGTGGTCTGTCTACCGGACTTCATGCGATAGTCTGTGCTGCCTCACCTCAAAGCACCTGTCTGCGCAACGTGCGCATTCAGGGGGCTTTGAGTCCCGATTTTGCCAAAAACGTCGGAGAAACCCCGTGCGCCTTGGATGGCGCTGATCCCCCCGCCATGAGCGGCAAATCCCCCTTACTGGCGAACAATTTAACCCTAGCTGGATTTCGCGCCAACTCACGCTTTCTTACTGACTGTTACCTCTAAATCGCCGCAAAGCGGCCCAAAACGCGACTGGTAAAGTCAGGAAACGATGTCCGGAAAGCCGTCAGCGGTTATGGGGCATGCCTTCCAACGATGGCAAGGCGGGCGCGCGAAAGAATCCGATACCCAAGATATTTCAATAACTTGATTTGGGCGATCGGTCGGGGGCGACCGGGAGCAGATGGTCTCTCTTGTGACGATCCCGGCCGCAAGGCCGGGATCGTCTTAATGTTTCAGCCCTCTGAGGTTCCGGCCTAGTTCGCCTGGCGGCGAAGGAAGGCCGGGATCTCAAGTTGATCGTCATCCACAGGCTTCTGCACCGGAAGCGAAGGGCGGCCGTGCATGTCGAGACCCTGCGGGGCGGTCGGAGCGGGTTGCGGCCGCTTGGCGTATTCCGATACCGGATCGGGCATCCGCGGCGGTTGGCGCACCGGCAGCGGCGGCATGGCCTGACGCACCGGTTCCGGGGCGGCCGCTCCGGCCGGCGCCTCGGCGTCGTCGCGGCGGCCGAGCCCAACCTGGGCGAGCCGCTGCAACAGCGACAGGCGCTGCTTCTCTGGACCGGCATCAGCCGGGTCGGCGTGACGGGCGCGAAGCTGGTTCTGCGCCGGCAGCGGCAGATCCTCGAGCCGCGGCATGCGCGGCGCGCGCGCCGCCCGCTCGGGCTCCGGCGGGATGAACGCCTTCGGCATCTCCTGCGGCGCGGGCTCGGCCATCACCGGCTCCACGAACAGCGACGGCTTGGTCGGCGCGATCGGACGGACGGTGACGTCCTCCATCACGGGCGCGGGCTGCAAGGCTGCAGCAACAGCCGCGGTCGCGCCATGTTCGAAAGCAGGACGGGGCGCGGGCTGAGGCGCCGCGGCAACCGGCGCCGGCTGTGCCGCCGGTGCCCGGAGCTGCGGCTGCGGCGCTTGCTGCTGCTCGTGATGGACGCGCTCGGCGAGGCGCTGCGTGTCGGAGCGCAGCCGCTGCGTGAGCTCGGCGAGACGGGTCTCGCCGGGCGGACGCTGCGCCTGCACGATCGTATCGATGCCGGTCGCCACCACCGAGACGCGGATGATGCCTTCAAGGCCTTCGTCGAAGGTCGCGCCGACGATGATGTTGGCTTCCTGATCGACCTCCTCGCGGATGCGGGTCGCGGCTTCGTCGACTTCATAGAGCGTGAGGTCCTTGCCGCCGGTGATCGAGATCAGAAGGCCGCGGGCTCCCTTCATCGACACGTCGTCGATGAGCGGATTGGCGATCGCGGCTTCGGCGGCGCGCAGCGCGCGCTTCTCGCCGGAGGCTTCGCCGGTGCCCATCATCGCCTTGCCCATCTCGCGCATGACGGCGCGGACGTCGGCGAAGTCGAGATTGATCAGGCCTTCCTTCACCATCAGGTCGGTGATGCAGGCCACGCCCGAGTAGAGCACCTGATCGGCCATCGCGAAGGCGTCGGCGAAGGTGGTCTTCTCGTTCGCCACCCGGAACAGGTTCTGGTTCGGGATGATGATCTGGGTGTCGACGCATTTCTGCAGCTCGAGGATGCCGGCTTCCGCAAAGCGCATGCGGCGGCCGCCCTCGAAGTGGAACGGCTTGGTGACGACACCCACCGTGAGGATACCGAGCTCCTTCGCCACACGGGCGACCACCGGTGCAGCGCCGGTGCCGGTGCCGCCGCCCATGCCGGCGGTGACGAACACCATGTGCGCGCCCGAGAGATGATCGCGGATCTCGTCGATCACCTCTTCGGCTGCGGCGCGGCCGACATCCGGCTGGGAGCCTGCGCCGAGACCTTCGGTCACCTGCACGCCCATCTGGATGACGCGTTCGGCCTTCGACGAGGCCAACGCCTGGGCGTCGGTGTTGGCGACCACGAAATCTACGCCCTGAAGCCCGGCGGAGATCATGTTGTTGACGGCGTTGCCGCCCGCCCCTCCCACGCCGAACACGGTCAGCCGCGGCTTGAGCTCGCGGATATCGGGGATCTTCAGGTTGATGCTCATGATTGCCTCTTGCTTGGGCGCACGTTCAGCGACGGCGCCAGGTCACGCCGGCCTGCCCCCGGCGGGATTCGGGTAATGGGAACGCGGTTCAGGTTTTTGGAAAGCCAGCTCATCAGAAGCTCTCCCTCAGCCATCGTCCGACGCGAGCGATGTAACCAGTCCCTGTCATGAGCTGCCGCGTTCGCCGCGGTTCGAAGTGTTCGAGGTGGGCGGCCTGCGGATAGACCAGCAGGCCCGTGGCCACGGCAAACGCCGGGCCCTTGGCGGATTCCGGGAGGCCCGCAATGCCGAGCGGCCGGCCGATGCGCACCGGCCGATTCAGGATTCGCGCGGCAAGCTCGGGCAGTCCGGTCAATTGGCTGACACCCCCGGTGAGAATTGCACGTGCCCGCGGCTCGTTCGCAAAGGACGAAGCCGCAAGGCGGTCTCGGACCATCTCGAGAATCTCTTCGATTCTCGGCTTGATGATACGCACCAGACTCGCACGAGATACGAACTGAGGAGGCTCGCGGTCGTCGTCATTGACCGCCGGTACAGTGATCATGTCGCGCTCGTCGGAGCCTCCGGCGAGCACACTGCCGTAGAACGTCTTGATTCGTTCTGCATCAGAGATACGAGCGTTCAGGCCGCGTGCCAAGTCCATCGTCACGTGATTGCCGCCGAGCGCGAAGCCGTCGCAATGGGTGAAGCGGCCTCCGGAGAACAAGGACACCGTGGTGGTCCCTGCGCCCATGTCGATCAGAGCGGCGCCGATATCGGACTCGTCATCGGCGATGACGGAGAGTCCCGCGGCATAAGGCGCCGCAACCATGGTCTCGACCGAAAGATGGCAGCGCTCGACCGCGAGCATCAGGTTCCGCGCCGCGGCAGCATCGGCGGTCACCACATGCATGTCGACGCCGAATTCGCGCGCCAGCATGCCGCGCGGCTCACCCACCCCGCGCACCCCGTCGAGGCCGAAGCCGATCGGCAGCGAGTGCAGCACGACGCGGCCGGAACGCACCGAATGATGACAGCCGGCCGCAAGGGCGCGTGAGATATCGCCATCGGCGACGCTCGATCCTGCCACATTGACGTTCACGGCGTAGAATTCGCTCGACGGGCGGCCGGACGATACCGAGAGCACCACGGATTCGAGCTGCACCGAGGCGTCACGCTCGGCGAGATCGACGGCGTGGCGCAGCGCCTCCTCGACCTCGGCGAGGTTGATGACGGCGCCGCCCTTCATGCCACGGGCTTCGGTGTGGCCGACGCCCAGGATCTCGATGCCGTGGCTTCGGCGGCGCAGCACCTCTTGCGGATGCTGCGGCTTCAGCCGGGCGATCAGGCAGACGATCTTGCTGGTGCCGATGTCGAGGGCGGCGACAATCGCCGAGCGACGCGGCGAAACCGGCTTCATCTTTGGCGTCAGGCCGTCCTCGAGGCTCAAGCCGCGCCTCCCTTCTTCTTGGGATTCTTGGCCTTCAGCGCCTCGGCGCGGGCCGCGGCAGCTTCATCCGACAGGCGAACGCTGACGCGGTCAGGCAGGCGAAGGTCAACGACCGCGATATCGCGGCTCAGAATCTTGTTGTCACGGTCGAGCTGAACCAGCGTGCCGAGCGCCTTGTCGTTGTCGGTCTCGGGCAGCCGCACCTCGATGCCGTTCTTGAGCACGACGTTCCAGCGCCGCTCGGCGACCAGCACCGCCGCGTACATCTGGTCCCGCACCAGCGGATAGTTGTCGAGCAGCGCCACGATCTCCTTGGCGCGAGCACCTGCGCCCTCGCCGACCACCAGCGGCAACCTCGCGAAGCGCTGATTGACGTAGGGCTCGACCACTTCGCCATCGCTCGCGATCACGGAAACCTTGCCGTCCTTCTGCCAGAGCGCGAAGGCCTCGCGCTCGGTGACGGTAATGTGCAACCGGCTGGGGAAGAGCTTCAGCACATTGGCTTCGGCGATCCAGGGGTTCTCTTTCAGCTTGGCGCGCGCCTCGGCCGCGTCGAGGAACAGGAGTGAGGTGTGCCCGGTGATGCCGGCAATCGTCAGGACCTCCTCGCGGGTCAACTCTTTCTGGCCTGCCATGGCGATCGAGGTGATCCGGAAGCCCACCGCATTGGCCGCGGCATCGCGCCAATCGCGGAGTTCGTCGACGACCTCCGGCACATGGCCGCCACGCACCACGCCGAAGGCCGCAGTGGCGATAAAGAATGTACCGAGTGCGGCGAGGCCTGCACCGGTCGGAAGCTGCCAGCAGTGCACCGGGCCGACCCAGCGGCGCATGAAGCGGCTGAACCTCGCAGCGCCAAGCCCCAATGCCGAACGCGCCCGCGCGTGCCGGGAGGGCGGCACAGCGCCGGTCGCAGGCCGCGCCATGGCGCCGCCGCTTACCGATTCAGCGATGCGTCTTCGACCATCCATCGCACCAGCTCTTCGAAATTCACGCCCGCGTAAGCCGCAAGCTCAGGCACGAGCGAAGTTTCGGTCATGCCGGGCTGAGTGTTGACCTCAAGACAGACCAAGCCCTCCGTCCCCGCGGCCTGATCGTCGTAGCGGAAGTCAGCGCGGGTCACGCCTCGGCAACCGAGGGCGTAATGCGCCTTGAGCGCTAGTCTTCGGACCTCTTGGTAAACAAAAGGTGAAATTTTTGCCGGCAAAACGTGCTTTGATCCGCCCGGAGCGTATTTCGCCTCGAAATCGTAGAACTGGGTCGCAGCCACAATCTCGATGACGTCCAAGGCCTTATCGCCCATGACCGCGCAGGTCAGTTCCTTGCCGGGGATGTAGCGTTCGCACAGCACCTGCTCGCCGAAGGCCCAATCCTCCCGGGTCAGTTCCTGGGGCGGGTGCTCATGCTGCTCGGTGACGATGAACACACCGACGCTGGAGCCTTCTGCGATCGGCTTGAGCACGTAGGGGCGCGGCAGCGGGTGGGATTTGGCGGCCTCGTGGCGCGACACGACCCTGCCGTCCGGCACCGGAACGCCGCCGGCCTTCATCACCACCTTGGCGACGTCCTTCTGCATGGCCACGGCGGAGGCCATCACACCGGAATGGCTGTAGGGAATGCCGAGGATCTCCAGGATGCCCTGCAGCGTGCCGTCCTCGCCGGGCCGGCCGTGCAGCACATTGAGCGCCGCGTCGGGCTTCAGCGTTGTCAGCACGTTTGCGATGTCGCGGCCGACATCGACGCGCGTGACGCGGAAGCCTGCACGCTCCGCCGCGTCGGCGCAGGCGCGGCCCGAGCGCAAGCTTATTTCGCGCTCCGCCGACCAGCCGCCCATGAGAACGGCGACGTGTTTGCTCATGCCGCCTTCTCCCGCGACCCGTTCTGTTTAGGACTCTTCCCTGGAGGATTTGGCAGCGCGAAGCCGTCGTAGAGCCACGAAAGACAGTCGAACATCTGCTGCTCGGTCTTGCGCGACCAGATATCTCGCGCGACTTCGCGCTCGATGCCGCCGACGTGGTACCAGTTGTCCCAGTGATAGCGGGACTCGAACTGCACCCGCGCGGTGCGCACGTATCTGGCCCGCTCGTATTCCTTGAAGGCGCCTTCGAAATCGCCGTCCGCCATGCCGATCAGTTCGGCGAGACAAACCGCGTCTTCGATCGCCATGCAGGCGCCCTGCGCCAGCGTCTGCAGCGTCGGGTGTGCGCCATCGCCGAGGAGCGTTACGCGACCCTTGCTCCAATGCCGGATCGGGTCGCGATCCGATGACACCCAGCCGCGGCGGCTCAAGTCCATCATGGCCCAGAGCTTCCGCATGGTCGGATGCGAGTCGCGATAGACGTGAGCGAGGTCGGGATGCGGACTTTCGGTATCGCTCGGCTGCGCGTTCAAGGTCTTGAACACCGTCACGACGTTGAAAAGCGTCTTGTCGCGCAGCGGATAGTGCACGATGTGGAAGCCATCGCCCGACCATAGCACGACGTCGTCGCGGTTGACGTCGAAGTTCACGCTCGACATCGGCACGATGGTGCGATGGGCGACATAGCCGATGATGCGCGGCTCGCCTTCATTGCGCATCTGCTGGCGTATTGTGGAACGAAGGCCATCGGCGCCGATCAGGGCCGCCCCTTCGATCGTGCGGCCATCCTTGATCGCGAGGCGCACGCGGCCGCCCTGATCTTCATAGGCGGTCACCGCGGTGTTCGGCATCATCTCGACATTCTGTTCGGCACCACAGGCGTCGAGCAGGATGCGATGCAGGTCCTCGCGATGGATCACGATATAGGGGTGCTTGAAACGCTCGACGAAAGACGCGCCGGTCGGAAAGTGCCCGATCGTTTCGCCATCGACCGAATCGAGCATCCGGACGCCGCGAGGCCGCAGCGCGGCTTTCATCACGGCACCGGTGATGCCGAGCCGGTCGAACATCGGAAACACGTTCGGCCCAAGCTGGATGCCATAGCCGATGACGCCGAACTCCGGCGCCGCCTCGATCAGGCGCACGCGGAAGCCCTTGCGCGCGAGCGCAAGCGATACGGCGGCCCCACCGAGGCCGCCCCCCACCACCAGTACTGGTTCCGAATTGCGCGTCACTGCCGCTCCGCGAATCACCAGCCAAGCTAACCCGCTGGGAGTCAAAGGTGAATCCCGCGCGCGTCAGAGCGCGCCGCGAAGATCGCGGGGCGTGACAAAAAAGACTCAGATTGCGGCGCAATGCTGGACGGACGAGGACGGGCTTAACGGTCGCAGTTCACGCCGCGACGCCGAGCCGCTTGATCTCCCAGTCGAGTTCGACGCCGGACTTGTCCTTCACGCGCTTGCGCACGGTTTCGCCGAGATTTTCGATGTCGGCCGCGGTCGCAGTGCCAAGATTGATCAGGAAGTTGCAGTGCAGTTCGGACACCTGGGCACCACCGACAACCAGACCGCGGCATCCTACGGCATCGATCAACTGCCAGGCCTTGTGGCCGGGCGGGTTCTTGAAGGTCGAGCCTCCGGTGCGGCTCTTGATCGGCTGGGTCGCCTCGCGCGACTCGGTGATCTTGTCCATTTCGGCGGCGATCACCGCCGGATCGCCGGGCCGGCCGGCAAATGTGGCAGAGGTAAAGATGTAGTCCTCCGGCGCGCCGCAATGCCGGTAGGTGTAGTGCATGTCGGCGTTGCTCAGCACGTGGATGCGGCCCTGCCGGTCGACCGCGCGGGCCTCGACCAGGACATCCTTGGTCTCGCCGCCGTAGGCGCCGCCGTTCATCCGGAGCGCGCCGCCGATTGCGCCCGGGATGCCGCGCATGAACGAGAGGCCGGCGATACCGGCCTCCTGCGCGGCGCGCGCCACCTTCACGTCGGGCACCGCGGGACCTGCGGTGATGTTCAGGCCATCAACCGTCACGTCGTTGAAGCCGCGGCCGAGCCGGATGACGACGCCGGGAATGCCGCCGTCGCGCACGATCAGATTGGAGCCGAGCCCGATCACGGTGACGGGAATCTCAGAAGGCAGCACGCCGAGGAAATACGCGACGTCTGACTCGTCCTCCGGCATGAACAGCACCTGCGCCGGCCCCCCGACGCGGAACCAGGTGAGTTCGGCGAGCGATTGGTTGGGCATGAGCCGGCCGCGCAGTTTTGGGGCGCGGGATTTCAGGTCCGAGGCAATATCCGGGAAACTCATCACCCCAGCGCCTTCAATTCACCAGCCAGCGAATACGCCCATTGCGTGATGTTGCCGGCGCCGAGGCAGACCACGTAGTCGCCGGGCTTGGCGAGGCCCTTCACGATGCCGGCAAGTTGCGACTGCTCGGGCAGCGCGATCACCTGACGGTGGCCGCGGGCGCGCACGGCCGCGACCAGGTGATCGCGGTCGATGCCGTCGATCGGCGCTTCGCCGGCCGGATAGACCTCGGCGACGATCACCGCGTCGGCGTCGTTGAAGCAGGTCGAGAACGGCTCGAACAGCGATTGCAGACGCGTGTAGCGATGCGGCTGCACCACGGCGATCACCTGCCCCTTGGTCGACTCGCGCGCGGCTTTGAGCACCGCGGCGATCTCCACCGGATGATGGCCGTAGTCGTCGATGACGGCGACGCCGTTCCATTCGCCGGCGCGGGTGAAGCGCCGCTTCACGCCGCCGAAGCCTGCCAGCGCCTTGCGGATCGTGTCCTCGGGGATTTTGAGCTCGTGCGCCACCGCGATCGCCGAGGTGGCGTTCAGCGCGTTGTGCCGTCCGGGCATCGGCAGCATCAGATCGGCGATGGTTTCAACCACCGCACCGGTGCGGTCGCGGAATTGAACGGCGAATTCCGAGCGCCCGCCGGTGTTGTCCAGATCGATCAGCCGCACGTCGGCCTGCGGATTCTCGCCGTAGGTGATGATGCGGCGATCTTGGATCCGGCCGACCACGCGCTGCACGATCGGATGGTCGGTGCACATCACGGCGAAACCGTAGAACGGCACGTTCTCGATGAAGGCGCGGAACGCATCCTGCACGGCCGTGAAGGTCTTGAAGTGGTCGAGATGCTCGGCATCGATGTTGGTGACGATGGCGATGTCGGTGGGAAGCTTCAGGAAGGTGCCGTCGGACTCGTCGGCCTCGACCACCATCCAGTCGCCGGCGCCAAGCCGCGCGTTGGTGCCGTAGGCGTTGATGATGCCGCCGTTGATCACGGTCGGATCGAAATTGCCGGCATCGAGCAAGGCCGCAACCATCGATGTCGTCGTGGTCTTGCCGTGGGTGCCGGCGACGGCGACGCAGCTCTTCAGCCGCATCAGCTCGGCGAGCATCTCGGCGCGCCGCACCACCGGCAGGCGCTTCTCGCGCGCGACGACGAGCTCGGGATTGTCGGCCTTGATCGCCGACGACACCACCATGACCTCGGCGCCGTCGACGTGTTCGCCTTTGTGGCCGACGAACACCTTAGCGCCCTTGTCGCGCAGCCGCTTGACGTTGGCGTTGTCGCTCGCGTCGGAGCCCTGCACCGTGTAGCCGAGGTTCATTAGCACCTCGGCGATGCCGCTCATGCCGATGCCGCCGATGCCGACAAAGTGGATCGGTCCGATTTCGCGCGGCAGTTTCATCAAGCGCCCCTGGGTTTTCGCGGCAGTCCTGCCACTTAAAGCAAGAGGCAGATGGTCACGACAAGCCCGGCCACGGCGGTGTGGTTATTTCGTGATGCCCGCGACCCGGAGCACCAGATCGGCCAGCCGGTCCGAAGCGTCGATGGCGCCGGCCTTTTTCGCCGCGGCCGCCATGCCGGTGAGCCGTAACGGCTCGGCGGCCAGCGCGGCGATTTCCGCGGCGAGCCGGTCCGGGGTGAATTCGGTCTGCGGCAGGCGGATCGCACCGCCCGCCTCCACGAGCACGCCGGCATTGTGGTGCTGGTCCTGGTCGAGCGCATGCGGCAGCGGCACGAGGATGCCGGGCCGGCCGATCGCGGTCAGTTCGGCCACGGTGGAAGCACCGGAGCGCGCCACGATCAGATGGCTCGCCGCCATCACGGCCGGAAGGTCCTTGAAGAACGGCTCGATCTTGGCCGGGACGTTGAGCCTGGCGTAGATCTCGCGGACGCGCGCGATGTCCTCCTCGCGGGCCTGCTGGATGATCTTCAACCGCATCTGCAGGTGCGGCTCGAGCTTCTCGATCGCGAGCGGCACGACGTCGGCCATCACCCGGGCGCCCTGGCTGCCGCCGAACACCAGGAGCCGCAGCGACCCGGTCGTGTCGAGTTCGGGATACGGCGTCGAAGCCGCCGCGATCACCGCGGGCCGCACCGGATTGCCGGTGTGGGTGGCCTTGGCGGCAAGCGCGGGCTCGCGGTTGAGAATGCCGGCGAAGCCGGTCGCGATGGCGCGCACCTTCGGCGCGAGCATCCGGTTGGCGCGGCCCATCACGGCGTTCTGCTCGTGGATCACGGTCGGGATGCCGCGCGACACCGCGGCCAGGAGCGGCGGGATGCTCGGATAGCCGCCGAAGCCCACGACCACTGCGGGCTTGATCCGCGGCAACTTCAACCATGCCTTCAGCACGCCAAAGCCCAGGAGCGCGCCGGTCTTGGCCAGTGAGAACGGATTGCGGCCACGGACGGTGGCGCTCGGAATGATATGGATGCCAGCCGCAGCGAATGCTCCCGCGTGGCGTGCGGCTCGTGCGTCTGTGGCGAGCGCCACCGCGACGTTGCGCTTGGCAAGCGCCGCCGCCAGCGCCTCGGCCGGAAACAGGTGGCCGCCGGTGCCGCCAGCCGCAACCAGCACGGTCGGCCCAGCCGATTTGGTGTCCGCAGTCATGCCGTGTTGTTAGAGCATTTTCGGCGGCAAGTGCAGCGCTTCGCAGCGAAAAATAGCCATGGAAACGGCCCAGTACGAGCTACTGCGAGCCCTCCAAACCGGCAGCCTTGATGACGGGATAGTACTTCTCGGATTCCGCCTTGATAAAGCGCGCAAAGGCTTCGGGACTGTCGCTCACTTTCGCGGTCGTGCCGAGCTTCCGGGTCGCTTCCTTCACGTCGGGCATGGCCAGCACCTTGGTCATGCCGGCATAAATCTTGTTCACGACGGCTGGCGGCGTACCGGCCGGCGCGAGCAAGCCGGTCCAACCGGTGATGACGACGTCCTTATAGCCCAATTCGGACGGCGTCGGGACATTGGGAAACTGCTCATCACGCTGGTCGCCGAAGGTGGCGAGCATCGTAAGCTTTCCGCTGTTGACGAGATCGGTCACGCCCGACGTGGTGGTGAAGCCAAGCGGGATCTGTCCGCTCATCACGTCGGTCAGCATCGGCGTCTGTCCGCGGTACGGCACATGGGTCATTTTGATATTGGTGGCAAGAGAAAGCAGCACACCCATTTGATGGGTCTGATTGCCAATGCCGGACGAACCGTAGCTGAGCGCTCCCGGGTCGGCTTTTGCGCGGGCGACAACGTCGGCCAACGATTTCAATCCGGATGCGGGACTGGCCACCGCGCCGAGTGAATTGAGAACCGCCTGGGTGATCGGAGCAAAATCGCGCAGCGTGTTGTAAGGAAGCTTTTTGTAGATGAATTGATTGGTCGTCAGAGCGCTGATCGACGCGTAGAGCAGCGTGTAGCCGTCGGGGGTGGCGCGGGCCGCAGCCTCCACGCCGATGATGCCGTTGGCGCCCTGGCGGTTCTCCACGACGCCCTGCTGGCCCCAGAGCTCACCCATCTTCTGCGCGAGCAGGCGCGCCACAAGGTCGGTCCCGGAGCCGGGCGCTTGCACCACGATGATGCGAATCGGCCGGTTCGGAAAATCATCCGCGGTCTGCGCCGCGCCTTGCACTACGCCCGAGACAACAACGGCAACCGTCACACTGACCAGCGCAGCAACACGAATGATGGTTTTCATCATGCTTGTCCCACATTTCCGGCTGGTTCGATTGCAGCACGACGTTTGCGGTCGGAGCAATCCGCGTTGTTTGAGCAAGCGGGGCCCGTTTGATGAGCAACCGCTACGGCAGTTCCGCCAGCAGACGGCCATAGCCCGGTATCGTCTCGCGAACCATGAGCTGCTTGTGGATCATCCACGCGTTGCAAGCCTGCGCATGAACCACAGGTACCTGAAGGTCCCTTTCGAGCAGTTCGACGACCTTCACGGTCTGCCAGCCGCCGCCGTGGACATAGATGCCGTCAGCGCCCGGATTCTCCCGCCAGAGCTTCTTGGTGTACGCGTAGACCGCCTCGGTGGAAATCTGGCCGACGTCCTCGAACGGCACTTCGATAGACTGCATCGTCACGCATTCGAGGCCGGTGTCCTTCATGTAGTCGAGAACGATGCCGATCTGCAGCTTCGAATAACTGACACCGACGAATTTCTTGATCCTCATCGCCTTCATGGCGGCGACATGCAGTTGCGGCTCGGTCCAGATCGGAATGCCGTGCCGCTTCTCCCAGCTCTTGATCAGCTCGGCCTCGCCCTTCACGCCCAGCAAACAGAACGGCGGCGTGCCTGCCAGCAGAATGAGATCGACCTTCTGCTCGGCGAGGTCGGCGGTGTACTGCTCGTATTGCGGAATGGCCTTGCTGAACTCCTCACGGACACCGGCACGGAAGTTGACCATGAATGGCAGGACGCCGATGCCCTCCGGCAGCATGCGGATCAGCTCTTCGATGGCGCCGGGACGGCGCGTCGGCCGCACGAGTCCCACCACGCCACGCCACATCGTAAAGGCCATTTCGATCTCCGGATTTCACGGGCTGCCGACGCGCCAGCATGGTGGCGTTTCGAGCCGGTGACAACAGCATGCCACGCATGCGCCGTCCGGAATCAAATACAAAGCAAGAGATCGGACTAAACCGGGCTGCCGGAGAGACCCATGCCCGGACTGCTCAGGAACACGGCGCGCGGCCGTTCGCGGGTCAACGCCAGGAGCATGCCCATGCCGAAGGCAAGCGAGATCATCGACGAGCCGCCGTAGGAGACGAACGGCAGCGTCATGCCCTTGGCCGGCATCAAATGCAGATTCACCGCCATGTTGATCGCCGACTGAATGCCGAACAACATCGCCAGGCCCGCGGACGCAAAGCGGACGAAAGGATCGCCGCTGTTGACCGCGTGCCGCAACGTGCGGATCACGATGAAGGCGAACAGCGCCAGCAGCGCGAGGCACAGCACGATGCCGAACTCCTCGGCGCCGACCGCAAACACGAAGTCGGTGTGGCTTTCCGGCAGGAGCCGCTTCACGGTGCCCTCGCCCGGGCCGCGGCCGAGCCAGCCGCCGCGCGCGAAGCTTTCCATTGCCAGATCGATGTTGAAGGTGTCGCCCGAGCCGCGATCCATGAAGCGCTGGATGCGCTGGGTGACGTGCGGCACAGTGAAATAGGCGCCGACCAAGCCAAGCGCCGCGACGCCGCCAAGCCCCACGACCCAGATCAGCCGCATGCCGGCCATGAAGAACAGCGCGCCCCAGACCAGCGTGATCAGCATGGTCTGGCCGAAGTCGGGCTGGATCACGAGAAGCGCCGTCACCAGAAGCAGCAGGCCGAGCGCCACGGTGTTGGCCGGCATCTCAGGCTTGCGCGTGGACTCGGCAAATAGCCAGGCGATCAGGATGACAAACGCAGGCTTGAGAAATTCCGACGGCTGCACGTTGACGCCGGCGATGACCAGCCAGCGCTTGGCGCCCTTGATCTCGGCGCCGAAGAAAGGCGTCACCGCAACGAGGCACAGGCTGATCAGGAATATCACCAGCGCGACGCGGCGGACGCCGCGCGGAGACAGGAACGACGTCAGCAGCAGCACCGCGATGGTTGGGATCAGGAAGATGATGTGGCGGTTGACGAAGTGGAACGGATCCAGATTGAGCCGCGCCGCAACCGGCGGGCTTGCCGCAAGCGACAGGATGATGCCGCCGAGCATGAGGCCGAAGATCGCTGCGAGGACCGGACGGTCGACCGTCCACCACCAGTCGCCGATCGGCGTGCGAACCTTGCGCGAAACCATGTGTGGGCCCTCGTCCCTGTAAGAGGTGACGCGCCGTGGTTTCCAGGCGGTTAACGGGACGCCATTACGAGCGAATTTCGCACGGCAGGCCGGTCACTTAAACGGCGTGACACCAGGGATCTTCAGCACCAGCTCGCGGAAATGGTCGCCGCGGACCTCGAAATTGCGGAATTGGTCGAACGAGGCGCAGGCCGGCGAGAGCAGCACCACCGGTTCCTTGAGGCCGGAGGCCTCGGCGTCCCGGGTCGAGGTTTCCAGAGCCCGATCGATGGTGCCGGAGATCTCATAGGGCACCTTGCCGTCGAGGGTCTGGGCGAATTCTTTCGCCGCCTCGCCGACCAGGTAGGCCTTCCTGATACGCGGAAAGAACTCTTCCAGCGATGTGATGCCGCCCGCCTTGGCCTTTCCGCCGGCGATCCAGAACATATCGGTGAACGAAGCCAGCGCCTGCGCGGACGAGTCCGCATTGGTCGCCTTGGAGTCGTTGACGAACAGCACCGCGCCCTTGCGGCCGACCTGCTCCATGCGATGGGCGAGGCCGGGAAAGCTCTTCAAACCACGTTCGATCTCGGCAGATGTCAAACCGGAAAACCAACAGGCGGTCGATGCGAAGGCGGCATTCTGCGCGTTGTGCCGGCCGCGCAACGACCCGATGCCTGATACATCACCGAGCACTTCGGCCTGCGCTGACGACTTGATGCCCCTCGCGACGACCTGCGTGCCGCGCACGAAAGTCCCTCGTGGCAGCTCGCGCGACGCGGAGACCGGAACGGCCTGGATGTCTTTGCGTCCCGCAAGGCGTCGCGCGATGGCTTCGGTATAGCTGTCATCGACGCCGACCAGCGCGACGTCGGACTTCGCAACCAATCGCTCCTTGACGGCAGCGTAGTGCTCCATGGTGCCGTGGCGGTCGAGATGATCGGGCGACAGGTTGATAAGGATCCCGACCGACGGATTGAGCGAGGGCGCGAGATCGATCTGGTAGGACGAGCACTCGATGACGTGAAAGCGATTGGCGGCGGGCGGCTCGAGCGACAGGATCGCGGTGCCGATGTTGCCGCCGAGCTGCACGTTCTTGCCGGCGGTGCGCAGGATATGCGCGATCAGCGCCGTGGTGGTGGACTTGCCGTTGGTGCCGGTGATGGCAACGAACGGCGAATGTGGCGCAAGCCGCAACCGCTCGCGGCAGAACAGCTCGATGTCGCCGACCACCTCGGCACCGGCGGCTTGCGCGAGCTTCACCGACCAGTGCGGCTCGGGATGCGTGAGCGGCACGCCGGGCGCGAGCACCAGCGCTGCGACCTTCGACCAGTCGATGTTGCGGAGGTCTTGCGCCGTGATGCCGGCCTCTTGCGCCTTCTTGACGCTCGCGGCGTTGTCATCCCAGGCGACGACATCGGCGCCGCCAGCCTTCAGCGCCTGCGCGCTAACCAGCCCCGAACCGCCAAGGCCGAAGACCGCGACGCGCTTGCTGGCGAAGGAATGGACCGGCGTCATCGTAATCCCTCCCTTCGGTCATTCCGGGGCGCGAGCGTAGCGAGCGAACCCGGAATCCATAACCACTGCTGCGGAGTATGGATTCCGGGTTCGCGCCTCCGGCGCGCCCCCGAATGACTGCGGAGGAAGCTTTCAATCATCGCAGCTTGAGCGTCGCGAGCCCTGCCAGCGCCAGCACGATGGCGATGATCCAGAACCGGATCACGATCTGCGACTCGGTCCAGCCGAGCTGCTCGAAGTGATGATGGATCGGCGCCATCCTGAACACGCGCTTGCCGGTGAGCTTGAACGAAACCACCTGCACGATCACCGACACGGCTTCGAGCACGAACAATCCGCCGATGATGGCAAGTGCGATCTCGTGCTTGGTCGCGACCGCGACCGAGCCGATCAGCCCGCCGAGCGCCAGCGAGCCGGTGTCGCCCATGAAGATCGAGGCCGGCGGCGCGTTGAACCACAGGAAGCCCAGGCCCGCGCCGATCACGGCGCCGCAGATGATCGCAAGCTCGCCCGCGCCGGGCACGAAATGGATCTGCAGGTAGTCGGCGAACACCGCGTTGCCGACCAGATAGGCGATGCCGACGAAGCTCGCCGAGGCGATCATCACCGGGCCGATGGCAAGGCCATCGAGGCCGTCGGTGAGGTTCACGGCATTGCCGGCGCCGACGATGATGAAGGCCGTGAAGATCGGGAAGAACCAGCCGAGGTTGACCACCGCATCCTTGAACACCGGGATGGTCAGCGAGGTCGCGAAGCTCGGCCGGCCGAGGCTTGCGAAAGCGATGCAGGCGGCGAGCGCAATCGAGGCCTCGATGATCAGCCGGAACTTGCCGGCGAAGCCGCTGTGCGTCTGCCGCGTCACCTTGAGGTAATCGTCGTAGAAGCCGACCAGCCCAAAGCCCAGCGTCACCGCCAGCACGATCCAGACATACGGATTGCGCGGATTGGCCCACAGCACCGTCGACACCACGATGCCGAACAGGATCATCAACCCGCCCATGGTCGGCGTGCCGGCCTTGGAGATGATGTGCGACTTCGGCCCGTCGGCGCGGATCGGCTGACCCTTGCCCTGGCGCAGCCGCAGATGATCGATGATCCACGGCCCGAACATGAAGACGAAAACCAGCGCGGTGATCAGCGATCCCGCGGTGCGCACCGTCAGGTAACGAAACACGTTAAAGATCGAAAGCGTGCTGGATAAATCGGCCAACCAATAAAGCATCGGATCAACCCTGGGCGGCCGCCGTTTCGCGATCGCCATGCGACGGAAATTGCCGGATGAGCGCCTTGACGATGGGGCCCATCTTGGAACCAAGCGAGCCTTTGACCATCATCGCGTCGCCGGCGCGAACCGCTCCGAGCACTTGTGATTCGAGTGCAGCGGCGCTCTCGGCATAGCCGCCCCTGCGGCCGGAGGGAAGAGCCTCCCAGAACCCCCGATACAACGAGCCGGCGCAGAACACGAGGTCGACCGCGCTCTCCTCGATCGGCTTGACGAGTCCGCTATGCAATTCCCCGCCCCGCGGGCCAAGCTCCAGCATCTCGCCGAGCACCGCGATGCGCCGGCCGCGCGCGCCGATCGGCGCCTGGCCGAGCAGCGCAATGGCGGCCCGCATCGAAGCCGGATTGGCGTTATAGCTCTCATCGATCAAGAGAGCCTGGCCGCCCGGCACGTCGAGCGTCTGGCGCGCGCCGCGGCCGGTCGGCGGCGCGAGCTTGCTGAGCGCAAGCGCCGCGATCGCGAGATCGGCGCCGGCAAGCGTTGCAGCGGCGAGCACGGCGAGCGAGTTCTGCACCACGTGGCGGCCCGGCGCGCCGAGTTTGTAGGTCACATCATGACCGAGGATGCGCGCTTGCACGGTCGAGGAGTCGGCCTGCAGCGCAAACTTGAGCAGTCGCGCGTCGGCCTTGGCGTGCTCGCCGAACGAAACGATATGGGCGACGCTGGTGTTCTTGGCAGCACTTTGAAGGCGGGCGAAGTGCGGATTGTCGCGGTTGATCACCGCGGCGCCGCCCGGCACGACGCCTTGAAAGATCTCGGCCTTGGCGTCGGCGATGGCTTCGACCGAGGCGAAGAACTCGAGATGCACCGGCTCGACCGTGGTGACGATGGCGACGTGAGGCCGCACGAGCTTGGTCAGCGGCGCGATCTCGCCCGCGTGATTCATGCCCATTTCGAGCACGGCATATTTCGCGCTCTCGGGACAGCGGGCGAGCGACAGCGGCACGCCCCAGTGATTGTTGTAGGATGCGGCCGACGCGTGGGTCTCGCCTTCGCTCGACAGCGCGATCCGCAGCGCCTCCTTGGTGCCGGTCTTGCCGACCGAGCCGGTGACGCCGATGAACTTTGCCTTGCTGCGAGCGCGTGCTGCGCGCGCGAGCGCGATCAGACCTTCCAGAACGTCGGACACGACGAGGAGCGGCGCATCCTTGGCGAAGCTGCCGCGCTTGTCGGCGGCGACGACCGCAAGCCCGGCGCCAGCCTTGAGCGCCGCATCGACGAATTCATGGCCGTCGCGGGCGTCGCCCTTGATGGCAAAGAAAGCCTCACCGGGCGCAACGGTGCGCGTGTCGATCGAAAGCCCGCTGATGCTCGCCGGCAGTGCGCCGTGCAACTCCGCGCCCATCGCCTTGGCCATGGCTTCGACGGTCCACAGTGGTGCGCTCATACCACCTTCTCCTGCAACGCGGCTTCCACCTCGTGGTGATCGCTGAATTCCAATACACGGTCGCCGATGATCTGGCCGCTCTCGTGGCCCTTGCCGGCGATCAGCAGCACGTCGCCGGGCTCGAGCGTTGCGATCGATGTGCGGATCGCCTCGCGACGGTCGCCGATTTCGGTCGCGCCGGGCACCGCGGCGAGGATCGCGGCACGGATCGTTTCGGGCTTCTCATTCCGCGGATTGTCGTCGGTGATGATGACGCGATCGGCATTCTGCGCAGCGATCGCGCCCATGATCGGCCGCTTGCCGGCATCGCGGTTGCCGCCGGCGCCGAACACCACGACAAGCTTTCGTTTCACATAGGGTCGCAGCGCTGCGAGCGCTTTTTCCAGTGCATCGGGCTTGTGCGCATAGTCGACGAAGATCGGCGCGCCGTTGCGTTCGCCAACCAGATCGAGTCTTCCTTTCGCGCCCTTGAGCTCCGACAGCGTCGCGAACACGGCGCCCGGCTCGCCGCCGGTGGCGATCACAAGGCCCGCCGAGACCAGTGCATTCTCGACCTGGAAGCCGCCGACCAGCGGCAGCTTCAGCGAATAGGTCTTGCCGGCATGGGCGAGCGTGAGCCGCTGGGCAAAGCCGTCGATCGCGGTCTCGACCAGGCGGATGCCGTCGCCCTTGCGGCCCACGGTCATCAGCTTCAGCCCGCGCTTTTTCGCCGCTGCGACGACGGTGTCGCTGTGCTCGTGATCGACGTCGATCACCGCGCCGCCGCCATCGACGACGAGCGCCTCGAACAACCGGAGCTTGGCCGCAAGATACGCCTCGACGCTCGGATGATAGTCCAGATGATCGCGGCTCAGATTGGTGAAGCCCGCGGCAGCGACGCGGACGCCGTCGAGCCGGTGCTGATCGAGGCCGTGCGACGATGCTTCCATCACCAGATGCGTGACGCCCTCGTCGGCGAGTTCGGCCAGCGTCTTGTGCAGCCCGACCGGATCCGGCGTGGTCAGCGAGCCGTAGATCTCTTTCTTCGGCGTCACCACGCCGATGGTGCCGAGACTTGCGGCTTCGTAACCCAACGCCGCCCAGATCTGCCGGGTGAAGGCGGCGACCGAGGTCTTGCCGCTGGTGCCGGTGACCGCCGCGATCACCTTGGGCTGCTTCCGATAGAAATGCGCCGCCGCAATCGAGAGCGCCTTGCGCGCATTGGCGACCTGAACGAACGCCGCGCCATTCGGCAACGGCGCCTGCGGCGCACGCTCGCCGACGATCGCGGCCGCGCCGGCCTGCGCGGCAAGCGCTGCGAAACCCATGCCGTCCGCTTTGGTGCCAGGCACGGCGACGAACAGATCGCCGCGTTTGACCGCACGGCTGTCTGCGGTCACGCCGCCGATTTCGAGCGCAGCCGTGCGCGCATCGAGCGGAGCCTGATCAGTCAGGAGTTCGGAAAGCTTCATCGCCGCCGTTGTCGTGGCACGGAACCGCGCCACAGCATTCTGAAGAACCGGACCGTCCTATGACACGCCCGGGGCTGCGCCGCCAGAACTTCCCGCTATGACGATTTGCCCTTGCCCAGGAAGAGTTGATCGGCCGTAGGCATGTCGAAGCGCGGCTCGACGCCCAGCATCGGCGCGATCCGGGTGACGACCCGGCCTGCGGTCGCTCCGGCGTTCCAGGCCGAGGTGGCAAAGCCGTGGGTCTCCGGGATGCCCTGGGGCTCGTCGAGGATGACCATCATCTGATAGCGCGGCTTGTCGGACGGGAATATCGCCGTGAAGGTGGTCAAAAGTTTGGTCTTGGAGTAGCGGCCGTTGACCACCTTTTCCGCGGTGCCGGTCTTGCCCCCGACGTAATAGCCCGGGATATCGGCCTTCCTTGCCGAGCCCCGCTCGGCGTTGATCCGCATCAGATAGCGCATCTTCTCGCTGGTCTCGGGCTTGATGACCACCTTGGCGAGCTTCATCGCGTCTTCCTGGGAGCGCTTCAGGAAGGTCGGCGGAATGAGGTAGCCGCCGTTGACCAGCGCACTGATGGCTGCGACCGCCTGCAGCGGCGCGACCGAGAGGCCGTGACCGAACGCGATAGTGACGGTGTTCAACTCGCCCCAGCGCTTGGGCACGATCGGCTCGGCGCTTTCCGGCAACTCGGTGCGCAGCCGGTCGAGCTGGCCCATCTTCTTCAGGAACCACTTGTGGTACTCGACGCCCATGAACAGCGCCATGCGCGCGGTGCCGATGTTCGACGAGTAGGTGAAGATCTCCGGCACCGTCAGGAAGCGGTTCTGAGCGTGGTAGTCGTGGATCGTGAACTTGCCGTAGCGCAGCGACGCACGCGCATCGAAGGTCGAGGTGAGCTGCACCCGGCCGGAGTCGAGCGCCATGGCGAGCGTCAGCGCCTTGAAGGTCGAGCCCAGCTCGAACACGCCGGTGGTGATGCGGTTGATGCGGGTCGGATCGTTGGCCTGCTGCGGACTGTTGGGGTCATAATCCGGCAGCGACACCATCGAGATGATCTCGCCGGTGTTCACGTCGACCACGACACCGGCCGCGGCCTTGACCTTGAACTTCTGCGCCGCCCAGATCAGCTCGTCGCGCATCGCATGCTGCACGCGAAGATCGACCGCAAGCTCGACCGGCTTCTGCTGCTGGTCGGTGGCAAGCCCCGCCATGTGCAGCGCCTGGAGGCCGTGGTTGTCGAGCCACTTCTCCATTCCGGCGATGCCTTGATTGTCGATGTTGACGTGACCGATCAGGTGCGAGACCTCGGCGCTGTTCGGATAGACGCGCTTGTTTTCGGCGAGGAAGCCCACGCCGGGAAGTCCCAGCCGGTAGATGTCCTGACGCTGCTTGGTGGAGATTTCGCGCTTCAGCCAGACGAAGCCGCGGCGCGAGGCGAGCCGCTCGCGCAGTTCAGCCGGATCCATGTCGGGCAGCACCGCGGTGAGAAGCTCGGTGGCCTCATCGACGTCGATCAGGCGGCGCGGCTCGGCGAAGAGCGACGGCGCGCGCACATCGGTCGCCAGCACGAGGCCGTTGCGGTCGAGAATATCGGGCCGCGCGGTGGCGACAGCCTCGCGCGCGACGCCACGCTTGCTGAAATGACTCTCCGGCGCCACCGCGAACATCACGAGGCGCGCGGCGATCACCGCATAGACCGCGCCGAAAGCCAGGATTGCCAAGCCGACGCGCGCCCTCGCCTTGGCGGTGCGGTCAACATTGCGGCCGTAGAGCAACGTGCCGATCAGATTGCCACGACGCTTGGCTGGCGCGGGCTTGGCCGGGGCGGTCGCCGCCTCGGGCGCTGATGGCATGTCAGGAAGCGCTTGCTCGTCCATCGCCGCTACCTCGATTTCGCCGGGAGCGTGACGGAGCCGGTCGAGGCCGGACCGTCATTCGATTCAATGATTGCCGCGATCGCGTCGGTCGGAGTGGGCTGCGTCGCGCTCGGCGGGCGGTCCGGCAGCCGGGTCAACGGATCGTACTGCGTGGCCTCGGCCGGCCGAAGCGGCAGATGGCGCCGTGCCAGGCCCTGGAGTCGCGCCGGATTGTCGAGCGTCGCCCATTCGGCGCGCAGCGCCGCAATGGCGTCGCGCTCGCGCTGCACGTCGACCCGCATCTTGGCGACGCGCTCGGCACGCAAGGTGGACTCGAACTTGATCTCGTAGACATAGGCCGCCGCCGAGATCAGCAGGATGAGAACGCAGAAGTGCAGGATGCGCATGCTCAGCGTCCCCTCATCACGTCATCCAGGGAGGGCAGGCGCGGCAGATAGTCGTGCGCGTCGAAGGCGCGCGGAGCCGCGGATGTGCGCTCTGCGGCGCGGAGCTTCGCGGAACGCGCGCGTGGATTGGCCGCGACCTCGGCTTCGTCGGCCACGACCGGCCGCTTGGTCAGCAGCGCGAAGGTCGGCGGCTCGGCCTCGACCTCGGGCAAATGGCGCGACACGCCGGCGGTGCGGGCGCGCTCGGCAAGGAATGTCTTGACGATGCGGTCTTCGAGCGAATGGAAGCTCACCACGGCGAGCCGGCCGGACGGTTTCAAAATGCGCTCGGCAGCGGCCAATGCCTCGGCCAGCTCGTTCAGCTCTTCGTTGACGAACAGCCGCAAGGCCTGGAACGTCCGTGTCGCCGGATGAATCTGGCCGGGCTTTGCACGCACCACACGCTCGACGATGGCGGCGAGCGCCTTTGTGGTGACGATTGGCGCTTCCTGGCGCGCGGCCACGATGGCGCGGGCGACCCCACGCGAATGCCGCTCCTCGCCGAGCTGGAAGATGATGTCGGCGAGATCGCGCTCGGAGGCTGTGGCCACCACGTCCGCGGCGCTCGGGCCGTCGTTGCCCATCCGCATATCGAGCGGTCCGTCGAGCCGGAACGAAAAGCCACGTCCCGCTTCGTCGAGTTGCATCGACGAGACGCCAATGTCGAGGACGACGCCGTCGACCTGCGCGTGGCCGAATTTCTCTGCAACATGATCGAGCACCGAGAAGCGCTCCTCGACCACCGTCAGCCGTCCGTTCGATGCCTGCACGAGACCCGCGCTTGCGGCGACCGCGTTCTGATCGCGGTCGATCGCGATCACCTGCGTGTTCGCCGCTTCAAGAATTGCACGGCTGTAGCCGCCCGCGCCGAAGGTCCCGTCGATATAGACACCGCCGTCGCGCACATCGAGGAACTCGAGCGCGGCGCGCCCGAGCACGGGAATATGACGGGCCAGTCCGCCAGCGACAGTTGCGCCATCGCCGCCCGCCATTATTCCCGTGCCCCGAGCGAGGCTTCCGCCGCTCTCTCGGAGCCTGACAGTCCCCACAGCGCGCAGACCCCCGCGGTGGCCCCCGCTTGGTGCGCGCCGTCCCGTCCTGGCTCCCAGATTCGGTCCATGGAACTCACAATCCAGCGCCCCAAGAGCCCTGTGTCCCCACCGCTTGCGCCCAAAATCCGGAGTTGTTTCGGGGATCATGAATGGCACAGGCGTCAAAGCGGGCATGGCACCGGCCGGCCCCGCCGGGAGCCGTCCGCGAAAGGCAATTAACGCGGTTTAAGATTAAGGAATCGTTTGCAATGCGAGCGATTTCGGTAACGCCAAGGGAACTTGGAACCACGTCTTGGGCGCCGCCAGAAGCCCATCCGGGCGCAAAAAACAGGTCCCACATTGCCGCCGATGTTCCGACACAGTCGGAACATGCCGAAGGCCTGCGCGTTGCTCCATCCGACGGGGGGATTCCGATGTTCCATCCGAATCTCCAGGGAGACCACCATGCTGAAAAAACTCATGCTGACCACGGCCATCACCGGTTTGATGATCGGCGCCGCTGTCGCCCAAGGCACACCGCCTTCACCGGCTCCGTCGTCACCGCCGGCGGCGACTGAACCTGCGCCGCCCGCCAAGGCACCGGATATGAGCACGCCGGCGAGCCCACGGGCCGCGACGCCTGCGCCAAGTTCGTCCATGTCGAGCAGCGCCTCGAGCGCGTCCTCGGCGAAGTTCGTGAACTCGCAGCGCTCCGATCAGTTTCTCGCCTCGAAGTTCAAAGGCACCGACGTGCTCGGCACCGACAATCAGAAGATCGGCGACGTGAGCGACATCCTGTTCGACAAGGACGGCAAGATCGAAGCTTACGTGGTCAGCGTCGGCGGCTTCCTCGGCATCGGCTCGAAGGAGGTCGCGATGGCGCCGAACGCCTTCCAGCTCGTGGCCGGCGACAAGTCCAAGAACGAGTCCGACAAGTTGAAGGTCGCCATGACGAAGGACGAGCTAAAGCAGGCCGCGAACTTCGAGCCGTACAAGGCTCCGAGCTCGACCACCGGCATGGGCGGTCCGACCAGCAGTTCTCGTCCGGCGTCTCCGGGCGGCGGCATGGCTCGGTAGTGTGGCTCGATAGCAGCGCGTAGCCAAGCCTTGAGTTAGGAAGCGTCTAAACAAGCGAACAAGAAGCCGGTCCTGGCCTCCGAAACGGGGTCAGGGCCGGCGCTTTTTTGCAAGCCTCAAATGTTG
Source organism: Rhodoplanes sp. Z2-YC6860 (assembly GCF_001579845.1). Taxonomy (GTDB): domain Bacteria; phylum Pseudomonadota; class Alphaproteobacteria; order Rhizobiales; family Xanthobacteraceae; genus Z2-YC6860. The sequence goes on from NZ_CP007440.1 coordinate 6,750,474, forward strand.
CTTCGGCGCTTAAGCCCGCTTGCCTCGCGTGCGCTTGATGCTGTTAAGATTTGGCGTCGTTCAGTTTCCTCATTTATTGTCCGCGCATGCCGCCATTCGCCCCCGATTCCAGTGTTGTCGAGCGTATCGAAACCTCGCCGAACTTCGACGAGCGCACCGGCCTCGCGCGCCCCGATATGATCATCCTGCACTACACCGGCATGCAGTTCGCGCACGAAGCGGTGCATCGGCTGTGCGATCCGAAGGCGCGGGTGTCCTCACATTACGTCGTGATGGACAATGGCTCGATTCTGCAGCTCGTACCCGAGGTCAAACGCGCCTGGCACGCCGGCATATCGTCCTGGGGTGGCGACACCGACATCAATTCGCGCTCGGTCGGCATCGAGATCTGCAATCCCGGCCATGATTTCGGCTATCCGGATTTTCCCGCCCGGCAGATCGCCGCGGTGATCACGCTATGCCGCTCGATCCTCACCCGCCACATCATCCGGCCCGAGAACATCGTGGCGCATTCCGATGTCGCGCCGGCACGCAAACAGGACCCGGGCGAGAAGTTTCCATGGAAGCGTCTCGCCCAATCCAACGTCGGTCTGTGGGTCGAGCCGGTCGCGATCACGGAGAGCCCCGTGCTCCAGCTCAGAGACACGGGCGACAAGGTCACCGAGCTGCAGAAGGCGCTCGTCGAGTATGGCTACGGCGTCGAAGTGAACGGCACCTACGACAAGGACACGCAGGAGGTCGTCATCGCCTTCCAGCGTCATTTCCGGCCCGCCAAGATCGACGGCATCACTGACACGTCGACCCGCGAGACGCTGCGCAAGCTTCTGATCGCGAAGGAATTGGGCGGATCGCCGAAAACGACCGTCGCTTCGGCGGGCAAGCGCACCGCGGCGCAATCGTCCAAGCCAGGCGAACCGGCCGCCTCTTGACGGCCGCGGCCGGCCGCCCCATTCCCTATCCCGTCAGTCGGCCGGACGGCCGCTCCGCGCCAATGCCGAAAGGCGGCCGGGGAGGAAAGTCCGGGCTCCAGGACAAACGGTGCCGGATAACTTCCGGCGGGGGCGACCCCAGGGACAGTGCCACAGAGAACAGACCGCCGCGGCGCGTAGCGTGTTGGCCGCGGCAAGGGTGAAACGGTGCGGTAAGAGCGCACCGCGCTTCCGGCGACGGCAGCGGCACGGCAAACCCCACCGGGAGCAAGACCGAATAGGGACGGCAACGGGGCGAAAGCCCCAACCCTTGTCCGGGTCGCCGTCCGGGTAGGTTGCTTCAGGCGCCGGGCAACCGGCGTCGCAGAGGAATGGCCGTCACGTGTGCGGTGAAAGCCGCGCGCCATACAGAACCCGGCTTACAGGCCGTCTGATTTGTAATGGGGGCTCGGCGGGCACACCGCCGGGCCCCCGCCAATTTATTGGGCAGGCTGATCGCAACGCAGTCGCCATACGGGCGGTGCCGTCCCTCCCCGCGAGGGCAGGGCAATCGCATTTGCTCGCGGGCGAGGCCACGAGTCCCCTCTCCCGCTTGCGGGAGAGGGTGGCGAGCGTAGGCGAGCCGGGAGAGGGCTCTTTCTGTCTGGCAGCCCTCTCCCCCCTCGCATTCGCTCGGGACCCTCTCCCGCAAGCGGGAGAGGGGACCAAATCGCACCAGCGAGTCATATGCGATTGCCCTGCCTTGGCGGGGAGGGAGTCCTGCATCACCGATTCCAATTTCAGGCGACTTTGCTTTACGCTTCTCGTTCAAGGGAGCGATACGATGGCGACATTTCGAAAGCTCGTTGTGGTGTGCGGCGCGCTGGCGATCGGCACCGCGGCGAATGCTCAGACGCTCAAGAGCGGCACCCTGTCATTGGTCGTCCCGTTCGCATCCGGCGGGCCGAGCGATGTCGCCGGCCGCATCCTGGCGCAAGGCATGGCCGAGACGCTGGGGCAGACCGTCGTGGTCGAGAACCCGGTCGGCGGCGGCGGCACGGTCGGCTCGCTGCGCGTGTCGCGCTCCACGCCGGACGGCTCGCAGTTCGTGCTCGGCAACAACGGCACCCACAGCTGGAGCCAGTCGCTCTACAAGGTGCCGCCGTACGACACGATCCGGGATTTCACGCCGCTTGGCCTTGCAGTGGAATCGCCGCGCGTCATCATCGTGCCGAACAGCCTGCCGGCGAACACCTTGCCGGAGTTCATCGCCTACGTGAAAGCCAACCAGGACAAGATCCAGTTCGCCTCGGCGGGCGCGGGCTCCGCGTCTCATGTGAGCTGCATCCTGCTCAACGCCATGCTCGGCGTGAATGTCACCCACGTGCCCTATCGCGGACTCGGACCCGCGATGCAGGATCTGATCGCGGGCCGCGTGCAATACATCTGCGACTCGGTGTCGACCTCGAAGCCACAGATCGAGGGCGGCCAGGTGAAGGCGGTCGCAACCACAGGACTGAAGCGTTCGCCGGCGCTCCCCAACATCCCGACCGCCAAGGAACAGGGTCTCGATTTCGACGTGCTGACCTGGCAGGGCCTGTTCCTCGCCAAGGACACGCCGCAACCGATCGTGACCCAGCTCAGCCAGGCGATGAGCAAGGCGCTGGATCTGCCTTCGGTGCGGGGCCGCTTCGAGCCCTTGGGCGAGGAAATCCCGGCGCCGGACCGCCGCTCGCCCGAATACTTCAAGCAGTTCGTCGCAGGCGAGATCGCGCGCTGGAGCGGGCCGATCAAGGCGAGCGGCGTCACGGTCGAATAAGCCGCTATACTCGCTGTCGATATGAGTCCGGCAGCCGCCATCATCAGCTTCGAGAATGTCACGAAACGCTTCGACGGCGGCCCGCCGCTGCTCGATGGCGTTTCCTTTGAGGTTCGCGAACGCGAATTCCTCGCCATCGTCGGCCCGTCCGGCTCGGGCAAGACCACGCTGCTGCGCTTGATCAACCGGCTGAGCGATCCGTCATCCGGCACGGTGCGCGTGAACGGCGAGGACGTGCAGGCCGTCGACGCCGTCGCGCTGCGGCGGCGCATCGGCTACGTGTTCCAGGGCGTCGGCCTGTTTCCTCACATGACGGTCGCCGAGAACATCGCGATCACACCGAAACTTCTGGGCTGGGACGATGCGCGGATCGCGGCGAGGATAGACGACCTGATCAAGCTGGTGCGGCTCGACAGCGCCAAGCATCGGGACCGCTTCCCGACCGAGTTGTCCGGCGGCGAAGGCCAGCGCGTCGGCGTCGCCCGCGCGCTCGCCGCCGAGCCGAAGATCATGCTGATGGACGAGCCGTTCGGCGCGCTCGATCCCCTCACCCGCGACGCGCTCGGCGAAGACTACCGGCGGCTCCATGGCGAGTTCGGCCTGACCACCGTGATGATCACCCACGACATGCTCGAGGCGGTGCTGCTCGCCGACCGCATTGTCGTCGTCCGCGACGGCCGCATGATCGCGAACGGCACGCCGGACGCTCTCCTCAACGGCGCGCAGGATGGCTATGTCCGCGAGATGATGGCGGCGCCGCGCCGCCAGGCCGAGCGGCTGCGCGCCCTGGAGCGGCGATGAACGCCGCGTCTCAGATCATGGAAGCGTTGGCGCGGCTGCCGGCCTATCTCGGCGGCCATGTCGCCGTAAGCCTGACCGCGCTGCTGATCGGATTGGCGATCAGCATGCCGCTCGCCATCGCCTCGATAAGGCAGCCCGCGCTGCGCAGCATGCTCCTCGGCGTCGCCAGCATCGTGCAGACCGTGCCGAGCCTCGCCCTGCTCGCGCTGTTTTATCCGCTGCTGCTCGGCATCTCGATGCTGACCGAACGTGTCTTCGGCACGGGTTTCTCGGCTTTGGGCTTTCTGCCGTCTGTGCTGGCGCTGACGCTCTACAGCATGCTGCCGGTGTTGCGGAACACCATCGCGGGCCTCGACGGCATCGCACCGGCCATCAAGGAGGCGGCGCAGGGCGTCGGCATGACGCCGCGGCAGGCGCTGACCATGGTCGAATTGCCGCTGGCTCTGCCGGTGATCATGGCCGGCATCCGCACCGCGGCGATCTGGGTGATCGGCGCAGCCACGCTGTCGACGCCGATCGGACAGACCAGCCTCGGCAATTACATCTTTACCGGACTGCAGACACAGAACTGGGTGTTCGTGCTGTTCGGCTGCGCCGCCGCGGCGATCTTCGCGCTGCTGGTCGATCAGCTTCTGGCGCTGATGGAGCGCGGCCTGACGCGGCGGAAGCGCGGCTTCGTCGCGGGCGGTGCGATCGGACTTCTGCTGATTACGGCCGCGTCGCTTGCGCCAATGCTGTCCCAACAACGTGCCACCTATGTGATCGGCACCAAGCCGTTCGCCGAGCAATACGTGCTAGCGGCGCTGATCGCGCAGCGGCTCGGCGACAGCGGCCTGTCGGCCACGACCCGCGAAGGGCTCGGCTCGGCCGTGATCTTCGACGCGCTGCGCTCCGGCGAGATCGACGTCTATGTCGATTATTCCGGTACGATCTGGGCCAACCAGATGAAGCGCAACGACGTGAAGCCGCGCGCGGATGTGCTGGCCGAGATGAAGGACTGGCTCAAACGGGAGACCAGCATCGAACTGGTTGGCGGGCTCGGATTCGAGAACGCCTATGCGCTGATCATGCGATCCGACCGCGCGCAATCGCTTGGCATCCGCACGATTTCAGATCTCGCCGGTCACACGCCATCGATGACCATCGCCGGCGACTATGAGTTCTTCGGCCGGCCCGAATGGCAATTGCTGCGACAGACCTACGGCCTGTCGTTCCGCGAGCGGCGCACCATGCAGCCGGAATTCATGTATGCGGCGGCGGCGAGCGGCGAAGCGGACGTGATCGCGGGCTACACCAGCGACGGCCGCATCGTGCAGAACAAGCTCACGGTGCTCGAAGACGTCAAGCATGTCATCCCGCCCTATGACGCGGTGCTACTGATATCCTCGCGACGGGCCAACGATCGTGCACTGCTGAATGCACTTGTCCCGCTCGTCAATGCGATCGATGTGGCGAAGATGCGCGAAGCCAATCTCCGCGCAGCGAACGGCGCCTCGCCGGCCGAAGCCGCGCGCTGGCTGTGGAGCGAAATCCAAAGCAACCGTCACTGAGCGATATTCCTGCGGCATCGGGCGGTGCGCTCCTTCTCCCCGCTTGCGGGGAGAAGGTCGGGATGAGGGGGGAATTTCAACGATCGAAGTCCCTGAGAGTCCCCCTCACCCGCCGCACTTCGTGCGACGACCTCTCCCCGCAAGCGGGGAGAGGTCAACCGCGGCCTCACCACGATTCAACTTCAGATGATTGGCTACCCCACCGCAGCGAGATCAGGCCGCGATCGCGGCGCAGGCGGATCGTCGCGCAGGGTCAGCACATGGACGCTGAAGTAGCGCTTTTCGTCCGTCCACACTGCGGTCTGCGCCCAGCCGGCGCCGCGCGCGAGCGCGCCGAAGGATTCGACCGTGTACTTGTAGCTGTTCTCGGTGTGAATGGTTTCACCGGCACGGAAATCGACGCACTCGCCGCACACTTTGAAACGCTGGCGCTTGTGGCTCGCCAGATGCATCTCGATCCGCGAGCGCTCGCGGTTGAAGAAGGCGTGATGTTCGAAGGTCGAGAGATCGATCTTGGCGCCAAGCTCGTTGTTGATCCGCGTCAGCAGATTCATGTTGAACGCCGCTGTGATGCCCTGCTTGTCGTTGTAGGCGGCCTGCAACACGCTCGTATCCTTGACGAGGTCGACGCCCACGATCAGCGATGCGCCGCGCCCAAGCACGCGCGCCGCGTGGCGCAGGAATGCGCAAGCCTCGTGAGGCTCGAAGTTGCCGATGGTCGAGCCCGGGAAAAAGCCTGCGCGCGGCAGCGCATGCACAGCGCTCGGCAGTTCGAAAGGCTGGCTGAAATCGGCTGCGACCGGCAGCATCGCGATATGGGGAAATTCCGCGCGCAAAGTCGCGGCCTGCTGGCTCAGAAACTCCGCCGAGATGTCGACAGGGACGTAAGCTGCGAGCGTCTTGGCCTCACGCAGCACGATGCGCGTCTTGGTGCTGGAGCCGCTGCCGAATTCGATCAGCGCCGCGCCTTGCGGGATGAGCTTGGCGATATCGGCTGCACGCTCGGTGAGGATCGCCGTCTCGGTGCGGGTCGGATAGTACTCCGGCAGTTCGGTGATCCGCTCGAACAACTCGGAGCCGACGCGGTCATAGAAGTATTTCGGCGACAGCCGTTTTGGCGTCGCCGTCAGTCCCGCGACCACATCGGCGGCGAAGCTCTCGCTTGCGCCCGCGAGTTCGCACTTTTCGGCAACGGACGTCACATTGCGTGCCAGCGCTGTCATACTTGAACCTTGGTTTTTGGTTTTGCCCGTCTCAGCGGTAATCAACCAGCCGCAGCCCGCTGAATTGCCAGCGAGCCGGGGGGTGGAAGAAGTTACGATAGCTGACCCGTTCGTGGCCCTTCGGTGTCGCCAGGGATGATCCACGGAGGACCATCTGGTTGACCATGAATTTACCGTTGTACTCGCCGAGCGCCCCCTCGGCGGCGCGGTACCCCGGATACGCCAAATAGGCACTTCTGGTCCATTGCCAAGCCACCCCGAAACCATCGGCCAGAAGCCCGGACCTCGCCGCAATCTCCCATTCGGCTTCGGTTGGCAGGTGTTTTCCAGCCCAACGGGCGAAAGCATCGGCTTCGTAATAGCTGATATGCAGCACCGGCGCGGCCGGATCGACGGGACGGAGCCCGCCGAGCGTCAGCGAGAACCAGGCGCCATCGGCGTTGTGCCAGTAGCCCGGAGCGTTCCAGCCCTCGGCCTCGACCACGGCCCACCCATCGGAGAGCCACAGGCCGGGGCTCGCGTAGCCGTTGTCGGCCATGAACTCGAGCCATTCGCCGTTGGTGACGAGATGTCGCGCGATCCGACCCTGGCGGATCAGCTCCTGATGCGGCGGCTGCTCGTTGTCGAAACAGAAGCCCGGGCCTTCAAAGCCGATCGAATGAATGCCTTGCGGCAGATCGGCCATGCCACCACTGCTCGGCACGGACGGCATCCGCCATGACGCGTCATAAACCGGGTCTGTCGGATTCTGTGCGAACGCGTGCAGGATGTCGGTCCACAGCAACTCCTGATGCTGTTGCTCGTGATGGAGCCCGATCTCCACGATCGGCACGATGGCGCCAAGCTCGGCGCTGCTCGCACCGCGGATGAGCTTTTCCACCGCGGCATCGACATGCGCGCGGTACTCCGCGACCTCGGTCGTGTCCGGCCGCGTGATCAATCCACGCTGGGGCCGTGCGTGACGCGGCCCCGCCGCGACATAATAAGAGTTGAACAGAAAGGCGAAGCGCGGGTCGAACTCCGCATAACCCGACGCATAAGGCTTCAGCAGAAACTGCTCGAAGAACCACGTGGTGTGGGCGCGATGCCATTTGGTCGGGCTCGCATCCGCCATCGACTGGATGGTCTGATCTTCGGCCGAAAGCGGCGCCGCGCGACGCTCGGTTTCGGCGCGCACGGCGCGGAACGCGTCGGCCCAAACCTGACGAGGATCGCGAGACGGCGAAGCAGGAGCGCGCTGCAAGCCCGAAATCGCTGCCTGTGGCATCACTCAACTCCGCCAAAATGGGGATTTATGCGGGCTTGTCCGACCTACCAATTGTAACGAGGCCGGATTGTTCCTTTGAGCCGATGGTCGAGCACCGGACTCTAGCATTTCAAACGATATGCGCCACCCAGCCGGAAGCTATGGACACGATCGCCGCCCTGCAAGGTCATTGCCCTGCCCAATGGGGTCATTGCCTCCGCCACGCGGCCCATGGAATGAATACGGTCAAACTGTCGCAACTAACGCCATGGCTGGGGAAAAGCGTGCCGGAAATCAGGATCGTCAGCACCACCGCAATGAAGACCTCGATCGACGAACTCGCGCCGATCTTCGAGCGCGAGACCGGTCATAAAACGTCGTTCTCGTTCGGGCCGTCGCAGCGCATCACCCGGCAAGTGTCGGAGGGCGAACAAAACGACGTGACCATCACCTCCGACCACGGGCTCGAGAGCCTTATCAAGCAGGGCCGCATCGTCGCAGGCACGCGCGCCGATCTGGCGAGCTCGCCGATGGCGCTCGCCGTGCAGAAGGGCGCGAAGCGTCCCGACATCTCGTCGGCGGAAAAATTCAAGGAGGCGCTGCTCGCCGCAAAATCGCTCGGCATGAGCAATCCGGTCGGCGGCGGCCAGAGCGGCAAGAACCTGGAGGCCATCTTCGACAAGCTCGGCATCACCGAGGCGATGAAGGCGAAAAGCACCTACGGCCCCGGCGGCCCGGCCGGACTGATCGGCTTCTACCTGTTGCGAAAAGAGGTCGAGATCGGCATCCAGCAGCTTCCGGAGCTCATGGCAGTGTCGGGCATCGACATCATCGGCCCGCTGCCGCCGGACATTCAATCGATGACGGTGTTCTCCGCGGGCATTTCGACTGCGGCGAAGGAACCTGAAGCCGCGAAGGCGCTGATCAGGTTTCTCACCACGCCGACGGCCAAGGCGCTGTTCAAATCGAAGGGCATGGATGTGAGTTGAGGGGAGGACGCGATGCGACGGCTCGCGATCGCCATCGTCACTCTGTTCATTGCTGCAGGCGGCGCTCAAGCCGCCGAAATCAAGGCATTGATCTCCACGGCCATGAAGGCGCCGTTCCAGGAGATCGCCGCACAATTCGAAAAGGCCACCGGTCACAAGGTGATCGCGACCTTCGGACCGACCGGACCGCTGACCAAACGCATCGCTGACGGCGAAGCGGCCGACATGGTGATCCTCGGCGGCGAGAACACGGCGACGCTGATCAAGGAAGGCAAGATCGCGGCCGGCAGCAAAGCCGACGTGGCGCGCGGCATGATCGGCGCGGGTGTCGCCAAGGGCGCGCCCAAGCCGGACATTTCGTCGGAGGCCAGCTTCAAGGCCGCGCTCCTCTCGGCGAAAGCCGTCGCGGTGACTGATCCGGCCGGTGGCGGCAGCAGCGGCGTCTACTTTTCCAAGCTGTTCGAAAAGATGGGACTTACCGAAGCGCTGAAACCGAAGCTCAAGCTCGCGGCGGGCGGACCGAACGGCTATGCGGCGACCTTCGTTATCAAAGGCGAAGCCGACTTCGCCATGCAGCCGATCCCCGAGCTCATGGCGGTGCCGGGCATCGAGATCGTCGGTCCCCTGCCCGGCGCATTTCAGAACGTCACGATCTACAGCGCGGGCATTCCCACAAGCGCGAAGGAAGTCGAGACCGCGAAAGCGCTGATCAAGGCGCTGACCGACCCGTCCGCAGCCGCGATCTACAAATCCAAGGGTCTCGAACCCGGTTGAGTGGAGCCAACGGATGCGCAAGCTTCTCGCCGCACTCGCGCTCGGTCTGATGATCGCTCCTGCGACGGCCGCGGACATCGACGCTTTCGTCTCGACCGCCATCAAGGCCGCGACCGACGAGATCCTGCCGGGCTTCGAGCGCGACAACGGCCACACCATCCACGCGAGCTACGCGCCATCCGGCGCGCTGGTGCCGCGGTTCCTGCGCGGCGAGCCGGTCGACATTTTTCTCACCGATGCGCCGGCGCTCGATGAGCTGATCAAGCAGGGCAAGATCGCGGGCGGCCGCATCGATCTCGTGCGCACCGGCATCGGCATTGCGGTGAAGAAGGGCGCGCCGAAGCCCGACGTCTCGACACCGGAGGCGCTGAAGCGCGCGCTGCTCAATGCCAAGAGCATCGGCCACGCCTCGACCGCCGGCGGCAGCATCACCGGCGGTCATGTGCAGTGGGTGTTCCGCCAGCTCGGCATCGCCGACGAGTTTGCGCCGAAGGTGAAGCTGTCGATGGGCGGACCGAACAGCCGCGTCAGCGTGCTGGTGTCGAGCGGCCAAGTCGAGATCGGGTTGCAGCAGGCCTCGGAGCTTTACGACAATCCCGATGTCGAGGTGATCGGCATGCTGCCCGCGCCACTGCAGCAGACCACGCAATATTCCGCGGGCATCACATCGAACGCAAAACAGCCCGAAGCCGCCAAGGCCATGATCCAAGCGCTCACGACGTCGCAAGCCAAAGCCATCTACAAAGCCAAAGGGCTCGAACCGAACTGATGGGAAGAAACGCCATGCGCAAAATTCTGATCGCTTCGGCCGCCGCCCTCTTCGCGGCTTCAAGCAACGCCCAGGCCGCCGAGATCAAGGCTCTGATCACAACGGCGATGGACGCGGCCGTGACCGTGCTCATTCCGCAATTCGAGAAGGCGAGCGGCCACAAGGTCTCCTACAGCTACGATCCGTCGGGCGGATTGGCGCGTAGGCTTCGCGGCGGCGAGTTCGCCGACATGATCCTCGTGGCGAGCCCCGAGCTCGACAAGCTGATTGCCGAAGGCAAGGTCACCGGCCCGCGCGTCGACATCTCACGCACCGGGATCGGCATCGCGGTCAAGAAGGGCGCGCCGCACCCGGACGTGTCGACGCCCGAGGCGCTGAAACGCGCGCTGCTCGCCGCTAAATCGGTCGGCCACACCGCGCCGGCCGGCGGCGGCATCACGGCGCTGCATATCCTTCGCGTGTTCGAGAAGCTCGGCATCGCAAAAGAGGTCGCGGCCAAGACCAAGCTTGCGGCCGGCGGGCCGAACGGCCGCGTCAGCACATTGATCGTCAACGGCGAAGCCGAGATCGCGTTTCAGCAGGTCTCGGAGCTGATGACCAATCCCGAGGTCGAGGTGATCGGCATGCTCCCCGACGAACTGCAGCAGATCACCATCAACGCGGCCGGCATCACCGCCGTCGCCAAGGAGCCGGACGCGGCGCGCGCGTTGATCAAGTATCTGACCGCGCCCGAGGCGATGGTGATCTACAAGAAGACGGGGCTCGCGCTGTAGGCCGTATACTTATAAATCGGCCCAGACCGATCTTGTCGGACGATTTCGCGATCACGCGCATATCAAAGGGTTTGGCTCTTTCACCGCTCGCGCAAAGTTTCCTGCCGGTAGCGGAGCAACGGCGATAAGAGATAGCTCAGTATCATGCGTGACCCGGTTTTGATCTCCACCGTCACCGCCATGCCGGGCGATAGATTGACCATCCGGTCGTCGATCTGCATCTGGGCGCGATCCAGCGAAATGCGGGCGCTGTAGTTCAGCTCCTGGCCCTTCGGCTCGCTTGTGTCATTTTGCGTCCCCGTTGCCCGGTCGTTGGAGCGGTCCTGTGGCCGGTCGCGGATGATCGCATCCTGCGAGACGCTGAGCACCTGGCCGTGCAGGAGGCCGTAGCGGGTGAAATTGAAGGTGTCGACCTTGATCTCGGCCGCTTGCCCGGCGTTGACGAAGCCGATGTCGCGGTTCGACACCATGGCCTCGATTTCCAGCCGGCTGTCGCTTGGCACCACCACCAGCAGGGACTGCGCGGGCGTGACGACACCGCCGACCGTGTGGACCGCGAGCTGCTGCACCACGCCATCGACCGGCGCGGTCAGCAGCTGAAGCCTGGTCTTCTGCTCGGCCTTGATCAGGTCCTGAGCTATCCCGTTGGCTTTTTGCTCGGCCTTGGCGAGTTCGTCGGAAAGCGTGCGTCGATACTCGGCCACTGCCTGGCCACGCGTCTCGCGCATTGCGGCGGCGGCGGCCTCCGCCTCGCGCAGATGGCTCCTCTGCACGGTGAGTTCCTCTTGCTGCTCGACCAGCAGCTGGAGGGTCTCGAAGTAGGTGAGCTTCGAGCCCAACTCCCTGTCCATGAGTATCTTGCGGATATCGACGCGCGGCTGGATGACGGGAATCATCGTTTCGAGCTTATGGATGGTCGCCGCGATCGTGCCTTGCTCGGCTTCCTTCTGCGCCTGTTGGCGCGCGAGAGCGGCAACCTTGGCGCGGTGCTCGGTCACTTGGCTGAGCAAAAGCTGACGCTGGGTGCTGACCAACGCCGGGTCTGCGTTGGCGGGCGGCGCGAAGGCGGCCACGGCGTCTTCGCCGCCGTCGAGTGCCGCGCGCAGCCGCGCGATGTTGAGCTGCTCGGCGAGGAGATCGCTGCGGAGGTGATCGCGTTCCGCCGCGTTCACGGTCGGGTCAAGCTCGATCAAAACATCGCCGGCTCTGACAGTCTGTCCGTCCTGGACTCGAATCGACCGTACGACCCCGGTCTCGAACGGCTGGACCACTTTGGTGCGGCCGCTCGGAACGATTTTTCCGGTCGCCGACGCGACAATGTCGATTGTGCCCCACGAGGCCCAGGCCAGCGCCGCGCAGAACAGCAGGATGATGGTGGCCCCGACGGCACGGCGGATCGGCGATGGCGGGGTTTCCACAATCTCGAGCGCGGCGGGCAGAAACGCCAGCTCCTCGGCGCGCCTGTCATGCACGCGCCGAAGCGGCACGACGCGCCCCAGCGGTTTGGTGGCGGCTTCAGCCGACTTCATGGATCCCTCCCTGCAGTCGATGCAACGAGGCGTAGCGGCCGCCAGTCTTGATGAGCGCATCGTGGGTGCCGTCCTCGACCAGGCGGCCGCGCTCCAGCGTGACGATGCGATCCGTCGCCCGCACGGTCGAAAGTCTGTGCGCGATGACCAGAACGGTCCTGCCCTTGGCGATCTCCTTCATGTTTTGCTGAATGATGCGCTCGCTCTCGTAGTCGAGGGCGCTGGTCGCCTCATCGAAGATCAAGATGCGCGGGTCGGTCACGAGCGCGCGCGCAATGGCGATGCGCTGGCGCTGGCCGCCCGACAAAGTGGAGCCGCGTTCGCCGACAACGGTGTCGTAGCCTTCGCTCAGCTCAAGGATGAAGTCGTGGGCTCCCGCGAGCTTTGCCGCCGCGATGATCCGCTCCATCGGCATCGCCGGATCGGCGAGCGCGATGTTCTCGCGCACAGAACGGTTGAACAGCACGTTCTCCTGCAGAACGACTCCGATCTGGCGGCGCAGCCAGGCCGGGTCGGCCATGGCGAGATCCATGCCGTCCACCAGGACGCGCCCGCTCTCCGGGATGTAGAGGCGCTGGACGAGCTTGGCGAAAGTGCTCTTGCCCGACCCCGAAGGCCCGACGATGCCGACGGTCTGGCCGGCCGGAACATCGAAGCTGACGTCGTGCAGGACCTCCTGCCCGTCGACACGATAGCGGAACGTCACATGGTCGAACTTGATGTGGCCGCGGATCGCGGGCAGGCGCGCCCGCCCGGTCGCATAGATCGGCTCCGCCGTGGTGTTGAGGATATCTCCCAACCGCGAGATCGACAGCCGCGCCTGGTGAAAATCCTGCCAAACCTGCGCGAGGCGCAGCACGGGCGCGCTCACGCGGCCGGCGAGGATGTTGAAGGCCACGAGTTCGCCGACCGACAGGCTGCCATCGATCACCAGCCTGGCGCCGAAATAGAGGATCGAAGCGGTGACGATCTTGCTGACGAGCTGCACCACCTGGCTCGCGGTGTTGCCGAGGCTCAGCACCCGGAAGCTCGCAGCCACATAGCCTGCGAGCTGTTCTTCCCAGCGGCGCTGCATTTGAGGCTCGACCGCCATGGCCTTGAGCGTCTCGATCCCGGTCACGCTCTCGACCAGGAAGGCCTGGTTCTCGGCACCACGCTGGAATTTTTCATTCAGCCTCCGCCGGAACAGCGGCGTCACCCCCGCCGAGATCGCGACATAGAACGGGAACGAGGCGAGGACGATCCAGGTCAGCGGCGGCGCGTAATAGAACATCACCGCCAGGAACACGAAGGTGAAGAACAAGTCGATCGCAAGCGTCAGGGCCGAGCTGGTGAGGAAATTACGGATATTCTCCAGCTCGCGCACGCGTGCAACTGAATCGCCGACCCGCCGGGCCTGGAAATAGGCCATCGGCAATGCGAGGAGGTGGTGGAACAGGCGCGCGCCGAGCTCGACGTCGATGCGGTTGGTCGTGTGCGAGAACAGATAGGTCCGCATTGTGCCGAGGACGGTCTCGAAAATCGAGATCGTCACCAGACCGATGACCAGCACGTCGAGGGTGCTCAGCGCCCGGTGCACCAGCACCTTGTCGATGACGACCTGAAAGAACAGCGGCGAGACCAAGCCGAGCAGTTGCAAGAAGAACGACGCGACAAGAACCTCGGCCAGGAGATGCCGGTATTTGTGGATGGCTCCCAGAAACCAGGTGATGTCGAACCGGCGCGTGATGTCCGACAGTCCGGCCCGTCGGGTCATCAGGATCAGCCGGCCGTCCCAAACCGCGACGAACTCAGCCTGCGTCATCAGCGCGGGCCGGAGCGCGTGCGGCGATTGGACCAGGACCTTATCGTCCGCGGCCTTGGCGACCACCAGGAATCCGCCGTCGTGCAGCACAGCTACGGCAGGCAAGGGAGTGCGGGCGAGTCGGGACCAGTCGGTTCGATAGGCCCGGGCTTTGAGCCCGAGGTCTTTGGCGCACCGGAGCATTTCCGGTGCGCCAATTTTGTCGGTTCCTAGCCGATGCCTGATCTGTTCGGCATCGGCCGCAACGCCCTGGAGATGCAACAGCGTCACGAGGGCCTCGAGACCAGGATCGGCCGGTCTCGCGCTGTCGGTTCTTGTGCTCACTTGCATTCTCCGGGGCGCTGTCGCGTCACGCGTGCGGTTGCGTCAGCAGCGGCTGCTGGTTCGCCGTTGGATCGAACACGGGCATTTCGCCGTGGCCGTCGCCGGTCGCGACCAGGCTCGAAGCCATGGCCTGGCCCAGCAGGGCAGGGCCCGTTGGCGCGGGTGTTGCGGCGTTGATGACGGTGTTGAGGCCCGTTCCCCCGTCGAGGACGTCGATGCCGCCGTTGCCGATCAGCAAGTCGTCCCCTGCACCGCCGTTCAGGACGTCGTTGCCGTGGCTGCCGATCAGCACGTCGTCGCCGTCGCCGCCATTGGCGGTGAGCTGCATACCGGACAGGCCGGAGGCCTCGATGACGTCGTCACCGCCGAGACCATTGATGACGATGCGGTCGTTCGAGTCGAAGTTGGAGATCGTCACCGTGGTGGCGAGCCCCGACACCGTGACCACGCCGTTGTTGTTGGTCACGACGATGGCGTCGTCGCCGTTGGTCGCGTTGATGACGACCGTGTCGGCCGCGCCGTCGGCGACGCCGTTTTCACCCAGGTCGATGTTGACCTTGCTGACGCTGGTCTTGGACAGGTCGTCGACCGTGATGGTGTCCGTCCCACCCAATGCGTTGACGTCGATCGTCTCCATATTGGCCAGGTCCATCGTGATGGTGCCGACGTCGCGGGTGAGCCGCGCATCCCTGCCGTTCGCCGCGATTTCGATCTGCTCGTTGGCATTGGAGCCGTTGAACACGAGCGTGTCGTTGCCCGCCCCTCCGTCGACCCGATCGCTGCCTTCGCCGGGGTTCCAGACGAACGTGTCGTCGCCGGCACCGAGCGTGGCCACGTCAGTTCCGCGTCCCCCGATCACGAGATCGTTGCCGGCGCTGCCGATGATGGTGTCATCGCCGTCGCCGCCGTTGATCGTCAGATTGATCTGACCCGCGTGCAGCCTGGAGGCGTCGATGGTGTCATTGCCGGCGAGCCCGTTGACGGCGAGCGTGTCGTTCGCGGGCTCGGCGCCGGCGATCGTCACCTGCGCTGCCAGCCCGTTGACGACCACCGACGATCCGCTGCTGACCACGCTGATCTTGTCGTCGCCGGCCGTGCCATTGACGATCACGGTGTCGGCTGCGCCGTCGCCCTGACCGCTCCCGCGCGTCGCCGACAGGTCGATGGCGACCTGCGTCGTATCGGTTCCGGTCAGGTCGTTGACCGTGACGGTGTCGGCGCCCCCCAGAGTCGCAAGCTGAATGTGCTCGATGCCGTTGAGGTCCATGGTGACGTTGCCGACGTCACGGAACAGCCGCACCCGCTGGCCATTGGCCGAGATGTCGATGCGCTCGGCAACGTTGGCGCCGTTGAAGACCAACGTATCGGTACCGGCCTGGCCCTCGACGAGGTCGCTGCCGTCGCCCGGATTCCAGATCAAGGTGTCGTTGCCGCTGCCGAGAAACGCCACGTCATTGCCGCGGCCGCCGGTCACGGTGTCGTTGCCGTCGCCGCCGAGGATCATGTCGGCGCCCTGGCTTCCCGTGATGATGTCGTTACCGGCGCCGCCATCAATCGTAAGCCCAATCCAATTGGCACTGAGCCCGGAAGCATCGATGGTGTCGTTACCGCCGCCCCCATTGACGACCAGGGTGTCGAGGGTGGGATCGGCGCCGTCGATCGTCACGCCCGCAGCGAGCCCATTGACGAAGACAGTGGCGTTGGCGCTGTTGGTGATGCTGATCGTGTCGCTGCCGCCGGTGCCGTTGACCGTCACGGTGTCCGCCGCACCGTCGCCCTGACCACTCCCGCGCGTCGCCGACAGATCGATGGCGATCTGCGTCACACCGGTGCCGGTCAGATCGCCGACCACGATATTGTCGGCACCGCCGAGGGCGTTGAGCTGGATGTCCTCGATGCTGGTGAGGTCCATGGTCACGCTGCCCACGTCGCGGGTGAGACTCACCCGCCCGTGGTTGGCCGTGATGCTCATGTTCTCGTTGATGTTGGCGCCGTTGAACACGAGTGTGTCGTTGCCGTCGCCGCCGTCGACGACGTCGCTGCCGTCGCCCGGGTTCCAGATGAACGTATCGTCGCCGGTGCCGAGCTGGGCGGTGTCGTTGCCGCGGCCCCCAGTGACGATGTCGTTGCCATCGCCGCCGATCAGCAGATCGTTGCCGTCGCCGCCGGTGATCGTGTCGTTGCCCGCACCGCCGTCCAGGGTGAGATGGATGAGGCCGGCGAGACCGTTGCCGGCCGTGATGGTGTCGTCGCCGCCATTGGCGTTGACGACGAGGTTCTCGGTGGTGCCGATATCGAGGGAGAACGGCGCCGGACTGATCCGATCGAAACGCACGCGACTGCCGTTGGCCGTAATGGTGAACACCTCGGCCGCGTTGCCACCGTTGACCTGGGCGGTGTCGTTGCCGTCGCCGCCCTCCATGAGGTCAGTGCCGTCGCCCGGGTTCCAGATCATGAGGTCGTTGCCCGATCCTCCGAACATCTGGTCGTCTCCCGAGCCGCCGATCAGCGTGTCGTTACCCGCACCGCCGAACAGAAGATCGTTGCCGCCTTTGCCCTCCAGCGTGTCGTTGCCCGCGCCACCAAAAAGCTGGTCGTTGCCCGAGCCGCCGATCAGGGTGTCGTTCCCCGCGCCGCCGAACAACTCGGCGGCGGGCAGTGCGCCATTGACTTCGTTGAGCGAAATCGTGTCGTCCCCGCCCTGCCCGAAGATCTGGATCAACGAAGTGCTGGCAACAGTCGGTTGGCCATCGATGGCGACGCCGTTGAGGAGCAGACGCCCGGCTGCATCGCGACTGATTTCAAGCGAATTTTCTCGATCATCGCCGAACACCGACAACAAGCCGGTGCCTGCAGAGAAGCTGGTTTTGATAGCCATAGTCGTAATCCTTTTGAAGATAGCTTTGTGAGCAGTGAGGTCGCGCTACTTTCTGATCTCGCTCTCGGCGAAATTCAGCGCGACATTGTCGGGAGAACCGACGCTCAGCGTCCTTTGATCGAAGGATCGTCGATCACAAATGACCCTGCGAAGAATCAACCCGACGTGATCGATACGCGAACACCGGGGTTATCAGGCTGACTGGATCAGAGCCTTTGCCACCGAGATGCACGTTTGGACCAATATCCCGCCAAGATGCAGTCGCACTTCAGCCGCATCTCTGCTGTGTTCGGAATTTGGTCGAGCGGCTCTTCGATGAGATCAAACAGTGTCGGCGGGTCGAGACACGCTACGACAAACTCGCAGCCAATGACCTCGCCTTCATCCAGCTTGCATCAATCCGGCTTTGGCTGTGCGTTTGTGCGCCGGGGCACGAGCCATAAGCGCGTTTACGCGCGCCTTCGACGCGCGTAAACGCGCTAGTGGCAGCTTCCAGAAGGACAGCGCGTTAGTTGAACGCGCCCTTCTTCTCCAGCGCCTCCCACTTCTCCGTCTCGCTCTTGAGATAATCGCGGAGCTTCTCCGGCGGGCCGCCGATGAAACGATAGCCGAGCGCGAGCTCCTTCTCGCGCATGTCAGGCCGGTCGATGATGGTCTGCAGATCGCGGTTGATCTTGTCGATGATCGGCTTCGGCGTGCCCTTCGGCGCAAAGAAGCCGTACCAGCTCGACTCGTTCTTCATGTTCACGCCGGATTCCGCGAGCGTCGGGACGTCGGGCAGGAGCTTGGTTCGCGACGGGCCGTTGACGGCGAGCGCGCGGACCTTGCCCGAGTTGATATGCGGCAGCGAACCGCCCGCGGTGGTGAACCAGATCTCGGTGCGGCCGGAGAACACGTCCGCATAGGCCTGCGACATCTGGCTGTAAGGCACGTGCTGCATCTTGATGCCGGCAACGTCCATGAAAAGCACTGTCGCGAGGTGCGCGCTCGAACCGATACCGACCGAGGCGTAGTTCAGCTTGCCCGGATTGGCCTTGGCGGCGGCGATCACGTCCTGCACCGACTTGTACGGCGTGCTGGGGGCCACCGAGAAAATCTCGAGCGCGGTGCCGACCAGCATGATCGGCTCGAAGCTCGTCTCGGGATTGAACGACGTGCTTGGTGCCAGCACCGGGTTGGTGCTGAGCGTCTGCGCCCCGAAATGCAGCGTGTAACCGTCAGGCGCGGCCTGCGCCGCGGCGGCAGCGCCAATGTTGCCGCCGGCGCCCGGCCGGTTCTCGACAATCACCTGCTGACCCCACATGGTGCTCAGCCGGTCGGCGATGAGCCGCCCAAGAATGTCGATCGCGCCCGCAGGAGAGAACGCGATGACGACTTTGACGGTGCGGTTCGGATAATCCTGCTGCGCGAGCGCACTGCGTTCCAACCCCAGGAACACCGTCAAGGCCACAACGGCGCCAACCCACTTCGATCGCATTGCCATCCTCCCGAACTCCCGCGCCTTATCGGCTTGCGGCGCAGCATGACTGCGGCCGGGCGCGAAATCAACGCATCAGCCATGCGGGTGCGGCGAACACTGGCTGTGCACAATGCCAGCCTTCTCGACCAACCCACTCCAGCGTGTGATGATGCGTCCGGCTGGCCGCCCGCGCGTCAGCAGCGCCAAAAACACCAGCTGCAGAAACATCAGCCAAGGGAGCGGAAATGACAGAGCTCTTTGTCGCCAAACTCGATGACTTCAAGGAGGGCGATCGCCGCATCGTGCAGTCCCCCAAAGGCGAGATCGGCGTGTTTCATCACGCGGGGGCGTTCTACGCCTACGCGAACAATTGCGTTCACTCGGGCGGGCCGGCTTGTGAGGGGATCACGATTCCCAAGGTCATCGACATCATCGCCGACGACAAGACCTATCAGGGCCAGACCTTCGACGAGAGCACGATGCACTTCGTCTGTCCGTGGCATGGCTACGAATACGACCTGAAAACCGGCGTCTGCGTCGGCGATCCGCGCCTGAAGCTGCGCCGCTACGACGTCGTCCAGCGCGACGACACCGTCTATGTGATCGCCTGAACGGAGGACGCCATGAACATCCAGACCCCCGTGAACGAAGTCCGCAATCTTCGGTTCGATCAGTTCTCGTCGCTCGAGTCGCTGGCCAAGGCGACCGAGCAGGCCCGCAAACGCAACTACCAGGATTTCGTGATCGTCGATGTGGACTCGCATCATTACGAGAGCGAGTCCTACGGCCAGATCTTCAAATACATCGAGAGCCCGGTGCTTCGCCGGCAGGCGATCGAATCCTCCGCGCGTGGGGGGCGTTCCAGCATGCTGGGCGGAACGGTCGGCTATCAGGACATCGGCGGCCGCATCACGCGCCACTGGCTGCGCAAGCACGAGAAGGTCGAGGACACCACCAAGCACCGCGACATCACGACGACGCTGCGCTGGATGGACGCCATGGGCGTCGACTACGCGTGCCTGTTCCCGACGCCGATGCTATTCCTCGGCACGCATCCGCAGGTCGAGATCGAGGTCGCGATGTCGCGCGCCTATAACCGCTGGCTGTGCGAGGAGATCCTGGCGAAGGAAAAACGCATCATCTCGATGCTCTACCTGCCGTTCAACGATCCGGACGCCACCTACAAGATGGTGAAGGACTTCGGCGACAAGCCGGGCGTGGTCGGCTTCATGGTGACGTCACCGCGCTACAAGCCCGTGCACGACAACGCCTATATGAAGACCTACCGGCTGATGGAGGAGATGGGCAAGCCGATCTCCTTCCACGCGGCCTACAACTGGAACGACCAATCCTTGCAGCTGACGAACCGCTTCATCGGCGTGCATGCGCTCGGCTTCATGTGGTTCAACATGGTCCACATGACCAACTGGGTGGTGAACGGACTGCCTGAGCGCTTCCCCAAGCTCAAGGTGATGTGGATCGAAAGCGGCCTGACCTGGGCCTACAGCCTGATGCAGCGCCTCGATCACTCCTACAAGATGCGCACCTCGGACTGTCCCTCGCTCAAGCGCAAGCCCAGCGAATACATGCGCGAGATGTACTATTCGAGCCAGCCCATGGAGGTGCCCGACGATCCTTCGATCCTCGAGGCCACCTTCAAGATGATCAACGCGGAAACGCAGCTCGTCTGGTCGTCGGACTATCCGCACTGGGACTTCGACCTGCCGGGCGTGATCTACGACCTGCCGTTCCTGAACGAGAAGGCCAAGCGCAACATCCTCGGCGGCAACGCCGCGCGGCTGTTCAATCTCGATACCAAGCCGGTGAAGAAGATTCCGTAGCCGGTAACGCATCAACGACACGGCCCTCCGCAGTTCCCCGCAAACGTGATTCATCGTGCCCCGGATGTGGTTTTCGCTGGGCGCTGCCTCCTTCTTTCCCTCGCATGTCTGAGGGAGCGGAGCGCCAAGGCTTGAACCCAGGACCCTCTGACTAAGAATCAGCATCTACCTAAATGATTTCAGTGACTTACATATCGCAAGGAGAGCTCGTCAGATTTTTGGCGCTTGTGGGCGCTTTTTGGCTCCCCACTTGCGGGGTCCGCGCGAATAAGAAACAACGGCGAATTCGAAGATGCTGCCACTTAAAATCCACTGTTGACGTTCGATTAGGAACTTTACGAGAACATCCCAGGTTAATAGTCTCCTAGCTTGATTTGGGGAGTGGTGACGATGACAAAAGACCTAGAACAACTCATCGAGCGTTCTCGTGGCATTGAGATGACCCCTGATCAACTGCGGGAGCAACGTCGCAGCTTTGCGTATGGCAATACGCATATTGAAAACGATCGTATCACCCGTGAGATGATCGCGGCTGTCGATGCGAAGGTTGAGGCGGAGCGGAGATAATTGCCGTGTCAGGCGATCGCCACAGCGTCGCCGAAACCGCCGCACTCCTTACCGATCCGGATGAAATCGCTCGTCGCGAGGCCGAAAACGGTATTCGGCAGTTTAACCTCACGCTCGATATTATACGCACACATGTAAAGGACGCGGAGCGCCCTTTTCGTTTGCGGTCAAGTACGATCCTACAGTTGCACAAGGCAGCGTTGGACGGCTTGCACCCATTGGCCGGAACTTGGCGGAATACACCGGTAACAATTGGCGGAAGCGGTCACAAACCACCTGAGGCCGCTTTCGTCTCCGAAGAAATTGAAGCGATGTGCGCCTACGTCAACGAACACTGGAGCACATCGAACGCACTTCATCTTGCCGCTTACGTGTTGTGGAAGCTGAATTGGATCCATCCATTTTCAGATGGAAATGGCCGCACTGCACGCGCCGTCTCATATGTTGTTCTTAGCGCAAAGCTCGACAGTCTACTGCCTGGCGCTCCCACAATTCCGGATCAGATAGCTTCAAATAAGAAGCCGTATTACGACGCACTCGAAGCGGCAGATGGCCAGCTAACTGCCGGCAAGATCGACGTCAGCACCCTCGAAAAAATGTTGGATGCGATGCTCGCGCACCAGCTACTCAACGCTGCGAAGCAAGCGTCAGGCCACCAATAAACATCTTTCCAGGCTGCCATGCGACCTGGAAAAATGAGGGTCATACTACGGCTCGAGTCCAGGCCCCGAGACGCCCACATCACCGTGGCCCCATTACTGGCTGTGCAGAATCCCCGCCTTTTCCACGAGCCCACCCCAACGCGTGATCTCGCTGTCGACAAACTTTTTGAACTCCTCAGGCGGCGGCGAGAGCTGCGGTATCGCGCCGTCCTCGGCCAGCAGGTGCTGCACCTCGGGCTCCTTCATCACCTCGCGGATTTCGTTTGCGAGCTTGTCGACGATGTCCTTGGGCACGCCGGCGCCGGTCGAGATCGAATGCCATGACGCGGTGTCGTAGCCCGGCATGCCCACCTCGGAGAGCGGCGGCAGATCGGGCAGCGCCTGCACGCGTTCGAGCGTGGTGACGCCGAGCGCACGCACCTTGCCGCCCAGCACCAGCGCTTTGGCCGGCGGCACATCGGCGAACATGAACTGCACATGGCCGCCGGCGACATCCTGCAAGGCCGGCATGGTGCCCTTGTAAGGCACGTGCACGACGTTCAATCCGAACATGCTCTTGAACAACTCGCCATTGAGATGATGGATCGTGCCAGGTCCGGGCGACGCGAAGGTCAATTCGCCCGGCTTCTCGCGCGCGAGCTTGACGAGGTCGGCAACCGATTGCACCGGCAACTCGGGATTGACCACCAGCACGTAGGGCATCCGCGCAATCAGCGCGATCGGCGTGATGTCCTTGCGCGGATCGTAAGGCAGGCTTTTTCGCACATTGACGTTGATGGCGAGCGCGGTGCTCGACGCCATCATGATGGTATATCCGTCCGGCGTGCCGTGAGCGACGGCGTTGACGGCCGGCAGGCCGCCACCGCCCGCGCGATGATCGATGATGAAAGGCTTGCCGAGCCGCTGCTCGAGCTTCTGGCCGATGATGCGCGCGATCAGGCCGGTCGAGCCGCCCGGCGCGAACGGCACCACGAAGGTGACAGGGCGGCTCGGATAGTCCTTCGCGGATTCCTCGGCGCTGCCTCCACCCGGCGATACCGTCCACAGCGCGATCGCGGCACTGATGACCAACGCGGCTCGTACGATCGTCATTCTTCCTCCCGAAGTCTTTTTGTCTTCCTCGCATCTTAACGGCGGTGCTCTGGGATGGCAGCCGCCGCGAGAAACAACCACGCGATCACGATCACTGCGTTGTTTCCAGTACGTCAGAGCATTTCTGAGTGCTGCGTTGGAACCACAGAATTCGTGAAATGTGGCGGGAACGCTGCGCTGCAACAAGCGTTATCGGGGGCCGAGCGCGCGGGAATGCGCGCGATGGACATGGAGGCACGTTGGAAATGCGGATGTACAGCCCCGCCGAGCTGGACGTGATGGCCGAAGCGTATCTCAAAGCGCTCGACAAGCTGCCGGTCGCTCGACCAACGATCGAGCTCACTCAGCGGCTCGTCGAGGAGATCGGCGCTGCCGTGGCCGACGGCCTCCGCGACGAAGACGAGCTGGCCGCCGCCGCGCTCGCGCGCAGCAACCTGAGACCGGAGCTCTGAGCTGACCGGCAGCGCATGAGGCCTGCGTCACGTTTTCTTGTAGGCCTCGTGAGCGCCTGGGCGACAAACAGCAAAAATCGTTTCGGTCCGACTGCCTAAAGGGATGGATTTCCTAGTGAATCGCGCGCCCGTAGCATGGCGTAGCGGATGGAAATACCTTTGCCGGTTCCGGCATTTGCGTTGAACCGGAAGCCGCTCTTGTGCGACGCACAAGGGATCACTACCTAGCGAGCATCGGGAATACGAAGCGATTCCCTCCACTCTTTATACGTGAGGCCGGGCAGCGCTGAGCGGGCGACCGCTGGATGTTGCGCCGGGGAATTGAAGGAGACCTGTTATGTCGAACACCAATGTCAGGAGCTTGAGGAAGATCGCCGCTGGCGCGACCGTCGCGCTCGCACTCGTGACCGCGCTGTCGTTTGCCCAGAACGAGTCGATTGCACACGATCTTACCGCGCCGAAGGCCACCTACCAGTACGCCAACCTGGGCGATGCTCTCCCGGGCACGCTCGGCAGCGGCATCGCGCCGATCCTCTGGTAAGCACCAGCCGGCCGTCGCCGGAACGGCGACGAACGCAAAACACGACGAGAGACACGACGAGCGCTGCACCCGCAGCGCTCGTTTCGTTTGAGAGGGGCTCTCCCTTTCCGCGCTGACCGCTCGGTTGTAGCCTCACCGGACAAGCGTCCCGCATTGCACGGGCCGCAAAATCCTGGGGAGGCGTCTCATGAAGCAGTTCGTGCTTTGCACGGCCGCGATTCTGCTTGCGGCGACCGCGTCGGCATCGGCACAGCGCGCGCCGTTCAACGAGGCTGGCGTGACGATGGGCCACTGGCATCTCAACTCGAAGGATGTCGAGGCCAACAAGAAGATCCTGGTTGCGATGGGCGGTCATGCCATCAAGCCGGGCGACTTCGAGATCGTGAACGTTCCCGGCATCAACGTGTTTCTGCATCTGCGTCCCGGCACCCCGCCGGCAACCGGCGGCACCGACGGCAGCGTGATCAATCACGTCGGCTTCCTGGTGCCGAACGTGCAGGCGGCCGTCGCCAAGTGGAAGGAAGCCGGCGTGCCGGTGCAGCCCGGCACCAACGGCAGGCTCGACCAGGCCTTCGTCGTGACCGCCGACGGCGTCCGCATCGAAATCCTCGAGGACAAGGACCAGAAGGAGCCGATCAAGCACCATCACGTGCATTGGTATGTGCCCGAGGCGGCGATGCCGGAGATCCAGGCCTGGTACGGCAAGCACTTCAACGCCAAGCCGAGCAAACGCGGCAACTTCCTCACCGCCCTCATTCCGGGCGCCGAGCTCGCCTTCGCCAAGACCGACAAGCCGACCGTGCCGACGCTCGGCCGCACGCTCGATCACATCGGCTTCGACGTGAAGAGCATGGACGAAACGGTGAAGCGGCTCGAAGCCGAAGGCATCAAGCTCGACCGTCCGGTCGCGACGGCGCCGAACGGCTCCAAGCTCACCTTCATCCACGATCCGTGGGGCGCCTCGATCGAATTGAACGAGCGGCCGGGGCCGCTGTGAGCTCCGCTTCGTATTCAAGCCTTGTTCGGCGGACCGTTTGACGCGAAGTGCGCGGTGAGAGCCCGCCGCGCGCGTCCGGGATCGATGCCGGCTTTCTGGATGCGATCCGACATCGCCTCCATGATTTCGTCGACATCGCCCAGCGAGGTGAGCTTGGTGAACACATCTTCGCGAAGCGGCAGGGACAAAGATCGCGCCATCAGCGTCAGATAATTCTCGACGCCCACGCGATCTTCGGCGCGTTTGCCGAGTTGCGCGATCACCAACTGACGGTGACACGAGTGATAGACCGAGATCACACGGTCCGCGCCGCGGCGCTTGGCTTCGGCGATCCACTCGGCGAGCTCAGTCAGAAACTTTTCCTTGCCGTATTTCTTGAGCGTGCCGTCCGAACAATGCCTGCCGATGTCCTCCAGCTGCGGCATGTCGATCAGCTCGAGCCCTGGGATCATCGACAGGAGATTCTTGATGCCCGCTGTGTCCTTGTCCTGTTCGACAAATCCATGATGCATATGAACCGCGACGCGCAGCGGAACGTCCACGGTGAACTTCTCTTTCGAGGCCGCGCGCGAAAGAAATTCGATCACGCTGATCCGGTTCCTCGTGGTTTCGGTCGAGAACTCTTCGCCCTTGATCCGGAGGTGGTTGTCACAGGACGGGCACCAATACAGCAGCTGCTCCGGCGTGAAAGCATCGAACTTCGAAACCGTCTGCCTCGTCATCGATTCACCGATCGCGACGTCGCCGCGCCCGTGGTGGACCGTGCCGCAGCAGTTCGACGGGCCGCCCAGCATGACCTGATCGACTGAAAAGTGCTTCATGACGTCATCCAGCGTCTGGGCCAGATGAGCCGTCCGCAGCATCTGGCAACCGAGCCAGATCACGTACTGATGATGGGGCTTGTCGGCGGGCACACCGGCGAACCATGGGCGTGTCGCGTCGGCGGTCAGCAAATCGCCGGTGATGCGCACATTGCCGAACAATTCAGGATACGGAGTCGCTGCCGGCTTGCCGGCCGCCGCGGGCGCACCACTCTGTTCCGATTTGTCGTCAGCCATTTTTTTTCTTCCGTTCTCTCGTCGGCCTTAGCTATTCGCCCTTTGGCTTGCCGAGCATGCGCGACCAGTTCTGCAATTCCTCACCGATCAATGCCACGAATGCCTGGCGGCCGCGAAAGCCGCGATCGAGTCCCTGCTTCTGGAAAAACTCTTTGACGTCTTCCTTTTCCAGGATCTGGTGAATGGCGTTCTCCAGCCGAAGCACGACGGCATCCGGTGTGCCAGCCGGCGCGACGATGCCGGACCATGAGCTCGTGGCAAAACCAGGCAACCCCATCTCGGCGATCGTTGGAATGTCCGGCGCAAGAGAAGAGCGCTGTTCCGAGGCAATGCCAAGCACGCGAAGCTTGTCGGTCGCAATAAATCCTTGCGCGAGCGAAAGCGACGGAAACATGAGGTCCAGCCGCCCGCCCAGCAGGTCGGTCAGGGCCTGCGCCGCGCCCTTGTAGGGCACATGAACGAATTCGACTTCGGCCTTCTGCCTGAACAATTCGGCGGCCAGATAGGGCGGGCTGCCGAGGCCGGCAGAACCATAGGTGAGTGCGTTGGTCTGGTTGCTTTTCGCCTCGCGGATCAAGTCGCGCACCGTGGCGAAGCGGCTGTCGCGCGGAACGACGAGGGTGATGGGAGCTGTCGCGACCGTTGCGATGGGAACGAACGACTGTTGGGCGTCGTAGGACAGCTTATACAGGCTCGGGTTCACCGTGATCGCCTGCCCCGTATAGAGCAGCGTGTAGCCGTCGGGCGACGACCGCGCGACGAACTCCGACCCGATGGTCGAGTTGGCGCCCGGCTTGTTCTCGACGACGAACGGCACCCCCAAAAGCGTCTCGAGTTGCGCTGCCAATCCGCGCGCGACGGTGTCGAGGGCGGCGCCGGCGCCAGTCGGAACGATGATCTTGACGGGCCGCGACGGGTAAGCGTCTTGCCCCCAGGCAGCCGAGGCTGACAAAGCCGCCAAGGCTCCCGTCAGCATGACACGGCGGTTCAACACGGACGGCCCCATTCGTCTGCTCAAACCGAGGCTTGATTGACGCCACTCCGGTTTGATCGTCGCCGTGCCCACTGCACTGAACTTCATGCTGCGAGTCTGCCATGGCGGCTCGCGGAGTTGCAAACGGCGGAGCGTCCACTTGAAGCATAGGTAACGGGCAGAATTGACGCCCCGCAGGCTCGTGCAGGCCGCCAATGATCGCCGCGCGAATACGCCCGAAAATCTGTGGGTGACGAACCTGAAACGCTGTCTTCAGCGGGCGGAAATCCTTTCCGCCCGCCGGCGATGCTCTCTAGTATTGGCCGCCGTTTTGGCAACCAGAGGGGGTACTCAATGACAGCGCGCAAAAGTTTGGTCGTAGTCGCAGGCTTGCTGACGGCGAGTGTCGCCCATGCCGAAGACATTCCATCCAACGCAGAGCTGTTCCGGATGCTGAAAGGCCAGCAGCAGACCATCGCCGAGCTTCGCGCCGAATTGAAGCAGGCGAGACAGGAGCGGAGCGCCGCGAGGACGAAAGAGCGTCGCGAGGTTGAAACGACGGCCAAGCAAGCCGGACGCGAGGCCGCGAGGGAGACGATGGCGGCAGCCACGCCCGCGGCGGTGGTGGCGGCAACCACGCCCGCGCAGGCGTATGCGATGTACACCAAGGCGCCCGCAGTGCCGCAGATGTCGAGCCGCGGCGCCTACGTCGGCTTCTTCGGCGGTGGAGGCGTTGGCAGCAGCGGCAACATCAGCCAGCTCGGAACCGCGTTTTTTGTCGAGGCAGCGGGAGGCCCGATGAGCGTGAACGCCACGGGGCGATCCGGCTCTCACAGTGCCTGGTTCGTCGGCGGGCAGGCCGGTTACGAATGGTCGTATGGCTCGCACCTGCTGCCCGCTCTCGAGATCGAAGGCCTCTACCTGTCCGGTGCCGACCAGCGCGCGACGTTGGACAACCCCACGCCGCGGCTTGCCGAACACACCTTCGACAACACTTTCCCGACGAACACCGCCGTCGTTCTGGCAAATGTGGTTGTCGGCTTTCGAACGCCCTATCAAGGCGTCACGCCCTATATCGGCGGCGGCATGGGAGTTGCCCGCGTCTCCGTCAACGGCGCCACTTCCACCCAGACCAATCCGCCGGAGGCTGGCATCAACCACTTCAACTCCGGTACCGACTCGTCCGCCTGGACCCTCGCTGCGCAAGCCAAGGCCGGTGTTCGCGTCGCCCTGGGCAACAGCGGCGCCTACCTGTTCGGCGAGTACCGCTACCTGTTCATCGGCTCCGTCGATCAGACTTTCGGTCCCACCGTGGACCCCACGCATGTTCCGACCAGCCAGTGGACGGTTCGCTTCGACAACACGTCCTACCATCTGGCGACGGCAGGCGTCGGGTTCAGCTTCTAGTTTGCTAGTTCTGCGGACGCGTCAAATGCTCGGCTAAGCGCGGAGACCGCCGCGACATCGCGGCGGTCACGCGAGGCCGAGTTCGGGGCGATCCGAGAGCTGATCGTTTCTGTACCGGTGAAGCTGGGCGCGGATGGGCTGCAGATTTAAGTGACGGGCCGGTTTGCCGAACTAACCGGACGGCCCCTACCACCCGTTGATTATGGTGGTAGCGGGGAGAGGACTTGAACCTCCGACCTACGGATTATGATTCCGCCGCTCTAACCAGCTGAGCTACCCCGCCACGACGCAGAACGACCACGCCGTCCGGCGCCGAGGCGCCGGAACGGCCGCGATATAGGAAGGCTCACGAAAATCTGTCAAGCGCCCAGAGCCGTTTCCTGCCCGATCGTTACCTGGGTCGTCACTTGGGCTGCACGTTCGGATTGCCGCCGGGGCTGCCGGGCGGCGGAATGACCGGCGTTTTGCCGCCGCCGGGCGGCGGGGCGCTCATATCGGAATCGACATTCGGCGGACACAGCACGCCGTCGCCACGGGCGAGCTTGTCGCTGAGATTTCCGTTGCTGCTCGCAGAGCCGGTCGTATTCGGCTCGTTTTTCCCAGGTTCTTTCGTCCCCGGCGATCGCGTCGAAGGATCGACCTGGGTCATCGCCCCTGGCTCGCACGGCTTCGCGGCAGCCGGTGGACTTTGCGCGAACGCGAGTGTCGGCGCTCCCAGAAACAGCCCCAGTGTGACGATCGTTCGCAAGTTCGTCATGGCGAACCCCTCCAAACGGTTGCGTTTGAAAGACAACCGTGGGGCGGCCTGACGGGTTCCTATGTGCGGCAATCGCGCTTTTCAGCGCTTGCCGAACCGGATCAGCGAGAAATGCCCCATCGGCGGCATGGGACGCCGTTCAATCACCGTGAAGCCCGCGCGATCCGCCCAATTCGACAGCCGTGCCCAGGGAAACTCCGGGCTCCAGCCGAGCCGTCGCGCCAGCGGCGAAAAGCCCTGCTCGAAGACACGGCGCAGACCGTTCTCGGCGCCCAGGTGATTGACCAGGATGATCTCGCCGCCGGGCTTGAGCACGCGGGCGAAGTCATCGAGCGTCGCTTCGGGGTCCGGCACCGCCGTGATGACATATTGCGCCACCACCACGTCGAATGATGCATCGGGCACCGCGAGGTGCTTGGCGTCCATCACGGCCAGCGCCTCGACGTTGTCGAGCTTGTGCTCGACGACACGCTCCCGCGCCCGTTTCAGCATCGGCGCCGAGATGTCTAAGCCGACGATGCGATTGACGCGTGAATAGTCGGGCAGCGAAATTCCGGTGCCGACGCCGACCTCGAGAATGCGCCCGCCGCTCGCGCCGCAGTGCTTCTCGGCGGCCTCGATCGCGGCCATCCGGCCACGCTCGAAAACCGTACCGAACACCAAGTCATAGACCGGCGCCCAGCGCGCATACGCCTTTTCGATCTGCTCGCGATCGAGCGCCGCCCCCATCGCCCCGCCCCCTGCTCTTCTTCCGGCTTACGCCGCTCTCTCAGGCTGCTCTTGCGGTCGCCGCAGCCGCCTTGATGAAGCCGCCGCCGAGCACCCGCGCCTGCCCCTGCGCGCTGTCGTAGAATACACAGGCCTGACCGGGCGAAACCCCGTCCTCACCGTCAATGAGTTCGACCTCGAAGCCACTTGCACCGCGCGAAAGCCACGCCGCCTGCGGCGGCCGGGTCGAGCGCACCTTGACGAACACTTCGAGACGTCCGTCGCCGACAGCGCCATCGAGGGCGCCCTGGCCGATCCAATTGACGTCGCGCAGCGCGATACGCCGCATGGTCAGCGCCTCGCGGGGGCCGACGATGACGCGCTGGCTCGCGGCGTCGAGCGCCACGACGTAAAGCGGCGCCGGGCCTGCGATCTTCAGCCCCTTCCGCTGGCCGACGGTGAAATGGATGATGCCGTCGTGGCGGCCGAGCACCTTGCCGTCGAGATCGACGATGTCTCCGGCCGCCGCCGCGCCAGGCTTCAGCCGCTCGATGATGTCGGTGTAGCGGCCGGTCGGCACGAAGCAGATATCCTGGCTGTCGTGCTTTTCGGCAATCGCAAGACCGAAGCGCCGCGCATGCTCGCGCGTCTCGGCCTTGGTCATGTCGCCGAGCGGGAAGCGCAGGATGTCGAGTTGCTCGCGCGTGGTGCCGAACAGGAAGTAGCTCTGATCGCGCTCCTCTTCCTTGGCGCGATAGAGCGCGCGGCCGTCCGCCGTGACCCGCGAGGCGACGTAGTGGCCGGTCGCCAGCACCTTGGCGCCGAGCTCGCGCGCGGTGCCGAGCAGGTCCTTGAACTTGATCGCCATGTTGCAGTCGACGCAAGGCACCGGTGTCTCGCCCGAGACATAGCTTTCGGCAAAGCGGTCGATCACGGCCTCTTTGAAGCGGCTCTCATAGTCGAGCACGTAGTGCGGAATGCCGATCCGGTCGGCGACCGCGCGGGCGTCGTGGATGTCCTGGCCGGCGCAGCAGGCGCCCTTGCGATGGGTCGCGGCGCCGTGGTCGTAGAGCTGCAAGGTCACGCCGACGACGTCGTAGCCCTCGGCCTTGAGCAGTGCCGCGGTCACCGACGAGTCGACGCCGCCGGACATGGCGACGACGACGCAGGTGTCCTGCGGGGGTCCGTCGAGGTCGAGACTGTTGCGCATTCCGGCAGCGGCGTCCGCCGCGCTCCTGCATTTTCAAGGCTATCGGAGACAGGCCCTTACTATAGGGACCGACTGTGGCCAAGCAATGCGAGGCCCCCAGATCGCGGACCCGGCAATTCTTGCCGCCCGAGGCGCAAAGCGTGCCGGTGCCCTGCTCCGGGCGGCGCTCTTAATGCATTGATATTTCTCATGAATTAATTCCAGAGGCCCTGGCCCGGCGGTTGCACAGGTCCTGACAGGACCAACCCTGCTTAAAAAATATCAATCGAGGTGCTAGGTGCCGAGCGTCGCGTCTGAAATCAATGCCGCCCAGCAGTCGCGTTTCCATCATTCCCAACCCCGGGGCCGCGCGGAAGCCAACGACGGCGCCCAAAGCTCGCCGTTCGCCGACATGCTGGATAGCGCCACGCCGCCATCAGACCAGACGCCGGCAGCTCACACCGCCCGGAGCGACCGCAGCGACGACAGCCGCCCGGCGGGCCAGGACCGGCAGCCCAACGCCAGGGCGGACCGCAATTCCACGAATGACGCCAAGAGCCCAAGCGACAATTCGAGTCCGGCAAACGCCAAGGATGCCAAGGACACGGAGGCGAACGCGAGCGTGAACGTGACCGCAGAGGTGAACGTGAACGCCAAGGGCGCCGTGGCCGGCAAAGACGGCGACAAAACCGGCAAAACCGACGACAGCAACCCGGCGCCGGCGGATGCCGATTCCGACACCAAGGCCGGCGATGGCGCCACCGTGGCGATGCCGGCGGTTGTCGATGCGGCGCAGCAGCCCGTTGCCGTTGCCGCCGACCCCAACGTCGTAGCGCCGCAACCGCTCGTGACCGACGCGGCGCAGTCCGATGCAGCCACAAGCGGCAAGGCTGCACAGACCGACGCGCTGGCGGGCCTGCAGGCGGCCGTGCAGAACGCCGCCACGGCGAATGCCGGCGCGGCCGACCCGGCGGCAGCGACCGATGACGCGAAGGGCAAGGGCAAAGCCGCCCCCAACGACGACATCAAGGGCGACGGCAAGAAAGACGCGAAGGCCGATGCCAAAGGTGATGCCAAGGTCGATACCAAGGGCGGGACCAAGGCATTGGCGCAGGCCAAATCCGACGCGATCTCCGACACCAGGATCGCGGCAGCCCAGTCCCAGTCCGATTCCGACGACGTCTCCGGCCAGCAGGGCGGCGACCAGCCCGCCGATGTGAGCCATCACAGCGCGGCCAAGCCCGCCCCTGACGTCAACGAGGCCGACACGCGCGGCCGTCGCGCGACGCCGGCCGCCGACGCGGCCAAGACCGCTGCAGTGCAGGTGCAGAATGCTCAGGCTGCCGCGAATGCCGCCGCAGCGGACGCAGCCGCTTCGGCTCCCGCGACGGCCACGGCAGCCGCGTCCGGCGCCACCACAAACCAGACGCAGGCCCCGACGCCGTCATCGACGCAGTTTCATGCGCAGCTTCAACTCGGCACCGACAATTCGGCGGCCTTTCAAGTGAGCGCACTGCCGGTGGAGATCGCCAGTCGTGCCGTCGCCGGCAAGCGGCAGTTCGAGATCCGCCTCGACCCGCCGGAGCTCGGCCGTGTCGACGTCAAAGTCGATATCGACAAGAACGGCAATGCCACCACACGTCTGGTCGTCGACAAAGCCGAGACCCTCGACCTGCTCAAGCGCGATTCCCAGCAGCTCGAGCGCGCGCTGCAGCAGGCGGGCCTGAAGACCTCCGACAACGGTCTTGAGTTCTCGCTGCGTCAGCAATCGGCGCAGAGCGACGATCAGGGTTCGTTCAAAGGCACCACGGTGATGGTGCCGGACGAAGACACGACTCCGCTGCCGGTACAGCGTCAAGGCTACGGCCGCCTGCTCGGAATGAGCGGCGGCCTCGACATCCGCGTCTGAGACTTTCAGGACAACGCATCATGACAACGATCCCAGCCACCACATCGCAGGTTACCTCACAGACGACCAACAACGGCTCGTCGTCGAGCTCGACCGGTGTCGACGACGGCACGATCGCCGGCAATTTCCAGACCTTTCTGCAACTGCTCACGACGCAGCTGCAGAACCAGAATCCGCTCGACCCGCTCGACACCAACCAGTTCACCGCGCAGCTCGTGCAATTCGCGCAAGTCGAGCAACAGCTCAAATCCAACAGCCAGCTCACGACGCTGGTGTCGCTGCAGCAGACCGCGCAGAACACGCAGGCGCTCAACTTCGTCGGCCAGACGGTCGCGGTCGACGGCGACACCGCACCGCTCACCAACGGCAGCGCGACCTGGCTGATGTCGGTGGCGAAGCCCGCGAATGCGACCATCAACATCATCAACTCGGCGGGCCAGACGGTCTATACGGCCTCCGGCTCGCTGAATGCCGGTAGCAATCAGCCGTTCACCTGGGATGGCAAGGACAACACCGGCGCGAAAGTGCCCGACGGCAACTACAAGCTCACGGTCACCGCAACCGACAGCACCGGACAGACAGTGGCGGTCCCGACCGAGATCCAGGCAATGGTCGATTCCGCCGATCTCACGCAATCGCCGCCGACGCTGTCGATCGCCGGACAAAACTACACGCTCGACAAGCTCAAGCGCGTCATCCGCGAGTGATCGGCGCGCGACCAAGGTAACGCTTCGTTTAGTTCTGAAGCCCGCAGGGGAATCGAAAACCGCGCAAATTCAGGAAAAATGCCGCTGCGCGGGCCGTTGCACACCTTCTCAAGCCGTTGAGAAACTAGGGGCAATTTTTACCCAATTGTCTGGCGCGCTTAGCCAAATTTTAAGTCGCGGCCCGTAATGTGTCATCACAGTCAGTGAGTGTGTTCTCAGTAGTCGTGAGTGTGTATCGATGACCGAGCCCCACCGCCCGAGGGTCAAGTATGTGATCGGGCCCGACGGAAGTCCGTTGACGATCGCGGATCTGCCGGCCCCGGGTACCAAGCGCTGGGTTATTCGCCGCAAGGCGGAGGTGGTCGCGGCCGTTCGCGGCGGCCTGCTGTCACTTGAAGAGGCCTGCGCCCGATACACCCTGACGGTCGAGGAATTCCTGTCCTGGCAGTACTCGATCGACCAGCACGGCCTCGCCGGCCTGCGCACCACGCGCATCCAGCAATACCGGCAGTAGCCAAATCCCAGAGAATTCCTGAAGCGCCGGCGTTTCGCCGGCGCTTTTCATTTGGGTTCCGCGATCACGGTGCGGCCCGAGCAATACCCAATATGCGGCAGGAACAGCGCGTTGCGACCGCCGTTTCCGTCTCGGCTATGGGGCTTGCGTGGCGCGAAGGTGCGTGCACGCGCTGAAGGCAAGGAGACGGATGATGAGAACCGCATTGTTGACCGGCGCCGCTGCTGCTGCATTTGCCCTCGCGGCCACGGCCGCCGCACGCGCCGAAACCCTGTACGTCGCCGACATGGATGCCGTTGCGGCGCCCGCACTAGGCTACGTCTACGACAACGGCCCCGACTACGTGGTGCAGGATAGGTCCTACGTGGTGGTCGCACCGCCGCGCGAACGCGTCGTCGTCGTGCCGCGCCGCGAGGTGATCGTCGACCAACCGGCCTACGTGGCCCCGCGCGAGACCGTCGTGGCACCGCGCGGCGGCTATTACACCACCGGCTATTCCACAGGCGGCTGCATGATCGACAGTCGCGGCTTCGAACGCTGCTACTGACCCCGCCAGACACACCGCCGGCCCCGGGAACATGGCTGCGACCGCCATGTTTCCGCGGCCATTTCCGCATTCCCGCCGCTAACGGCCTGCAATATGGGACGAGAACCGCGGTGCAGCGCGGAACCCGGCCGCGCGGCAAACGTTCTTAATCATTGGTTTTTGGCGGAGGTAAACATGGTTGGCCACAATCGAATCAAAGCGCGGCTTTACCTCGCTGCTGCTGCGGCCATGCTGACGCTATCGCTGCCGGTCGAGGCGCAAATTCCCAGCACGTCGGGCACCGCGCCGTCGCAGGCCGCCGAAACCGTCAATCTGACGATGGAGCAGCGGCACATCATCAAGGAAATCGTCCTTAAGGACATGAAGGTCGAGCCACCGCAGGAGCAGAACCAGGTCGCCAAGGTCCCGATGACGGTTGGCGAGGTCGTGCCCGCGGGCATTCCTCTGAAGCCCATGCCGGTGGAGGTTGCCTCCAAGGTGCCGCAGGTCAAGGCGCATTCGATCCTGGTCAAGGACGACAAGGTGCTGATCATCGATCCGAAGGACAACCGCGTCGCGGCGCTGATCCAATAATTCGCAAATCGCGCGATTCTTTCATGGGCGGCACAACTGTGCCGCCCAATTTGTTAGCGCCGGAGCCCGGTTAACGCGTCCATTAACCCGGTGGTAACCATGCGCTGGGCAATTTCTGCCGGTCGGTACTTTTTGCCGACTCAGGGGACGCCCGCGTGCAAGCCTTCATCACGTTCTTTCGGACTCTCGGCATCACTCGCATCATTGCATTGGGCGGCGTCGGCCTCGCGCTGATGGGATTTTTCGCCTTCCTGATCATGCGCGCCGCAGCACCGCAAATGGTGCCGCTCTTCACCGATCTGTCCGTCGAAGACTCATCGGCCATCATCAAAGACCTCGAACGCCAGGGCATCCCCTACGACCTCAAGAGCGACGGCGCGATCGTGCTGGTGCCGCGGGAGCAGGTGCCGCGGCTGCGGATGAAGCTTGCCGAGTCCGGCCTGCCGAAGGGCGGCGGCGTCGGCTACGAGATTTTCGACAAGTCGGACGCGCTGGGCGCGACGAGCTTCGTGCAGAACATCAACCATCTGCGAGCGCTGGAAGGCGAGCTCGCGCGCACCATCCGCGCCATCGACCGCGTGCAGCAGGCGCGCGTGCATCTGGTACTGCCGGAGCGGCCGCTGTTCTCGCGCGATAAGGCCGAGCCGTCGGCCTCGATCGTGCTGAAGGTCCGCGGCGCGCTGGAGCAGCAGCAGGTGCGGGCGATCCGCCATCTGGTCGCGACCGCTGTGAACGGCCTCAAGCCGCAGCGCGTCTCGGTGATCGACGAGGCTGGCCGGCTGCTCGCCGACGGCAACGGCGATGACGCGGGCGGCGGCTCGACCGCCGACGAACGCAAGACCGCGGCCGAAAATCGCATGCGGCAGGACGTCGAAGCGATCGTCACCTCGGTCGTGGGGCCGGGCCGCGCCCAGGTCCGCGTCAACATCGACTTCGACTTCAACCGCGTCACCCAGACCACCGATCGCTTCGATCCGGAAAGCCGCGTGGTGCGTTCGAGCCAGACCCGCGAGGAATCGAGCGGCGCCGCCGACGCGGGCGCGGCGGCTGTCTCGGTCGGCAACGACCTGCCGGGCGGCGCGCAGCGCAACGACGGCCAGCCGCCGCAGAAAGAGCAGAACCGCAAGACCGAGGAGGTCGTCAACTACGAGATCTCCCGCACCACCAAGACCGAGGTGATCGAAGGCGGCCGCATCAACCGTCTCTCGGTCGCGGTCGTGGTCGATGGCAATTACGCCAAGAACGACAAGGGCGAGACGGTCTATCAGCCGCGCAGCCAGGAAGAGATCGACCGCATCGCTGCCCTGGTCCGCAGCACGGTCAACTTCGACGCCAAGCGCGGCGACCAGGTCGAGGTCGCAAACCTCCGCCTCGCCGAGACGCCGTCGGTGCCGGCCGCCGAGCCCGCGAGCTGGATGGGCATGCTGCAGTTCACCAAGGACGACATCATGCGCGGCATCGAGCTCGGCGTGATGGCGCTGCTCGGCCTGCTGGCGATGCTGCTGGTGGTGCGCCCGATGCTCCGCCGCATCATGACGCCGGAAGCGCAGCAGCAGGCTGCGATCGCCGCCGCCTACCCCACACTCACCGCACTCGGCCTGCCGCCGGCCGCAATCGCCGCCACGGGAGCGGCCGGGACCGCACCCGCCGCCGAGCAGGCCCCGCTGCCGCCTCCGCCGCCGAGCCGCACCTCCGCGATGATCGAGATCGCCCAGGTGCAAGGCCAGGTGCACGCCCAATCCGTGCAGAAGGTCGGCGATCTCGCCGACAAGAATCCGAACGAGACCGCAGCCATCGTCCGCGCCTGGCTGCACGAGAACGCCGCTTAACCGAACATCATTGAAACCATCGACGCATCATGGCCGCTCCAGCGAAAAAAGCCTCTACTGACGTCGAATCCCTGGTCGCCACGCTCGCCAACAGGCAGAGCGAGACGCCAAAGGGACAGAAGCAGCTCACCGGTCCGGAACGGGCGGCGGTGCTGATGCTCGCGCTCGGCGAGCAGCATGGCGCAAAAATCTGGGCCCTGCTGGATGACGACGAGCTCCGCCAGCTGTCGATCGTGATGTCGACGCTCGGCACCGTCGAAGCAAACCTCGTCGAGAATCTGCTGCTGGAATTCGTCGGCCGGTTGTCGGCCTCCGGCGCGATCCTCGGCAACTACGACGCCACCGAGCGGCTGCTGCAGCAATACCTGCCGCCGGAGCGCGTCAACGGCATCATGGACGAAATCCGTGGACCGGCCGGCCGCAACATGTGGGAGAAGCTCGCCAACGTCCAGGAAGAGGTGCTGGCGAACTATCTCAAGAACGAATATCCGCAGACCGTCGCCGTGGTGCTGTCGAAGCTGCAGCCGGAACATGCCGCCCGCGTGCTCGCCATTCTGCCGGAGGACCTCTCGCTCGATGTGGTCAACCGCATGCTTCGGATGGAAGCGGTGCAGAAAGAGGTGCTGGAGCGCGTCGAGCAGACGCTGCGCACCGAATTCATGTCGAGCCTGTCGCAGACCCACCGTCGCGATGCCCACGAGGTGATGGCCGAAATCTTCAACAACTTCGACCGCCAGACCGAAACCCGCTTCATGACCTCGCTGGAAGAGGCCAACCGCGAATCGGCCGAGCGCATCAAGACGCTGATGTTCACCTTCGACGACCTGGTGCGGCTCGATTCGGGCTCCGCGCAGACGCTGCTGCGCAACGTCGACAAGGACAAGCTTGCGGTCGCGCTCAAGGGCGCCAGCGAGACGGTGCGGGAATTCTTCCTCGGCAACATGTCGAGCCGTGCCGCCAAGATGCTGGTCGATGACATGCAGTCCATGGGCCCGGTCCGGCTGCGCGACGTCGACGAGGCGCAGGTCATGCTGGTCAACATGGCCAAGGACCTTGCCGCCAAGGGCGAGATCGTCATCTCCAAGACGCGTGACGAAGAGCTGGTCTACTGAGGATGAGTGGCGTGACCGCAAAAGCCAAATTCCTGTTCGACCAAGACTTCGCGCCAACCGCCAAGGCCGAGAAGGCGGTCGCCGCGGCCGAGCACGCGCTGATGCTGGCCGAAGCGGAAGCCAAGGGCTTCCGCGAGGGCTATGCGGGAGGCCAGCAGGACGCCACCGCTGCCGCCACCCAGCAGACCGCCACAGCCTTCGGGCAGATCGGCGACGCCATCGAGCGCTTTGCACGTGGTGTGGTCGCGGCCGAGCAGCGCATCGAGCAGGAATCCATCGAGCTTGCGCTCGCCATTGCCCGCAAGATCGTGCCGGAGCTGATGGCGCGCCAGCCGTTCGGCGAGGTCGAGGCCCTCGTCACCGAATGCTTCCGCCAGCTCACGTCGGCGCCGCATGTCGTGGTGCGCGTCAACGACGCGCTGCTCGAGACCGCCCGCGAGCAGCTCACCGAAATCGCCCGCAATCGCGGCTTCGACGGCCGCGTCGTGGTGCTGGCCGAGCCCGAAATCGCGCTCGGCGACTGCAAGATCGAATGGGCCGACGGTGGTGTGATCCGCGACATCAACAAGATCGACGCCGCCGTGACCACCGCCATCGCCCGCTATCTCGGCGCACGGCCTTCAGCCCTGATGCCTGAACTTGGAGACATCACATGAACGACAAAGTCCCGCTTCCCGATCTCGACAACGCCGCGGCTCCGCCGGCCGATCCGGCCGATTCCACCATCGCCGCCCAGGACGGCGAGAACAACGCGCGAAGCGCGGCCGACCTCGAAGCGGTGTTCGACGTGCCGGTGCAGGTGTCGGCGATTCTCGGCCGCGCCCGCATGGATGTCGGCGAACTGCTGCGGCTTGGCCCCGGCATGGTGCTGGAGCTCGACCGCAAGGTCGGCGAAGCGATCGACATCTACGTCAATAACCGCCTGGTCGCCCGCGGCGAGGTGGTGCTCGTCGAGGACAAGCTCGGCGTGACGATGACGGAAGTCATCAAGACCGAAAGAAACTAGAGCGTGATCCCGTCGAGCGGAAACCGCCGACCCGACGAGATCGTGCCGACAACACAGAAACACTAAGGAAAGGGCGAACCCATGCGACTTCTGATTGTCGGAACGCTCAAAGGCCAGCTGACCTCCGCAACCAAGATGGCGATGGATCGCGGCGCCGCCGTGACCCACGCCGAGACCATCGATCAGGCGCTCGCCGTGATGCGCGGCCGCGGCGCGGATCTCATGATGGTCGAGGTGGCGCTCGATATCGGCGATCTCGTCTCCCGCCTCGAGCTCGAGCACATCCATGTGCCGATCGTCGCCTGCGGCATCGAGAACAACGCCCGCGCAGCGGTCGACGCGATCCATGCCGGCGCCAAGGAATACATTCCGCTGCCGCCCGACCCGGAGCTGATCGCCGCCGTTCTCGCCGCCGTGACCGACGATTCGCGCGACCTGATCTACCGCGACGACGCGACCGCCCAGGTGATCAAGCTTGCCACGCAGATCGCCACTTCGGACGCGTCGGTGCTGATCACCGGCGAGTCCGGCACCGGCAAGGAGGTGCTGGCGCGCTACGTCCACACCCGTTCCAATCGTTCGAAGAAGCCTTTCATCTGCGTCAACTGCGCGGCGATCCCGGAAAATCTTCTGGAGTCCGAGCTGTTCGGCCACGAGAAGGGCGCCTTCACGGGCGCCATCGCGCGGCGCATCGGCAAGTTCGAAGAGGCGACCGGCGGCACGCTGCTGCTCGACGAAATCTCCGAGATGGACGTGCGGCTGCAGGCCAAGCTCCTGCGTGCCATCCAGGAGCGCGTCATCGATCGCGTCGGCGGCACCCGCCCGGTGCCGGTCGACATCCGCATCATCGCGACCTCGAACCGCAACCTCGCCGAGGCGGCGCGTGCCGGCACATTCCGTGAGGACCTCTTGTTCCGCCTCAACGTCGTCAACCTCAAGCTGCCGCCGCTCCGCGAGCGTCCCGCCGACGTCATCGAGCTCGCGCAGTTCTTCGCCAAGAAATATTCCGAAGCCAATGGCGTGGCGCTGCGGCCGTTCTCGGCCGAGGCCCGCCGGGCGCTATCGGTGCACCGCTGGCCGGGCAACGTCCGCGAGTTGGAGAACACCATCCATCGCGCGGTGCTGCTTGCGACCGGCACTGACATTGGCGTCGACGGCATCCTGACCCCGGACGGCGCGCGCCTCGATCAGGCTCGCTCGGGGCCCGCGGCTTACGCGGCGCAGGCCGCCGAGCAGGTGACGCGCACGCTGGTCGGCCGCACCGTCGCCGATGTCGAGCGTGACCTTATTCTCGAGACGCTCAAACATTGCCTCGGCAACCGCACGCACGCGGCCAACATCTTAGGGATCTCGATCCGCACCCTGCGCAACAAGCTCAACGAATACACGGCCGGCGGCGTGCCGGTGCCGCCGCCCGGCGGCGGCGAAGTCCGCGGCGCGGCTTAGAACTCAAGACTTGGCACTCAAGACTTGGCCCTCAAGACTTGACGCTTCAAAGGCCGGCTTGAAGCCGGCCTTTTTCTTTTCTACTCGATCACCTCATCGGCACGCGCCAGCACCGACGACGTCACCTCGAGGCCGAGCGTCTTCGCGGTCCTGGTGTTGACGATCAGTTCAAACCGCGTCGGCAGTTCGAATGGCAGGTCGCGCGGTGCCGCGCTCTTCAGAATGCGGTCGACCTGCATCGCGATCCGCGCGAACAGATCGCGGTGGTCGGCGAAGTAGGACATCAGGCCACCGGCCTCGACGTCGCGCTTGGACATCAGCATGGAAGGCAACCGGCGCTCGGTCGCAAGGCGGCCGGTGTCGGCGCCAAGTGCGAAGCCCTGCCCGGCCAGACGCAGCACCGCGTCCGCCTTCCATTCGACGGCTTGCCGCATCGACCGCAGCAGATCGTCCGTGG
The DNA here is from genome assembly GCF_001579845.1 of Rhodoplanes sp. Z2-YC6860. Taxonomy (GTDB): domain Bacteria; phylum Pseudomonadota; class Alphaproteobacteria; order Rhizobiales; family Xanthobacteraceae; genus Z2-YC6860. Next base: position 6,791,664 of record NZ_CP007440.1, read on the forward strand.
ACCGCATCGGAAACGTCCGATACTCGATGCCGAGCTTTCCTGCCGATGCCTCGATGTCTTTCATCTGTGGCGCAACGATCGGCTCGTCGGGATGCAGGAACACGGCCACGCGCCGGACCGACGGCGCGACCTCCTTCAGGAGCGCGATTCGCTTCGATGTGATGTCGCCCGCCATATTGGCGACGCCGGTGATGTTGCGTTCCGGACGCGCAATGCTTTTCACAAAGCCAAGCAGCACCGGATCGCCCACCGCCGCAGACACGATGGGAATCGTACTGGTGGCGTCGGCCGCCGCCTGGGTGCCGGGGGTGTTCACCGCGACAATGACATTCGGCGCGGTTCGAACCGCATCGTCGGCCAGCTTGCGCAGGCGATCGAGCTTGCCGTCGGCGGAGACCACGTCGACGCGGAGATTGACGCCTTCCCGATAGCCAAGTCCGGCCAGCGTCTCGTGAAAGATTTTGGGAATCCATTGCGTCTGCGCCGGCGTCAGGACGACGACTCGCGGCATCTGCTGTCCGCATGCTACCTGACTACCGCAAAGCACGCCGAAAATCGCGAATACGACGCGCCAATTCTTCAATGTGCCCATTCAAAGCCCCCCAAGAACCGGCAAACGATTTTTCCGAAACCCCAGCATGGTCTGCACCTTTGCCTCTGACTGCAAGCCGACCAAGCGCTTCACGCAGCCGTGGAGGGCAACGGGCCAACCGTTGCTACCGGTTGCATCGAAGCGCAGGGCCTGAGTTAATCCGACGATGAGCGTGATCTATAAAATCTGCACCGCGTCCGAATGGCACGAGGCCGAGCGTTCGGGCGCCTATCGCGGCTCGGCGGTCGACCGCAAAGACGGGTTCATCCATTTCTCGACCGCCGAACAGGCCGCCGAAACCGCCAGCAAATGGTTTGCCGGCCAGCACGACCTCGTCCTGGTTGCGATCGACGGCGATGCGCTTGGTGCGCGCTTGAAGTGGGAGCCGTCCCGCGGCGGTGCGCTCTTTCCGCACCTTTATGGCGAGCTTCTGCTGCAAGCCGTACTTCGCGTTGATCCGCTGCCGCTGGATACCGCGGGACGGCATATTTTTCCGCAGGCTATGGCCTAAACGCCTTTGCCGAAACGACACGTGCACGCCATATCGTCACGAGGGCGGTGTGAATTCGCGCGCGCTTGGACAGACAGCAGATCATGGCCTCCTCTTCGCTGACATTCGCCATCGGTGACGTGCACGGCTGCTTCGCCAAGCTCGACAACCTGATGCACCGTTGTGCCGAATACGCCGGATCGCGGCCGCACCGCTTTGTCCTGCTCGGCGACTATATCGATCGCGGCACTGACAGCCGTCAGGTGATCAAGAAACTCCGGCGGCTCACCGGGCAGCGCCCGGACGAGGTCATCTGCCTCAAAGGCAATCACGAGGACATGCTGCTGTCCGCCGTCGATGAGCCGTGCGACTCGTTGTGGATCAACAACGGCGGCGACACGACTCTGGCGAGCTACGGTGTCGAAAGGCCTGCGGAGTTGCCGGCCGACGACATCGCCTGGATCCGCGGCCTGCCGCTCTGCCATGACGACGGCCTGCGGTTCTTCGTCCATGCCGGCATTGATCCGGCGGTGCCGCTGGATCGGCAGGACGGCAACACGATGCTGTGGACGCGCAAGCGCTATTCCGACGAGTTCAATCCCGGGCGTCTCATCGTGCATGGCCACACGCCGCTGCGCTCCCAACGTCCGGACCTCGGTCCCCACCGGATCAATCTCGACACCGGGGCGGTGTACGGCGGGCCGCTGTCTGCTGCGGCTTTTACCGATCAAGATGCCGCCCCGGAGGCGTTGCTGGTTGGATCGGAGGTTTTTCAGGTCGGCTGCGGCCCGAATGTAAAGCACTTGCAACGATTCGTGATAACTGACGAATATTGACTTTCGTCATTCATATAATCATTATATTGCAGCGCAAGAGGTGCTGCAATGGCTGGAAAAACCAATTTCGCCCAATATTCCAATACGTTGTCGGCAGCGCTGCTGCTGCTGACCCTGGCCTTGGGTCTGGTGGGCTGCAACGAGATCACCGCGCAGACCGTAGCCCCGGCCCGGCCGGTCCTGGCCGTGCCCGTGCATTACGAGACCCAGGTCGCCGACCGCAGCTTCGTCGGCACCATCCGGCCGCGGATCGAAAGCGATCTCGGCTTCCGGGTCACCGGCAAGGTGCTGAAGCGCCTGGTCGAGGTCGGCAATCTGGTCGAAGCGGGCCAGCCGCTTGCCACTCTGGATGAGGTCGACCTCAGCCTCCAGGTCGAGCAGGCGGAAGCCGAGCAGCGCGCCGCGACCGGCGTGCTGGCGCAAGCCGCCGCCGCCGAGAACCGGGCGAAAGAGCTCAAGCAGAAGGGCTGGACAACCGACGCCCAGGTCGAGCAGGCCAGGGCCACCGCCGACGAGGCGCGGGCGCGGCTCAACCGCGGTGAACGCGCGCTCGAACTCGCCAAGAACTCGCTGTCATACGCGACGCTGGTCGCCGACGCGCCAGGCGTGGTCACCGCGACGCTGATCGAGCCCGGTCAGGTGGTGGCCGCCGGCCAGGCCGCGATCCGCGTGGCGCGGCTCGCCGAGAAGGAGACCGTGGTCGCGATTCCCGAAACGCTGCTGGCGCGCGCCAAGTCGGACGAAGCGCGGGTCGCCGTCTGGTCCGAGCCGAACAAGCGCTACGTCGCCAAGCTTCGCGAGCTTGCGCCCTCGGCCGACACCATGACGCGGACTTATCTCGCCAAGTTCTCGATGCCCGACGCCGACGGCAACGTGCAGCTCGGCATGACCGCGACGCTGACGCTGTCGGACCCGGCGAGCGAAAAGGTCGCACGTCTGCCGCTCGCCGCGCTGTTCGATCAGGGCCAGGGGCCGTCGCTTTATGTCGTCGATGACAAGACCGGCGCGCTGACGCTGAAGCGCGTCACCGTGAAGGCCTATCAGAGCAACGAAGTCCTGGTCAGCAGCGGTGTCGACGAAGGCAACAACGTCGTCGCGGTCGGCGTGCAGAAGCTCGACCCCGCGCAGAAGGTGCGGGTCGTCTCGTCGCTGTCGTTCTGAAGCCAACGTACTGAAGCCAATTACCGAAGCTAAGCGTCCCAACGATCCCGATCGTCGAGGAGAACTTCCATGCGCCGCTTCAATCTCTCGGCCTGGGCCGTCGCGCATCCTGCGCTGATCCTGTTCCTGATCGTGATGTTCGGCGGCGCGGGGCTTCTGTCCTACGAGAAGCTCGGCCGCGCCGAAGACCCCTCCTTCACCATCAAGGTCGTGGTGGTCACCGCGACCTGGCCCGGCGCCACCGCAACCGAGATGCAGGCGCAGGTCGCCGATCCGGTCGAGAAGAAAATGCAGGAGCTGCCCTACTTCGACAAGGTGACGACCTATACGAAGCCGGGCTTCACCGCGATGCAGGTGGCGTTCAAGGACAACACGCCGGCGCGCGACGTGCCGCAGCTGTTCTACCAGATCCGCAAGAAAATCGACGACATCCGGAACGACCTCCCGGCCGGCGTACAAGGCCCGGCGGTCAACGACGAATACGGCGACGTCGATTCGATTCTTTACATGCTGACCGCCGACGGCGCCGACTACGCGCAGATGAAGAAGGTCGCCGAAGGCCTGCGCCAGCGGCTGCTCAAGGTGAAGAACGTCACCAAGGTCAATCTCTACGGCACCCAGGCCGAGAAGATCTTCGTCGAGTTCTCGAACTCCAAGCTCGCGACGCTCGGCATCACCACCGATCAGATTTTCCAGTCGCTCGCCAAGCAGAACGCCGTGGTGCCGGCCGGCACGGTGGAAACCGGCGCGCAGCGCGTGCCATTGCGCGTCACCGGCGCGCTCGACGGCGCCAAGACCGTGGCCGAGACGCCGGTTGAGGCCAACGGCCGCACGTTCCGCCTGGGCGATATCGCGACCGTCACCCACGGTTATGTCGATCCGCCGGACTTCCAGGTGCGCCAGGAGGGCAAGGCCGCGCTCGGCATCGGCGTCGTGATGGCGAGAGGCGCCAACATCCTCGAACTCGGCCCCGCGGTCGCAAGCGCCACGCAGGAATTCATGAAGGCCGTGCCGCAGGGCTTCGAGCTCGAACAGATCGCCGACCAACCAGTCGTGGTCGAGCATGCGGTCGGCGAGTTCGTGCACTCCTTCATCGAGGCGCTGGCGATCGTGCTGTTCGTGAGCTTCCTCGCGCTCGGCTGGCGCACCGGCATCGTGGTCGCGCTATCGGTGCCGCTGGTGCTCGCCATCGTCTTCATCATCATGAATGCGATGGGCCTCGACCTGCACCGCATCACGCTCGGCGCGCTGATCATCGCGCTCGGCCTGCTGGTCGACGATGCCATCATCGCGGTCGAGATGATGGTGGTGAAGATGGAACAGGGCTGGGACCGCATGCGCGCCGCATCCTTCGCCTGGGAGTCCACCGCCTTTCCGATGCTGACCGGCACGCTGGTCACCGCGGCGGGCTTCCTGCCGATCGGCTTCGCCAATTCATCGGTCGGCGAATATGCCGGCGGCATCTTCTGGGTGGTGGCGCTTGCGCTGGTCGCGTCATGGTTCGTTGCCGTGATCTTCACGCCCTACATCGGCGTCAAGCTCCTGCCGAACTTCAAGAAGGCCGCAGCCAGCCACGATCCGCACGCGATCTACGAGACACGCATGTATCGCGGGCTGCGCCGCATCATCGAATGGTGCGTCAATCGCCGCATCACGGTGGTGCTCGCCACGGTCGGCATCTTCGTCGCTTCGATCGTGGGTTTCGGCCGCGTGCAGCAGCAGTTCTTCCCGCTCTCGGAGCGGCCCGAGCTGTTCTTCCAGCTCCGACTGCCGGCCGGCACCGCGTTCGGCACGACGCTGCAGTCGGTCAAGAAGGCCGAAGCCATGCTCAAGGGCGACAAGGACATCGCGACCTACACGGCCTATGTCGGCCAGGGCTCGCCGCGGTTCTGGCTCGGCCTCAATCCGCAACTGCCGAACGAGTCCTTCGCCGAGATCGTCATCGTGTCGAAGGACGTCGACGCCCGCGAGCGCATCAAGGCGCGGCTCGAGAAGTCGGTCGCCGACGGCGCGCTGTCGGAGGCGCGCGTGCGCGTCGACCGCTTCAACTTCGGCCCGCCGGTCGGCTTCCCGGTGCAGTTCCGCGTGATCGGCCCTGACACCCAGAAAGTGCGCGACATCGCCTATCAGGTGCGCGAGGTGATGCGCACCGACGAAATGGTGGTCGACCCGCATCTCGATTGGAACGAACAGTCGCCGTATCTCAAGCTCGTGGTCAACCAGGATCGCGTGCGGGCGCTCGGGCTGACGCCGCAGGACATCTCACAATCGCTCAGCATGCTGATCTCGGGCACGTCGGTCACCACGGTGCGCGACGGCATCGAGAAGGTCGAGGTGGTGGCGCGCGCTGTGCCGACCGAGCGGCTCGATCTCGGCCGCATCGGCGACCTCTCGCTCTACACCCGCAATGGCGTGGCCGTGCCGCTCTCGCAGATCGCCAAGGTCGAATACTCCCACGAGGAGCCGATACTCTGGCGCATCAACCGCGACATGGCGATCACGGTGCGCGCCGACGTGATCGACGGCGTGCAGCCGCCGGACGTCACCAACGCGATCTGGCCGAAGCTCAAGGACATCCGCGACCATCTCGAGCCGGCCTACCGGATCGAGATCGGCGGCGCCATCGAGGAGTCTGAAAAGGGCAACGCCTCGATCTTCGTGCTCTTCCCGCTGATGCTGTTCGTCATGCTGACGCTGCTGATGATCCAGCTGCAGAGCATCTCACGGCTGATCCTGGTGTTCCTCACCGCTCCGCTCGGCATCATCGGCGCGTCGCTGGGCCTGAACGTCGCCGACAAGCCGTTCGGCTTCGTGGCGCTGCTCGGCCTCATCGCGCTCGCCGGCATGATCATGCGCAACGCCGTGATCCTGGTGGACCAGATCGAGTCCGACGTGACCCACGGGCTGACCCGCCGCGAGGCAATCGTCGAGGCCACGGTGCGGCGCGCCCGGCCGGTGGTGCTCACGGCGCTCGCCGCGATTCTCGCGATGATCCCGCTGTCGCGCTCGGCCTTCTGGGGCCCGATGGCGATCACCATCATGGGCGGGCTGTTCGTTGCGACCTTCCTGACGCTCCTTTACCTGCCGGGTCTCTATGCCTTGTGGTATCGCAAGCGCCTGGACGAGCACGGCGACGCGGAAATTTCGCCCGCCGGCCCGGAGCACAGTTCGCCGCCGGTTCCGGGGCCGCTTGCGATTGCGGCCGAATAAGAAGATATAAGACCAAGAGAGCGCCTGAGATAAACGCCGATGCTGAACGTGGCAGAACAGGTCGAAACAGACACGCGCGAGCGGATCCTCGTGACCGCCGAACGGCTGTTCCGCGAGATCGGCTACCAGAAGACCACGGTGGCCGACATCGCCAAGGCTCTGAAGATGAGCCCGGCCAATGTCTACCGCTTCTTCGATTCCAAGAAGTCGATCAATGGCGGCGTCGCCCGCCGGCTGATGGGCCAGGTCGAGCGGCAGTCGCAGGCCATCGCGGCTGGAAACGACAAGGCCGCGGTCAAGCTCCGCGAGCTGGTCACCACCATCCACCGGATGAATTCCGAGCGCTATGTCGCCGATCTCAAGATGCACGACATGGTGGCGGTCGCCATGGAAGAGGACTGGGAAGGCTGCAAGGCGCACATCGATTGCCTCACCGCCTCGATCGCGGCTGTGATCGCCGACGGCGTCGCCTCCGGCGAATTCAAGGTGTCCGACGTGGAGCTTGCCGCGGTCTGCACCTGCACCTCGATGGTGCGCTTCTTCCATCCGCAATTGATCGCGCAATGCGCCGACAAGCCTGAGCCGACGATCGATCAGATGGTCGATTTCGTGATCGCGGGGCTGCGGGCATAGGACGTCTGGCGCTAGCCCTGAAAATAGTCGCTGTCATGGCCGGGCATAGCCGTCCAAAGGACGGCGTCGCTTCGCTCGCCTATGTCCCGGCCATCTCGCTTAGGGACGCACTGTGCCCCCTAAGCGAGATGCCCGGCACAAGGCCGGGCATGACGGCGGAGAATGGCGCAAATAGTTGGGCAGTAGTCACTCCCTGATCACCGCGATCACCTCGACCTCGATCAGAAAATCCGGATGCGACAGCCTGCGCACCTCGACCGCTGTGCTGGTCGAAAGCGCGTCGCCGCAGAACTCCATGCGCGCATCAATGTGCTGGTAATAAGCCTCGATGTCGGTGGTGAAGGTCTGCCGCTTCACCACGTCGGCGAACGTGGCTCCGACTGACGCCAGCGCGGTGCGGATGTTCCGGAACACCTGCCGGATCTGCGCCCGCATGTCACCCTTGCCGACGATCTCGCCGTTCACGTCGCGCGACAAGATGCCGGAGAGAAACACGAGCTTGCCCGGCACGACGGTCACGACCGGCGCATAAAGCAGATGGCCTTTGACGACCCGCTTCGACAACCCTTCCGGAAATACGTTCTGACGTTCGAACATCGCGATGCTTCCTCTGCTTGCCCGGCCCTGTCCTTGCATGGACACCATTCAGGGAGCGGCTACTATCGAGGCTTCGACTGCCGCTGTCGATGCACGGGGGAATGCCGCGATGCAGATGCGCTCCGCAATAATCGCCGGACTGTTCGCCGTGGGCGCGTGCTTCGCCGCAGCCACACACGCCGCAGCGCAGAGCTTTCCATCCAAACCGGTCCGCATCGTCGTGCCTTATCCGGCCGGCGGCTCGGTCGATATCGTCACCCGCGCGGTGTCGCAGCGGCTCACGACACTGTGGGGCCAGAGCATCGTGATCGAGAACAAGGGCGGCGGCGGCACCCAGATCGGCGCCGAGGCGGTCGCGAAATCGCCGGCCGACGGCTATACGCTGTTTGCCACCGGGATGGAGACCTTCGCGATCACGCCGTTCATGGTGAGCAAACTGGCGTTCGATCCGGACAAGGACTTCACGCCTGTGAGCGGGTTCGGCTTCTCGAACCAGTTCCTGGTGCTGACGGCGTCTTCGCCGATGACGACCGTCAGCGACGTGATCGCCGCCGCGAAAGCAAAACCCGGCGAGCTGCAGTACGGCACGGTCGGGCTCGGCGGATCGAGCCACATCAACATGGTGCTGTTCGAGAGCATGACCGGCATCAAGCTCACGCCGGTGCATTATCGCGGCGGCGCGCCGCTCGTCACCGACCTGCTCGGCGGCCATGTGCCGATGAGCTTTCTCAGCGGCGCACTGGTCGACCAGGGCATCAAGGCCGGCAAGCTCCGGCCGGCCGCCATCGCCAGCAAGCAGCGCCTGCCGCAATATCCGAATGTGCCGACTGTCGACGAAAGCGGCGTGCCGGGCTTCGAAGCGGTGAGCTGGTACGGCCTCTGGGCGCCGGCCGGCACGCCGCCCGACATCGTCACCAAGATCAATGCCGACGTTCAGAAGATCTTCGCCGATGACGACTTCCGCACGAAATTTCTAGAGCCGAACTTTCTGGGCGCCGTGACTGGCTCTCCCGCCGAGTTCGCGGCCTTCATCAAGGCCGAGGCCACAAAGTGGGGCAAGCTCGTCCGTGAGGCCGGCATCAAGGCCGAGTAAGGCTCAATGCCCCGCCATGTGACGGCCGATGCGCGTGAGATCGGCGCTCTGCGCCGGCGTCTCGTAGACGAAGGTGCCGTGGAACATCACCACGATGCGATCGGCAAGTTCCAACAGCTCGTCGAGGTCCTCGCTGACCAGCAGCACCGCGGCGCCGCGGTTGCGCACCGCCATGATCTCGGCGCGGATCTGCGCCACCGCCGCGAAGTCGAGACCGAAGCACGGGTTCGCCGCGATCATGATGTCGACGTCGCGGCCGAGCTCGCGCGCCAGCACGGCGCGCTGCACGTTGCCGCCCGACAGCTCGCCGATCGGCGTGTCGGGCGTGCGCGTCCGCACCTTGTAGCTCTCGATCTGCTTCTTCGCATTCGCCGTGAACGCGCCGCCGTCGAGCCACCAGTTGCCGCGGGCAAACGGCGCGCGATCGAAATCTCGGAACGCCATGTTGTCGGCGACGCTCATGCGGCCGACGCAGGCGTTGCGCAGCGGTTCCTCCGGCAGACACGACAGCTTGTGCTCGCGCATCTCGGAGCGCAACGCATGATAGGCCTCGCCGTGCAGCGTGATGGCGCCGCCCTGGGCCTCGCGCTGGCCGGCCAGCACCTCGACGAGCTGCCGCTGGCCGTTGCCCGAGACGCCGGCGATGCCGACGATCTCGCCGCCGCTCACGGTCAGCGACAGGTCGTGCACCGCGATCGCGCCGGCGTCGTCGAGCGCATTCAGCTTCGAGATTTCGAGCCGCGGCTTGCCGGACACTTGGCTCCTTGGCGGCCGCGCCGTCAGTGCCGCGTCGCCGATCATCATCCTGGCCATGGCGTCGGGCGTGAGATCGGTGACCTTGCCGCCGCCGGCGAGCTTGCCGCGCCGGAGTACCGTCACCGCGTCGGCGAAGGCCATGACCTCGCGGAACTTGTGGGTGATCATCAGGATCGTCAGATCGCCCGCTTTGACCATGTCGCGGAGAAGCCCGAGCACCTCATCGGCCTCACCGGGCGTCAGCACTGATGTGGGCTCGTCGAGGATGAGAAAGCGGCGGTTGAGATAGAGCTGCTTGAGAATTTCGCACTTCTGCCGCTCGCCGGCCGAGATCGCCGACACCCGCGCATCGAGCGGCAGCTTGAAGGGCATGCGCTCGAAGAACGCGCCGATCTCAGCCTTCTCCTTCTTCCAGTCGACCACGCTCGGCACATGGTCGCGCGCCAGCACCAGGTTTTCGGCGACCGTCATGGCGGGCACCAGCGTGAAATGCTGGTACACCATGCCGAGGCCCAGCGTGTGCGCGGCCTGCGGATTGCCGATCGCTTGTTCGCGGCCGTCGACCAGCACGTCGCCTTCGGTCGGCTGGTAGTAGCCCATGATGCATTTGACGAGCGTGCTCTTGCCGGCGCCGTTCTCGCCGAGGAGCGCATGGAAAGAGCCCGCCTCGACCTTCATGTCGACATGGTCGAGCGCCGTGAAGGCGCCGAACCGCTTGGTCATGGCAACCGCCTCGACACCGATGGTGCGCGGTTCGCTCATGCGATGGCGTCCTTGAAGGCCTTCGACGACGCCACCGCGCCGAACACGCCGCCCTGCATCTTGATCATCTTCAGCGCGTGATCGTGGTTGGCCTTGTCGGTCGCGCCGCAGCAGTCCTCCAGCAGCAGGCATTCGAAGCCGCGGTCGTTGGCCTCGCGCATGGTGGTGTGGACGCAGACGTCGGTGGTGATGCCGGTCAGCACGAAGTTCTGGATGCCGCGCAGCCGCAGCATCAACTCGAGGTCAGTGGCGCAGAACGAGCCTTTGCCGGGCTTGTCGATGACCGGCTCGCCGGGCAGAGGCGCCAGGTCGGCGATGATGTCCCAGCCGGGCTCGCCGCGCACCAGCACGCGGCCGCACGGCCCCGGATCGCCGATGCCGGCGCCGATCCGGCGCGAGCGCCAGCGCTTGTTGTCTGGCAGGTCAGCAAGGTCCGGGCGGTGCCCTTCGCGGGTGTGGAAGATGTGGAAGCCCTTGGCGCGCATCGCCACGAGCAGCGCCTTGATCGGCTCGATCGGCGCGCGCGTGAGAGAAAGGTCGTAGCCCATCTTGTCGACATAGCCGCCGATGCCACAGAAGTCGGTCTGCATGTCGATCACGATCAGCGCGGTGTTCTCGGGGCGCAGATCGCCGTTGTAGGGCCACGGATACGGATCGGACGCGACATAACGTTCGGCCATGGCGATGATGCCTCCGCGCGCTATTTGGTGATGCTCAATTCGGCCGGTGCGCCGATCAGCCGGCGCTTCGGCGAGCAGGTGATGATCATGATGACGAGCGTGAGCACATAGGGCGTGGCGTTGAACAGGTGATAGCCCGACGAGATGCCGACCGATTGCAGCGCCGGTCCGAGGGCTGCCGCAGCGCCGAACAGCAACGACGCGCCGAGGCAGGCCATCGGATTCCAGCGCGCGAAGATCACGAGCGCCACCGCCGTGAAGCCCTGGCCGCTGGACAGTCCCTCGTTCCAGCTTCCCGGATAGAACAGCGAGAGAAACGAGCCCGCGACGCCGGCGAGAAAGCCGCCGGTCATGGTGGCGCGGAGCCGGATCATGTTGACCGAATAGCCCATGGCGAGCGCCGCATCGGCGCTTTCGCCGGCGGTGCGCAGCACCAGGCCCCAGCGCGTCGAGCGGAACGCCCAGAGGAGAAACGGCGCGAGCGCGATGCCGATCAGGAACAGCACGTTGATCTGCAACGCCGCTTTGACCTGCGGGATATCGCTCCACCAGCCGAAATCAATGGCGGGCAGCCGCGGCGCGGTCGGCTCGATCAGCGGCTTGCCGAGATAAAACGCGAGACCCGTGCCGAACAGCATCAGCGCGATGCCGAGCGCCACATCATTGACCTTGGGCAGGCTGCAGATCGAGGCGTGCAGCGCGCCGAGCAGCGCGCCGGCTATGCCCGCGGCGAGCACGCCGAGGAACGGCGAGCCGGTGAGATAGGACGTCGCATAGCCGCTCATCGCACCCATCACCAAGGTGCCTTCGAGGCCGAGATTGATGCGGCCCGAACGTTCGGTGATGCATTCGCCGAGGCTGACGAACAGGAACGGCGTCGACACGCGCACCGCGCCGCCGATCATCGCGATCGGCACCACCCAGTAACCGAGCGAGGTGTCGGCCATGATGTCTAAGCCTTCAGCCGGTTGAGCAAGGTGAAGCGGCCGTAGAGCGTCTCGCTCGCCAGCACGCAGATGAAGATGATGCCTTGCAGCACCAGGATCGACGCATCCGGCAGGCCGAGCCGGCGCTGCAGCAGCCCGCCGCTCGCGCCGATGCCGCCCAGCAGGATCGCGACCGGCACGATCGCCAGCGGATTGTGCCGGGCGAGGAACGCGACCAGGATGCCGGTGAACCCGTAACCCGCCGCGAGGTTCGCGTTCGCCCTGCCCTGCACGGCCGCGACCTCGACGGTGCCGGCAAGCCCGGCCATCGCGCCTGCGATGAAGCAGACAATGAGAATCAGCCGGCCGACATCGAGACCGACGATCTTGGCGGCGCGGATGTTGCCGCCCGCCACCCGCGCGGCGAAGCCGAACGTGGTGTGAAAGATCAACACGTAACAGATGACCGCCGCGATGACGCCAAGCGCCAGTCCCCAATGCACGTCGGTGCCCGGGATGGAGCCGATCATGTTGATAGCGCCGATCTCGCGGGTCGACGGCTTGTTGAGGCTCGTCGGATCGCGCATCGGCCCCTCGACGATGTGGTTGAGCAGCGCGATCGCGATGTAGACCAGCAGCAGGCTCGAGATGGTCTCGTTGACGCCGCGATAGTGCTGCAACGCGCCGGAGATCACGATCCAGATGCCGCCGGCCGCGGCGCCCGCCACAAGCATCGAAAGCTGCACCATGAGCGGCGGCGCCCACGGCATGGCGAGCCCGGTCGCGGTTGCGGTCAGCGCGCCCATCAGCAGCGCGCCCTCGCCGCCGATGATGACGAGACCGAGCTGCGCCGGCAGCGCGGTGCACAGCGCCGTGAGAATGAGCGGCGCCGCGCGCGTCAGCGTGTTCTGCCACGAGAACCAGGTGCCGAACGCGCCCTGGTACATGTAGAAATAAAGATCGAGCGGGCTTCGGCCGGACACGCCGACGAAGGCCCCGAACAGGACAAGCGAGCCGATGAGCGCGAGCGCGGGGACGAAGATGAATTCCGCCGCGCTCGCCAGACGACGAGCGATCGCCATGGGCCCGGCCGCGACTCGTTACGACGTCGATCCGATGACGCCCTCGACGAGGTAGTTCATCGACTCGAGCTCCGGCGCAGTCGAACCCTGCTCCGTGCCCGCCGCGATCACGGTGTTGCCCTTGTTGTCCTTGATCGGACCTTTATACATGACGTAGCTCCCCGCCATGAACTTGGCCTTGACCTCGTCGGCGTGCTTGCGCGCCTGCTCCGACACCTTCGGACCGTACGGCGACACCTTGACGATCTCCTCCTTGAGACCGCCGCGGTAGAAGTTCGGGATGGTCTCGCCCGACGTGAACATCTTCACGAACTTCGGATAGATCGCCTCCCAATTCCATTCGGCGCCGGTGAGGTAGGCTTCGGGCGCAAGCGGCGCGGCGTTGACGTGATAGCCGGAGATCATCGCGCCGCGGCGCGCGGCGTTCTCCATCACGGTCTTGGGGCCGTCGACGTGGCAGGTCACGACATCGACGCCGGCATCGATCAGGCTGTTGGTGGCCTCGGCCTCCTTCACCGGCATCGACCAGTCGCCGGTGAAGATCACCTGCAGCGTGGCGTTCGGATTGGACAGCTTGGCGCCGAGGATGAACGCGTTGACGTTGCGCAGGAGCTGCGGGATCGGCTTCGCAGCCACGAAGCCGAGCTTGCCGGACTTGGTGGCGTAGCCCGCGACGATGCCGGCGATGTATTGCGCCTCGTCGATGTAGCCGAAATAGCTGCCGACGTTTTTCGGATCCTTGTCGGTCCACAAGCCACCGGCGTGCTCGAACCGCGCCTTCGGATATTTCTTCGCCAGCTTCAGCGTGTGCGGGCTGAAATAGCCGTAGGAGGTCGGAAACAAGAGCGAGGCGCCGTCGAGATTGATCATGGACTCCATGGTCTTCTCACAGGCGTCGGTCTCCGGGACCTTCTCCTCCTCGACGACCTTGACGCCGGTCATCTTCTTCAACGCGGCGGCGCCGGCGGCGTGGGCCTGGTTGTAGCCGTAGTCGTCGCGCGAACCGACATAGACGAAGCCGACCACGGTGTCGGCCGCAAAGGCGCGCTGCGGCACGAGACCCGCGAGCGCGGCGGTGCCGGCGCCCTGCAGCAGGCGCCGACGCGTAACTCGATCGAATGTCATGGATGATCCCCTCGGATACGACATGAGCAGGTCAAAGCCGGCCCGCGTCATGCAATCCCCGAAACGCGAGCCGCAGTGCTCCACGCCGCAAGTTCCATGCCAGCGTCTCGGACGGCGCTGCGGAGGCTGACGCATTGAAATCCCGCAACTTTTCGATTTGAAGCCGATGGTACGCTGTCAGTCCCCGCTCGGTGTGCCTGCCAATGCTTTGAGCAAATCTGTTGGAACGGATGCATTCGATCCGGGCACTCCTTGTGCTTGCCGCGCGCCCTCGCCAGAATTCAAGATCAGTTCGCGTGGCCTAGGGCGAGCCGAGCGCGGAATTTTTGGGAGGCTCTTCTATGGCTGCGCACAAATCCCTTTGGCCGATTCTCGCCTGCTGGGCGCTGAGCTCCGCACCGGCATTCGCCCAGCAACAGCCCGGCGCCGACTTCCCGCCGGGCCCCGGCAAGGACACCGTGGTCGCGGTGTGCAACGGCTGTCACAGCATCAGCCGGCTCAAAGCGGGATACGACGCCGCCGGCTGGAACATGATCCAGCACATGATGCAGAACATGGGCGCGCCGGTGGTCGCCGAGGAATGGCCCGACGTCACGGCCTACCTGATGAAGAATTTCCCGGAGCGGCCGCGGCCGCCGGCGGCCGAGCTGCCGGGCCCGGTGCAGGTCGACATCAAGCTGTGGGATCTGCCGACGCTCGGCTCGCGCCCGCACGATCCGCTGGCGACGCGCGACGGCGCGATCTGGTGGAGCGGCCAGCTTGCCAACAAGCTCGGCCGTCTCGATCCCAAGACCGGCGCGATGCGCGAGTACTTCCTGAAGTCGCCGCACACGGCTCCCCACGGGCTCGTCGAGGACAAGGACGGCAACATCTGGTTCACCGGCAACTTCTTAGGGTTGATCGGCAAGCTCGATCCCAAGACCGGCATCACCACCGAATATCCGCTGCCCGATCCGAAGGCCAAAGACCCGCACACGCTGATCTTCGATCGCGACGGCATCCTGTGGTTCACGGTGCAGGCCGGCAACATGGTCGGCCGCCTCGATCCCAAGACCGGCGAGATCAAGCTTGTCACCTCGCCGACGCGGAACTCGCGGCCCTACGGCATGGCGCTGAATTCGAAGAATATCGTGCACTTCGTCGAGTTCGGCGCCAACAAGGTCGCGACCATCGACGCCAAGACCATGGCGATCAAGGAATACGAGCTGCCGAACAAGGACGCCCGGCCGCGCCGCATCGCGATCGGACCCGATGACATCGTCTGGTACACCGATTATGCCCGCGGCTTCCTCGGCCGGCTCGACACGACGACCGGCAAGGTGACCGAATATCCATCGCCCAGCGGCCCGCAGTCAGCGCCTTACGGCATCGTCTTCACGCAGGGCGCGCTCTGGTACAACGAATCCTTCGCGAAGCCGAACACCATCGTGCGCTTCGATCCGAAGACCGAGAAATTCCAGACCTGGGCGATCCCCGGCGGCGGCGACATCGTGCGCAACATGAGCGTCACGCCGGATGGCAATCCGGTGACTGCGAACAGCCTGATGAATCAGGTGGGACTGGTGGAGATCAAGTCGCCACCGTCGCGGTGACTTGTCGCGGAGCTTGCAAGCATAGGCCCTCGGATCGGCTCTCCGCTTGAGCCTCTGCGAACAATGGCCAAAGGCCTCGGCTTACGGTTGAGCAAAGTGTAAAGCCGTCCACCATTATCGTCGTATTCGCGGCGCGGGTGTCGACGTTCTATAATCGCCTTTTATTCTTCGCGAGACTTTCGGCGGGCTTCACATCAGGACCATTATACGAATCCCCGCGTCTACAATCCACGTAGACTGAGACACAAGGGATTTAATATGCCGTCGGTGCCTTGGTTCGAAAAATTGAGCGTACCTGAACGGATCTCTGCTGCGAAAGAGAAGACGCAACGCGTCGTCGATCACGTCCACTATTTGCTTGAGTTGCACGAGAACAACGCAATCGTGCTCTACAGCCCTACCCTTTCGCAACAGATTCCTAAGTCATTTGCAGCGAACGCATTCAACGTATTTCAGCAGGGCATGCATCAATTCGAGATCGTTCGGTTGTGCGCGCTGTGGGACACTGCCGGCGCGGAAAAGGAAAATATCCCGAGCATCATCGAACTCATCGATGATCACGACGTGATCGAGGCCTTAGCCGAAGAAATGGCCTCGTTTTGGCGTGGCCAGGGCACCGGCATTTTGAATCCGCCAGAAGATGCGGAGTTAGCGAACCTTGAGCGAATGGCAATCGCGCGCAGCAATGAGCAGTTTGGGCAAGAGCAGGCGCATAAGGCGAGAGCTAGCCTGCGCCAAGCGATCGCCGATACCCATGCAATCTTGGCGTCACAGAGGCACGCCTCGATCATGAATTTGCGTGACAAGCATCTCGCGCACTCCCTTACCGAGACGCGCCGCGAAAGGAAGGTTGGGCCGCTGCCGCCCGTGAAATACGGTGATGAGAGCGAGATGTTGACGGTCACGTTGCCGATCGTCGAAGCAGTGCACTGTTGGGTGAACGGCACTAGCCTTTCGTTTGACGAGAGTCGCGAGATCGATCGAAAGAACGCTAAAGCTTTATGGGAGGCTTGCATATTCAACGTCACTCGATAGTAAACCGTCAGGATGCAAACCTTGAAAGCAACCTCTAAGTTTGTGAGGCGCATCATTCCGCCCCTTGGGATGAGCGAATTCTAGATATTTGCGTTTGATCGGCCGACGCATGCACAGACGGCCAACTCGCACGTCCATTACCGCTGGGGCTCATTCGCGGGATCGTAGATCGCAGGCATTCGACATTTTGCCGAATGTCCGTTGATCACCGTCAACGCCAGTGCCGCGTTGATCGGCTCGAGGGCGAGTTGCCGCAACCGGCGAAGCCATACTCGGCACGAGGTCCCAGTTTTTGACGACGTCTTACTCGACAAACCTGCTGCGAACCGAGATCAAGAGACTACGATCGCCGGCCATCTCCTGGCCACGGACGTGGACGTCATTCCGTGCAACAATTTTTGTTCTTGATTTGTTCTTACATCTAGCGTAGGGATCATTCCGTCTTGCAGTGTCGAAGGCGTCGTCGATCGCGACGCCTGACAACGGAGCAAGATGCGGCCGCCGCAACGCGGACCGCGGATGGAGCGCCAGGAGGCGTCGGGCTCTTCGCACGGGCCCGCGCGCCCCGGGACCCCCACTGCCCTCACAGCATTGGGTCCCGGAAGCTCGGCGCGCAGGCCGGCCGATCGCAAGGCTGGCCTGACGGAGCCTCGCAAGCTCCGTGGCGCCTCCCGGCGCTCCATTCCTCTCCCGTTCGGGAGAGAGAAGGAAAACAGGGAGACGGGCGCATCCGGGCGTCCGAAAACAAAACCCCGGGCCAGCGGAGCGTTGGCTGCAACACCAAGCTACCGGCGATCGCCCGAATGACGGCACCAAGACACCGCTATTAACCGGCCGGTAACCATACACCCGGCAAATATTGCCGGGGAGTTCTCAGCATGAGCGATGTCACTGCCTCCGGATCCGCGCCCGCGAGCTCGTCTTCGGGCGGGCTAGACCTGTCCGGACTCCGCAAGATCGGTGACCTGCTCCGGCGCGGCGACATCACGCTCGCGCTCGGCGTTCTGACCATCCTGGTGGTCCTGATCCTGCCGCTGCCGCCGATCGTGCTCGACCTGTTCCTGGCGGTCTCGATCACGCTCTCGGTGCTGATCCTGATGACCTCGCTGTTCATCCAGGCGCCGCTCGAATTCTCTGCCTTCCCGACCGTGCTGCTGATCTCGACGATGCTGCGGCTGTCGCTGAACCTGGCGTCGACCCGCCTGATCCTGTCGCACGGCCACGAGGGCACCTCCGCCGCGGGTCACGTCATCGAAGCCTTCGGCAACTTCGTGATGAGCGGCAACTTCGTGATCGGTATCATCGTGTTCACGATCCTGGTCATCGTGAACTTCGTGGTCATCACCAAAGGTTCGGGCCGTATCGCCGAAGTGGCGGCACGCTTCCACTTGGACGCCATGCCCGGCAAGCAGATGGCGATCGACGCCGATCTCAGCGCCGGCCTGATCGACGAGAAGGAGGCGCGGCGCCGCCGCACCGAGCTCGAGGACGAAAGCGGATTCTTCGGCGCCATGGACGGCGCCTCGAAGTTCGTGCGCGGCGACGCGATCGCGGGCCTGCTGGTCGTGTTCATCAACGTCATCGGCGGCATGATCATCGGCATCGCGCAGCAAGGCTTGAGCTTCGCCGAAGCCGGCCGCACCTACACGCTGCTGACCGTCGGTGACGGCCTCGTCACGCAAGTGCCGGCGCTGATCGTGTCGACCGCGGCGGGCCTGCTGGTTTCCAAGGCCGGCATCTCCGGATCCGCCGACAAGGCGCTGATGGGTCAGCTGTCCGGCTATCCCAAGGCGCTCGGCATGTCGGCCGCCGTGATGATCGTCATGTCGCTATTGCCCGGCATTCCGATGATCCCGTTCCTGATGCTGGGCGGCGGCGCGGGCGCGCTCGCCTACATCATGGACAAGCGTCACAAGGCCACGGCCGAGGCCGCGACGCGCCAGGCCGCCGCGGAAAAGCTCGCGGCCGCGCCCGATGAGCCGATCACCGCCGCGCTCAAGATCGACGACCTCAAGATCGAGCTCGGCTACGCGCTGCTGCCTCTCGTCAACTCGCCGGACGGCGGCGACCGGCTGACCGAGCAGATCAAGGCGCTGCGCCGCTCGCTCGCGATCGAGATGGGTTTCGTGATGCCCGCCGTGCGCATCCTCGACAACGTGCAGCTCGAGGCCAACAGCTACGTCATCAAGATCAAGGAGGTCGATGCCGGCACCGGCCGGATCTGGCCGAACCAGTACATGGTGATGGACCCGACCGGCGCGCAAGTGAAGCTGCCGGGCATCCACACCACCGAGCCGACCTTCGGCCTGCCCGCGACCTGGGTCGACGTCTCGCAGAAAGAAGAAGCCGCGATGAAGGGCTACACGGTGGTCGATGCGGCGACCGTGATGTCGACGCACCTCACCGAACTGCTCAAGGCCAACACCGCGGAGCTTCTGTCCTACGGCGAGGTCCACAAGCTGATCAAGGAACTGCCGAAGGAGCAGGCCGATCTCATCAAGGACATCTCGCCCGCGCAGATCACGGTGTCGGGCATCCAGCGCGTGCTGCAGATCCTGCTCGGCGAGCGCGTCTCGATTCGCGACTTCTCCGGCATCCTCGAAGGCATCGCCGACGCGCTGTCGTTCACCCGCAATCCGACGGTCATCGCCGAGCACGTGCGCACCCGCCTCGCCCGCCAGCTCTGCGCCCAGCACACCACGCCGGCCGGCTACCTGCCGCTGATCGCGCTGTCGGCGAAATGGGAGCAGAACTTCGCCGAGTCGATCGTGGGTCAGGGCGACGAGCGCAGCCTCGCGATGCAGCCCTCGAAGCTGTCGGAGTTCATCACCGCGGTCCGCGAACGGTTCGAGGACGCCGCCCGCGAAGGCGAGGCGCCGGTGCTGGTCACCTCGCCGGCGGTGCGGCCGTTCGTGCGCAGCATCGTCGAGCGCTTCCGCGCCCAGACCAGCGTGCTGTCGCAGTCGGAGATCCATCCCCGGGCCCGGCTCAAGACGGTCGGTAGCATCTAAACACCGTCTCCTGGAACCATTTGAAAATACAAAGGTTTCCCGCCGCCCGGGCCGCTGACCTGCCGGTTCGATCAACGAAATGTGAGCGGGGCTTGGAACTGTGGCAGCGGTCACTAGTTGACTGTGCGACAGCCGCAACGGGAGGGCCGGCACATCATACCCCAGGGGTTAGGGGTGGGAGTGCTGACCCATGTCCGGAGCGGAATCGTTAAGCGTCGGTAACCGTCTTTTATAAGCCCCTGAAAGTGCAGACTAACCGGGTTTATAAGCGGATCGACGGTAACGGGTGGTGGTATTGAACCTTTAAGAGGCGTTGTCCGACAACAGGGTAATTTCGGAGAAGCGTCATGAACAACTACACGCTGAGCACTGCTGATCGCCTCACGCACATCAAGATCGTGGCTGTGTCGCTGATCGCTGGGATCGCCGTTGTCGGCGTCGGCATCGCGGCCCGTCCAGAACTTCCCGACATGAGCACGAGGCTCGAAGCCCGCGCGCCGGTTTTGAAGCCCGGCAAGCCGGTGGTCTGGACTCGCGCGGACGACGTCACGATCCGCTAACCCATTCCGACACGTCAAAACACAGCCGGTCGCGCGCCATCAGGCGCGCGATTTTTTTTGGCAAGCCGAAACGTCAATGCCCGGCCATTCGCCGGGCATTGGAAGTTCGTGACGTGTGAGATCAGGCCGTGCGGGTGCTGCGCATGAGGCCGATGGCGTCGAGCTCGGACTGCTCGAAGGCGGCTTCCGCCGCGCGCTCGCGCATCTGGTCGCGCTCGTCGAGCAGCTCGACCTTCTTCAATTCCTCGAAGGCCTCGGCCAATGCGTCCTTGGCATCGTTGAGCTGCACGCGCAGCTCGTCCGCCGAATTCTTGAGGTTCTCGCGGCGCTGGATCGCAGCCTTCGCGTAGGTCGGATAAGCAAAGTGGCTCGGATCGTGAATGTTGGCACGATCCTGTTCGGTCTTGATCTCGCGCTCGAGCTCGGTCGCCATCCGATCGAACTCTGCGATCATGCCTTCAATCTGCATGACCTTTCGGCGCTTTTCGTCGACCTGGAACTTCTTCAGACGAATGAGCGTATCGCGTGACTTCATCGACTCTTACTCCCCCGAAGCCGCGAGGACGTGGCAAACAGGCCCAACGAACCCCAAACAGCGGGCAACCAAGTCGACTGTGCCGCGATAACGTTAGTTTTCGGTTTCCAGCCTGCCCGCAATGGTAGGGAAGCCGGTTTTTCTGTGATCTGCACAGTAAGCCCTTGCTTCTCAAGGCTTTCCGGCTTGCGGCGCCGGCGCCATGCCGAGGATCTCGGCAAGCCTCTGATAACCATCCAGGAGGCTCGTGCATTCGTCCTTGTACTGGCCGAGGAAGGCCTCGAGCGGTGTGTGCAGGCCGATCGCCTCGTCGACCTCGAGGCTGGAGCCAGGACGGTAAGCGCCGAGCCGGATCAATTCCTCCATATCGGCGTAAGTCGCCATCACCTTGCGGGCGCGGGTCAGCACATCGAGAAAATCGGGATTGGCCGACTTCGGCATCGAGCGCGACACTGACTTCAGCACGTTGATCGCGGGATAGCGGCCGCGCTCCGCGATGGCGCGCTCCATGACGATATGGCCGTCGAGGATCGAGCGCACCGCGTCCGCGATCGGCTCGTTGTGATCGTCGCCTTCGACCAGCACCGTAAAGATGCCGGTGATGCTGCCGTCTGCCGAGCCCGGTCCGGCACGCTCCAGCAACCGCGGCAGTTCGGCGAACACCGTCGGTGTATAGCCTTTGGCGGTGGGAGGCTCGCCGGTGGCAAGACCGATTTCGCGCTGCGCGATGGCGAAGCGCGTGACCGAGTCCATCAGGAGCAGCACCTGCTGGGCCTGGTCGCGGAAGTACTCGGCGATCGAGAGCGTGAGATAGGCCGCCTGACGGCGCATCAGCGCCGGCTCGTCGGAGGTCGCGACCACCACGACCGAACGGGCCAGGCCCTCCTCGCCCAGATCGTCCTGCAGGAATTCCTGCACCTCGCGGCCGCGCTCGCCGACCAGGCCGATCACCGACACGTCGGCCACGACGTTGCGGGCCATCATCGAGAGCAGCACCGACTTGCCGACGCCGGAGCCGGCGAAGATGCCCATGCGCTGGCCGTGGCAGCAGGTGATGAAGGTGTTGAGCGCGCGGACGCCCAGATCGATCGGCGCGCCGACCCGCCTCCGGGCATGCGCTGCCGGCGGCGGCGCCTTGAACGGATAAGGCAGCGGCCCCGACGGCAGCGGACCCTTGCCGTCGATCGGCTCGCCCATGGCATTGACGACCCGGCCGAGCCAGGCGCTGGTCGGCCGGACCGCGGCGCGGACCGCGGAGACGACCGCGCGGCAGCCGCGCCGCACGCCTTCCAGCGTCGCGAACGGCATCAGCAGCGCATGACCGCCGGAAAAGCCGACCACCTCACAGGGAATTGGCGCACTCTGCGTCTCGATCACGACCCGGGCGCCGACCGACATAGTATGAAGAGGCCCCGCCACCTCGACCATCAGCCCCCGGACCCCAACCACCCGGCCGTAAACCTCGTTTCCGTCCAGTTCCTCGATCTGTTCGAGAAGTGCCCTCATAAAAGATGGCCTTTTGGTAACGTTTTGAGGCTCGTATTAACCGCCTGTTTACCCGCGTCGTTAATCATTACGTCACCGTCGTTGGGATTAAGGCGACGCTCATCCCGCCAGGACGGATGGATGAGTCTCGAGAGTCGGTTGGACCCGATTCTTAATGTGGAGTCTGAACGGGACCGTGGCGAAAAAACCACTCTCGGGCAACATCTTAAGGCGATTCGGCCGAATCTGGCCAGCCAATGGTTGCGACCCGGAAAAAGGTTTTGTTAACCATATCCTTGTTAAGCTTCCGAATCGTTTGTCCCAAGGCGTTTTCACGGGCCGCCCCTGCGGCGCCCCAGGTTTGAGCCCGCAGCGGCGAAGAAGGGGTTTGGCATGCGCGTTCTGCTGATCGAGGACGATAGCGCCACTGCGCAATCGATTGAGCTCATGCTCAAGTCCGAGAGCTTTAACGTCTACACGACGGATCTCGGCGAAGAGGGCGTCGATCTCGGCAAACTCTACGACTACGACATCATCCTGCTCGACCTGAACCTGCCGGACATGTCCGGCTTCGAGGTTCTGCGGTCGCTGCGGGTCTCCAAGGTCAAGACTCCGATCCTGATCCTGTCCGGCCTCGCCGGCATCGAGGACAAGGTGAAGGGCCTGGGCTTCGGCGCCGACGACTACATGACCAAGCCGTTTCACAAGGACGAGCTGATCGCGCGCATCCACGCGATCGTGCGCCGCTCCAAGGGTCATGCGCAGTCGGTCATCAACACCGGCGACCTCACCGTCAATCTCGACCAGAAGACGGTGGAAGTCTCCGGCGCCCGCGTGCACCTCACGGGCAAGGAATACCAGATGCTGGAGCTGCTTTCGCTCCGCAAGGGCACGACGCTGACCAAGGAGATGTTCCTCAACCATCTCTACGGCGGCATGGACGAGCCCGAACTCAAGATCATCGACGTGTTCATCTGCAAGCTCCGCAAGAAGCTCGCGAACGCCTCGAACGGCAAGAACTACATCGAGACGGTTTGGGGCCGCGGCTACGTGCTGCGCGAGCCGAGCGAGTCCGACGAGCGGATTCCAGCGTAACGCCGCGAAGGCGGAACGCTCCGAAAAGAAAAAGCCCCGCCGCAAGGCGGGGTTTTTGTTTGCGGCGTCCAGGCGAGACCCAATCAAGAAGCTTCGGGCGATCGCAGCGCGGTCCGGCATTCCCGCCGCAGCGTGTCCAGAAAGGTGCCGAGTGCTTTCGACACCACCGGCATCCGGGTGATGACGCCGATATGCGGCAGACGTCCGGAAAGCTTGATCGGCAGCACCGCAAGCTCGCCGCTGCGCGTATAGCCGAGCGACGCCTCGTAGGTGATGACGCCAATCATGTCGGTCTCCGACACCACCGCCTGAACCAGCCGGAATGACGTGGACTCGATGGCCGGGACCGGCGGCGCCAGTCCGAGATCGGTGAATTCGCGCTCGATCGCCGCACGGATGGGCGCGCCGCGCGGCGGCAGGATCCACGGATAGGCCAACAGATCGGGCCACGACGGCCGCCGCTTTCGCGTCAGCGGATGCGATGGGCTCGCCACGATGGCGATCGGCAGCTGGATCAGCTTCTCGATGTGCAGATCACGTTCCCCGGTGCCGGCATCGAGGCGGCCGATCACGCAATCGATCTCGCCGCGGCGAAGTGCGCTGAGCATGACGTCGCGCGTGCCATCCTCGATCTGAACCGCAAGCCCGGGCGCGGTCTTGCGCAGCGCCAGGAGCGTGGTGGAGAGAAGCCGCGCCTCCGCAACCGGCAGCACGCCGACACGGACGCGGCCGGCAACGCCGCGCGCAATCGATGCAATCTCGTCCCTGGCGTTCTCGAGATCGTTGAGCACGAGTTGCGCGCGTCCGATCAGCGCCTGGCCGCATTCGGTCGGGATGACCCCGCGCCGGCTCCGTTCGAACAACGGCGCGCCCAGCGTGTCCTCCAGTTCTCCGATCAGCTTGCTGATCGCCGGCTGACTGAGATGCGCTTCGCGCGAGGCGCGCTGCATGCTGCCGGTCTTGGCAACGGCGAGGAAGACCTGGAGATGGCGCGTCTTGAGCGAGAGGGACATCGGCAGATATTCCAATCCGTGATCACCTGATGCCATAAATCTATTTTTGATTATCGCATTTGTCTCCTATCGTTTTCCGGTTCCAAGGGAGATGGCGATGCGGATCATCCTGCTCGGCACTGGGGCTGCCCTACCCGACCCGGACCGTTGCCACACCTCGATCCTGCTGACGCTGAACAACGGCCGGCACTTCCTGCTCGACTGCGGCCATGGCGCGACGCGGCAGATGATGCGCGTCAACGTCAATCCGGCCGACGTCGCGCATCTCCTGCTGACGCACCTGCACCACGATCACGTCTGCGAACTGCCGTTTTTCGTGATCTCGAGCTGGATTCTGAGCCGGCCCGGCGCGCTCGACATTCGCGGACCGCAAGGCACGAAGCAGCTCGTGAGCCACCTGTTCGAGGGCGGCGCCTTCGACGCCGACATTCGGGCCCGCTCGGCCTATCCGGTGCGGCAGGCGAACATCGACGCGGTGCGGCCGAAGGTGACCGAATACGAGGCCGGCGTGATCTTCGAGGACAACGACATCAAGATCACGGCCGATCATGTCGATCATATTCCGCCGGAAATCTCGCAATGCTTCGGCTTCCGCATCGAGGCCGAAGGCAAGATCGTGACCTTCAGCGGCGACACGGCGCCCTGCGACGGCATCACGCGGCTATCGCGCGACGCCGATCTGCTGATCCATGAATGCACCTTCACGGAAGCCTTCATCGAGCATCGGCGGAAGTCGCAGGTCGGCACCTTCTCGCACACCAGCCCCAGCGAACTCGGCCAGCTTGCCGTGGACTGCCGCGTCAAGCGGCTGGTCGCCACCCACATCGGCCACGTCGATTCGTTGAGCCCGGTGCTCAAGCGCGCGGCGGTCAAGCACATGCCGGTCGATCTGATGGGACCGCAGCAGATCGACGAATTCGTCCGCGACATCCGCCAGACCTACGGCGGGCCGCTGCAAATCGCCCATGACCTGATGAGGATCGACCTCTAGGAGGGAAAGCAATGCTCCCGAGATTTTCGATTGCACTGCTATTGCTCTCGCTCGTCGTTGCTCCCTCGCTCGCTCAAACGGTGACCGTCGTCGTTCCAACCGGCGCGGGCGCCGCGCCTGACCTTCTGGCCCGAAAGGTGGGACAAGACCTCGCGCCCAGGCTTGGCAACTCCTTCGTTGTCGAAAACCGGCCGGGTGCTGCAGGGATGATCGGCGCCACCACCGTTGCGCGTTCTTCACCGGACGGGCACACGCTCCTGCTCGCCTGGGACGGCATGATGGCCGTCAACCCGGCGCTTTATCCGCAGATCAACTACAACCCGCAAACGGACTTTCTGCCCATTGCCGCGCTCGGCCGTGTCGAGTTCGTATTGGTCGCGCATCCTTCGTTTGCGCCAAACACGCTTGCCGAACTGATTGCGGCGGCAAAGGCCGCGCCCGCAAAGTTCAACTATGGGTCGGCGGGCGTGGGAGAGGTTCACCACATCGCGATGGCCGCGCTCGCCGCGCAGGCCGGCATTCAGCTGACCCACGTACCCTACAAAGGTGGCCCGGCCGAGCTCAACGACATCATGGGTGGCCACGTGCCATTTGGCTTCATCGGTCTGACGCCGGCGCTGCCGCTGCTGAAAAGCGGAACGATCAAGGCGATCGCGGTGCTGGGGCAGCGGCGTTCAGAGCATCTGCCCACGGTCCCGACCGTCGCGGAGACATTGCCTGGATATTCGATCGAAGGTTCATGGCTGGGGCTGTTCGCGCCGGCCGGAACGCCAAGTGAAGTCGTTCAACGGCTGAATTCGGAAACGAACAAACTGATCAAGGAAAGGCAGTTCATCGATTTCGTGGTTGGCCAAGGCATGGTGCCGATGGAATTGAGCGTCGCGCAATTCGCGGAATTGATCCGGTCGGACACCGCGAGATTTCGGGACATCATCACCAAACTTGGCATCCATATCAATTGATGACTGTTCGAGCGTCATGACCATGTCGACACGCCGATCGATGGTGCTATTGGGCCTTGCCCTGGTCGCGGGCCTGTCACGAGCGTCGGCCGCGGAATTTCCCGAGCGGCCGATCACCGTCATTATTCCTTACGCGGCCGGCGGTGCCGGCGACACGATCACCCGTCTCCTGTCGCCCGTCATCGAGCGAGAACTCGGGCAGCCGCTCGTCATCGACAACCGCCCGGGCGGCGGCGGAATGATCGGCGCGCAGGCCGTAGCCAAAGCAGCGCCGGATGGCCACACGCTCATGGTCGGCGCAGCCAACAATTTCGTCATCAATCAGTTTCTGTTTCCGAAGGTGTCGTTCGATCCGCTGACGGCGTTCACGCTGATCACCAAGATCGCGGACGTGCCCTCGGTGCTCTATGCAAGCCTCTCCGCGCCATCGACACTCGCAGAGTTCATCGCGCGGGCGAAGGCCAATCCGGGGAAGCTCAGCTACGCCTCGCCTAGCGTCGGAACGACGCCGCATCTCGCCGTCGAACGGTTGAAGCAGCTGACCGGCATCGATCTGGTGCATGTGCCCTATCGCGGTGCGCCGCCCGCCATGCAGGCGCTGATGGCTGACGAGGTGCAGCTTTATCTGGCCGGCTGGGGCGTCGGCAAAGCCCAGGTCGAAGCGCGGCGCGTGCAGGCTCTTGCGGTCGCGAGCCGCGAACGCGTGCCGAGCGTGCCGCTGCCCACCGCCATCGAAAGCGGCGTACCGGACTATGTCGCGTCGAACTGGTGGGGGCTGGCTGCGCCGCGTGGAACGCCGCAGCCGGTCATCGACAGGATTCACCGTGCAGCCTTGGCAGCGCTGGCCGATCCGACGATCCGCCAACGCCTGGACGATTTGGCTTTCGTGCCGGCCGGCGACGCACCGCAGAAATTCCTCGACGATTGCAAAGCCGAAGCCAAGGTCTGGGGCGAGACCATCAGCCGCGGCAAGCTCGCGATCGAGTGAGAGCGTGGCCTACTTCGCGTCATGAAAGATGATCCCAAGCGTGTGCCGGCGGCCCTCGCGGACGCGGCTGACGCCATGGCGCATGTTAACCCGATAAGTGCCGCGGGTGCCCTGCACCGGCCGGTGATGAACCGGAAAGATCACGATCTCGCCCTGCGAGAGTGGCACCACCTCGGCGCGCGATTGCATCCGCGGACGCTGTTCGGTGAGCATGAATTCGCCGCCCGCGAAGTCGTCGCCCGGTCGCGACAGCAGCACGGTCGCCTGTAACGGAAAAACATTCTCGCCATAGAGGTCCTGGTGCAGACAGTTGTAGTCGCCCGGGCCGTATTGGAGGAGCAGCGGCGTGGGCTTGGGCTGACCGGCCTTGTGGCAGCGATCGAGATAGCTGCCGTGGCCGTCCGGATAACGGACCTCGACGCCCATCGTCTCGTTCCAGCGATTGGCGACCGTTGCGAGCCGCGGATAAAGCGCGGTGCGCAGCTCCGCGATGACCCCTGGCAGCGGATAGGCGAAATATTTGTACTCGCCGCGGCCGAAGCCGTGCCGCGCCATGATCACCCGGCTGCGAAATGGCTCATCGGCGGGATAAAGCGCGGCGAGTGCCTCGCATTCCTCGGGCGTCAGCAGCGGCCCAATGACGGCACAGCCATGGGCGTCCAGTTCGCCGGCGATCGCGCTCCAGTCGAGCGCTCCGACGCGCTCGGAAATAACAGACGCGGATGCGTTCTTGCGGCTGGCGACGGTGGCTCGCATGGCATTTCTCCCTCGATGGCCCCGAACTTGGCAATCCGGCCGGCCCGTCGCCACCCGATTCCCGCGGATTCACATGCCCCGAGGCTCGACCGCGACGCCCCGCTTCGCTAGAAAATTTGCGGGTTTGGGAGGGAAACTATGAAACTGACTGTGCGTGGCGTCCGCAGCGTCGAGATCGAAATGAGCGAGCCGCAGCGGGCCGCCGATTTTTACAGCCGCATTTGGAATCTGACCGAGGTGGCGCGTGACAACGGCTCGTTCTGGTTTCGCGGCACCGGGCATTGCCATCACATCCTCGCCATTCACCCCGCGACCAAAGGCCCGGCGATCCGCCGCCTGGTGTTCGACGCAGCGAACAATGACATCGTTCAGTCTCTGCATGCCAAGGTGGCATCGAGCGGGTGCACCGCAGAAGCCCCGCATGCCTTGTCGGGCCAGGGCGGCGGCTATGGCTTCGGTTTCGTCGACGTCGAAGGCCGCAATCTCGCGGTGGTGTGCGGTGAGCGCGATCACGCCGACACCGCCGACGTTCGCGACCGACCGCGCAAGATCGCACACGTCAATCTCAACGCCGCGCAACTCGAGAGGAGCAACGCATTCCTTTCCGACGTGCTGGGCTTCCGCAAGGTCGACCACAGCGGTCCTCTGCACTTCTTCCATTGCGACAGCACCGACCATTCTTCGATGGTGATGGGCGCGGCGGCAACGCCGACACTCAATCATGTGTCGTTCGAATTGCCTGACCTCGAATCCTGCATGCGCGGCGGCGGCCGCATGCGCGACGCTGGCTATCCGATCGAATGGGGGCCGGGACGGCATGGGTCCGGCAACAACGTGTTCTGCTATTTTGCGGGTCCCGAGGAATTTCCGATCGAATACACCGCCGAGGTGCTGCAGATCGACGACAGTTACGAATTCCACGGCCCGGAATACTGGAAGTGGCCGCCCGGCCGACTCGACCAATGGGGCATCACGCCGCCGCACACGGCGCGCTGGAAGCGGATTCAGGATCTGATGCTGTTTCCGGCGGGGCAGCATCGGTTGTAAGCGGGCCGCATACTCCGCTGTCATTCCGGGGCAGTCGCGTAAGCGAGCGAACCCGGAATCCAGACAAACACGAGTCTTTGCTTTTCTGGATTCCGGGTTCACGCGCTGCGCGCGTGCCCCGGAATGACAGCCTGCCTTAGCGCTTACCGTCAGCGGTGATCTTCGAGGCCACCATCTCGTCGATCTCGGCCTTCGCGTAGCCGAGCTCGCCCAGGATCGCGACGCTGTCGGCGCCGAGATACGGCGCAGGCGTCTGCTCGTCACGAAGCCCTGCCGAAAACTTGTTCGGATTGTTGAGCTCGTACTTGGTGCCTTCCACCGGATGATCGATCTTGCGGAAGAAGCCAACGTCGTTGAGGTGCTCGTCCTCGGGCAGCGTGTCGATCGAGTGCACGCGGCCGGCCGGCACATCGGCCTTCTCCAGAATGTCGAGCCATTCGGCCGAGGTCTTCTGCTTCAGGCCTTCGGCGCGGATCGAGAAGTATTCGCGGACGTTGGCGTAACGCGCCTTCACGGAATTGAACTTCGGATCGGTTTTCAGTTCCGGCCGGCCGATGGCGTCGAACATCGCAAAGGCCTGGCCGTCGGTGTTGGCGGAAACGCAGATCCAGCCGTCTTTCGTCGCGATCGGCTGCGCCAGCGGATCGAGCACGCGGCGGTCGCCCCAGTCGCCAAGCGGCGGCACGAACGTGTGGTCGCCCATGTGCTCGACCAGCACGAAAGTCGCGGCGTTCTCGAACATCGGCACTTCGATGGCCTGCCCCTCGCCGGTCTTCTCGCGATGGAACAGCGCCGCCAGAATGCACTGCGTCGCGATCAGCCCAACGGTGTGGTCCATCATCACCATCGGCACGAACTTCGGCTCCCCGAAGATGCGCGCGTTGCAGGCGGCAACGCCGGACATGCCCTGGATGATCGAGTCATAAGCCGGCCGCTCGGCATAGCGGCCATCGCGGCCGAAGCCCATCAGGTTGCAGACGATCAGCCGCTTGTGCCGGGCACGCAGCGCCTCGGTGCCGAGACCAAGTCGCTCCAGCGCCGCGGGGCGGATGTTGGCGATGAACACGTCGGCGGTCTCAAGGAGCTTGTGCAGCGCCTCCATCGCCTTCTTCTGCTTGAGGTCGAGCACGATCGACCGCTTGTTGCGGTTGAAATGCGTGAACTTGCCGGAGAGCTGTCCGCTCTTGGAGCGGCCGCCGAGCGTGCGCAGCAGATCGCCGCCGGGCGATTCCACCTTGATGACCTCGGCGCCGTAGTCGGCGAGGAACAGCGTCGCCGTGGGCCCCACGACAACCGTCGTCAGATCGACGACGCGAATTCCGGCAAGCGGTCCACCACTCATAACGACAGTCTCTTGTTACTTTTTGTTGAGCGAAATATTGACGCGGTAGTGCACGCCGCCTTCAGGACTCGACGCCCAGGTCTCGACGGTGTCGCCGGCCGCGCGGCTGTTGAGCAGCACGGTCTGGCCCATGAACAGCGGCGCCATGGCGCGCGCGTCATAGCCCGCGATCGTACCGGCGAGCTTCGGCCGTGCCGCCTCGACCAGCATGAGCGCCGTGAGCCCGCCATTGATGACGAGCGCCGGATAGCCCTCGATCTCGCGCGCATAAGGCAGGTCGTAATGGATGCGGTGGGCGTTGTAGGTCAGCGCCGAATAGCGGAATAGCTGCACCGTGTCGGGCGTCCATTCGACGGTGTGGTCGGCCTGCTCGGTCGCGGCCTTGGGCTTGGCCTGCTGCGCGGGCTTCGCCGCGCCATCGGCCGCGGCGGTCGCGTCCTCGCGATAGACCAGATCCTGTTCTTCGGTGACCGCAACACCCGATCCGGCGCTGATCTCATGCACGATCGTCACCAGGACGAACGAGCCGGTGCGGCCGGTCTTGGGCTCGACATTCCGAATGGTCGAGACACGCTCGACCATATCGCCGACCTTGAGCGGCTTGTGAAACGTGGCCCTGCGGCCGGCAAACATGCGGCGCGTGTTGTGCAGCGGCGGCAGCAGATCGTCGCCCGTTTTCGGATGGCCGTCGCGGCCGATAATGCTCTGCCGGGCGGTCGGCCCGAACAGAATGGCGTACCAGGCCTCCGGCAATTCGACGCCGCGGCGGTACGGGCTCGGGTCCTGGTCGAGCAGCGCGGCGAGCCGCCGCACCGAGCCGGTCGACAGTTCGTCATCCTCGCGCCTGCTCCGGCCAAGCCAGTCCTTCAGCTTCGCGGTCTGATCGAGCATGGGCGCTCCTGAGCTCTGCCGTTTTCCGGCTTGTTTCGCCGGCTCCGATTGGTCATTGATTGCCGCGCATAAATGGCAAAGTGACGCCGAAACACAAGGCATAAATCGTCATCGCTGTCGGCCAGTCAAAAAGACGGAGTGATAACGTGATCCGGTCCCTGCTCTACGTTCCGGCGAGCGCCGAACGCTTCATCGCCAAGGCCCATGAGCGCGGCGCCGACGCCATCATCCTCGATCTCGAGGACGCTGTGGCACGCTCCGAGAAGGCGTCGGCGCGGGCGAAGCTCCCGGACACCGTGAAGCGGGTCGGCCAGAACGGGGCGAAAGTGTTCGTCCGCATCAATGCCGATCTCGATATGATCCGGCTCGACGCTGAAGCGGCCTGCCGGGCCGGCGCATTCGGTCTGTTTGTTCCGAAAGTGCAGACGCCGGTGACCTTGCAGGAGCTCACGGCCCTGCTCGACAGCGTGGAGCGGAGCATCGGCCGTGAAAAGACCGTGCTGGTGCCGATGCTCGAGGATGCCGGCGCGGTGTTCGACGCCCGCATCATCGCCAAGGCGACGCCGCGGGTGTTCGCGCTGATCACCGGCGGCGAAGACCTCGCCACGGCGCTCGGCGCCGAGCCGACGCCCGAGGTGCTGACGCCGCCGAAGCTCCTGGTGCACTACGCCGCCAAAGCCACCGGCGTGCTGTCGTTCGGGCTCCTTCGCACCGTCGCCGACTACAATGATCTCGCCGGGATCGAAAAGTCAGTGCGTGAGGCGCGGATGCACGGTTTCGACGGCGCGAGCTGTGTGCATCCGGCCGTGGTGCCGCTCCTCAACAAGGGCTTCTCGCCGAGCGACAAAGAGGTCGAGACCGCACGCCGGATCGTTGCAGGCTACGACGATGCGCTCGCCAAGGGGCTCGGCGCCATCGAGCTCGACGGCAAGATGATCGATGAACCGGTCTATCAGCGCGCCAAGGCGCTGCTCGCGAGAGTGCTCAAATGAAAGCGATCCAGATCAGCCGCACCGGCGGTCCCGAGGTGCTGGAACCGGTCGAACTGTCGACGCCCTCGCCCCGCCCGGGCGAGGTGCTGGTGAAGGCCACCGCCATCGGCGTGAATTACTTCGACACCATGATCCGCACCGGCCGCTACCGCTGGATGCCGAAGCTTCCGTTTGTCTTGGGCAATGAGATGAGCGGCACGGTCGCGGCGCTGGGCGCGGGCGTCACGACGCTCAAAGTCGGCCAGCCGGTGTTCGTCGCCGGCTACGAGATCGGCAATCGCGGCGGGCTCTATGCCGAATATGCCGCCGTGCCGGAGAAAGCGGCCTGGCCGCTGCCGGAGGGGCTCGGCGCGGAGGCCGCGACCGCACTGACCAACTATCAGCTTGCCTTCATTCTGCTCCGTCACGCCGCGCGCGGCGTTTCGCCGAACACCGTCGTGGTCTACGGCGCGGCCGGCGGCGTCGGCTCGGCGCTCATCGATGTCGCCAAGCTTGCCGGTGCGACCGTGATCGGCACGGCCGGCTCGGACGACAAATGCGCCTTCGTGACAGCGCGCGGCGCGGCGCACGCGATCAACTACAAGACCGAATCCGTGGTCGAGCGCGTGCTGGCGCTCACCGACAATCACGGCGCCGACATCGTGTTCGATCATGTCGCCGGCAAGGCCTTCACCGACGGGCTGAAGATGGTCGCGCCGCTCGGCATGATCGTGTCCTACGCGGTGCTGGGCGGCATGCCGGAGACCGACCTGTTCAAGGAGATGCGCGCCAACATCGAGCGGAGCCCGGCGGTGCGCTGCTTCACCATGCACACCTATGACCACATGGAGGCGCCGCGCCGTGAGGCCATGGCGCTCGCGGTCGATCTGCTCGGCAGCGGCAAGGTGATGCCGGCGATCGCCGCGCGTTTTCCGCTCGCAGAGGCGCGCCGCGCCCACGATCTGATCGAGGCGCGCAGCGCGGCCGGAAAGATCGTGCTGGTTCCTTGACGACGATCAGCCGCGCGAGCCGGCCAAAGCCGGCTCCGGTGCGCTGAAGCTCACCACATTGCTCGGCGCAGCGCTGGCGTTCGACTGCGCATAGAGCCCGCGCTTGTCGGCAATCAGCTTGAAGCGGCTGGTCAGCCCCACCACGGTCTCGGCGCCTCCGAGCACCAGATAGCCGTCGCGTTCGGTGACGCTGGCCAGGCGATCGAGCACGGCCGATTTGGTGGCCTGATCGAAATAGATCAACACGTTGCGGCAGAACACCAGGTCGAAGCGGCCGAGGTGCGAGAAATCGTCGAGCAGGTTGAGCGGCATGAACTTCACCATGCCGCGGATTTCCGGTGCGATCTGCCACATCTCGCCGATCTGCGAGAAGTATTTGATCAGCATCAGTGCCGGCAGGCCGCGCTGCACCTCGAACTGGGTATAGATGCCGGCCTTGGCCTTATCCAGAACCTCGTTCGAGAGATCCGTCGCAAGAATTTCGACGCGCCAGCCCCTCAGTTCCTTGCCCATTTCCTTGAGACTGATGGCGAGCGAATACGGCTCCTGACCGGTGGATGCGGCGGCGCACCAGATGCGAATGCGGCGGCTGCCCTCACGCGCTGCCTTCAGGGCCGGCAGGACTGTGTCGCGGAACTGCTCGAACGGCAGCTTGTCGCGGAAGAAGAAGGACTCGTTGGTGGTCATCGCCTCGACCACCTCGACGGTCAGCGCCTCGGCGTCAGGCCCCTTCAGCTTCGCAACGAGACCGGTGAGATTGAACAGGCTGTGCTTGCGCGCGATCGGCATCAGCCGGCTTTCGACGAGGTAGTGCTTTTCCGGCGCGAGCACGAGGCCCGAGCGGGCCTTCAGAAGCTTGCGGATGAAATCATAATCCGACGGGGTCATGGCTTGGCCCCCAGAAACATGCGCACGACCTTGGGCGCAATCTGGTCAAGCGGCAGCACGGCCGAGCAGACGCCGGCATGCACCGCCGAGCCGGGCATGCCCCAGACCACGCTCGTCGCCTCGTCCTGGGCGATGACGCTGCCGCCGGCCGCGGCGATCGCGGCGGCGCCGTCGGTGCCGTCGGTGCCCATGCCGGTGAGGATCACCGCGAGATTCCACGAACCCCAGACCTCGGCGGCCGATGCGAACAACGGATCGACCGCGGGCTTGCAGAAATGCACCGGCGGCCCGTCATCGAGCACGATCATCGCGGTGCCGTCGCGGCGCGCCACCCGCATGTGCTTGCCGCCCGGCGCGAGATAAATCGTGCCGGCCAGCACCGGCTCGCCATCGATCGCCTCGCGCACCGGCCTGGCGCCGGTCCGCGACAGATGCTCAGCCAGGATGGTGGTGAACGTCGGCGGCATGTGCTGGGTGACCAGCACCGGCGCGGTGTCGGTGACGGCGTCCAAATGCGAGACGATCTTGGTCAGCGCCTGCGGTCCGCCTGTGGACGAACCGATCAGCAGGACGCGCGGCGGCACCGGTGCAAACGGACGCAGCTTGAGCTGACCGGAAACGGTCTCATCCGCATCGGCGGTGCGCCATTTGACGGCGCGCTGCACCGCGCCCCCGAGCCGCCGCGTCGCCGCATAGGTGGTGCGCCGCGCATAGGGCGGCAGCGGCGGCCGCGAGCGTTTGCGGTGGCCGAGCGCCTGGATCTTGGCGATCAGATCGCGCTGGAACGCCACCGACGTCATCACGCCGCCTTCGCCGGTCGGCTTGGGGATGTAATCGGCGGCGCCGAGCGACAGCGCCTTCAGCGTAACCTCGGCGTGGTCACGCGTCAGCGCCGACGCCATGATCACGATCAGATCGCGGCGGCGCTCCAGAAGCCTGGGCAGCGTCGAAATGCCATCGAGTTCGGGCATCTCGATGTCGAGCACCACCACATCGGGCCTCGTGCGGTCGAGTTGCTCGATCGCCTCGCGGCCGTTGCGCAATGCCGCGACGAGCCTCAGGTCCGGCGTTTCCTCGATCCAACGCGACAGCAGGCTGCGCACGACCACGGCGTCATCGACGACCATCACGCGGATCTGGTCGGATGTCGCAACTTGCGGTGCGCCTGACGGGGCCGGGACGGCGGCGTTCATGTCGACGCCTCACTCTCAACGCGACTGAAACAATGCAACGGGACGGGCCAATCCGGTCAGATCAGCCCGACCTCCTGGAACTTCGCCTCGACAATCTCCTTGTCGAACGGCTTCATGATGTACTCGTTGGCACCGGCATGCAGCGCACGGGCAATATGCGCCACGTCGTTCTCGGTGGTGCAAAACACGACCTTCGGCCGGTCGCCGCCCGGCATCCGGCGCAGCGCCTTCAGGAATTCATAGCCGTCCATCTTCGGCATGTTCCAGTCGAGCAGGATCGCATCTGGCAGTCCGCGCTGACACGCGCCGAGCGCCTGCTCGCCGTCCTCGGCCTCGGTGATCTGGAATTCCATGCCTTCCAGGATGCGGCGGGCCACCTTGCGAATAACGCTCGAGTCGTCCACGACCAGACACGATTTCATGACGCTTTACTCCTTTGGTCTCTCTTGTTGGCCCGCTCGCGGAATCATGCGGCCGCGGCCCCGCTTCGGATGTCGAGCACGCAGTCGACGTCGAGCACCACCAGAAGCTGGCCCTCGAGCCGGTAGACGCCGGCGGCGACACGCGCCAGCCGGGGATCGAGATTGGCGGGCTTGGCCTGACACTCGCTGTCAGGCAGCGCCATCACCTCGCCGACAGCGTCGACGAGAAGACCGTAAGACTCGCTTTTGAACTCGATGCCGATCGCCATCACCGGCTGGCCCGGCGTCTGGGCGCCGAGATCGAGCCGCGAGCGCATGTCGATCGCGGTCACCACGCGGCCACGCAGGTTGAGGATGCCGGCCACCTCCGGCGGCGCGAGCGGCACCCGCGTCAGACGGTCCGGCACGAACACATCCTGCACCCGCGCGATCGGCAGACCGAACAGATGGTCGCCGATCGTCACGGTGACGAATTCGGTGGTGGATGCGCCTGCGGTGTTGCTCTGCGCTGACATGGTTAGGCGGCCTGGGTCATGTCGGCGGTTTGCTCTTTCAGTGCGGCGATCAGGCTTTGGCGATCGAACTTGGCGACATAGTCGTGGAAGCCGACGCGGCGGCCGCGTTCGATCGCCTCGGGCGAACTCGACGCGGACAGCGCGATGATCGGCAGTTCATTGAAGCGCGGCTCGCCGCGCACCGCTTCAGCAAGCTCGAAGCCGTCCATCTCGGGCATGTCGATGTCGGTGACCAGCGCTTCGAAACGGTTGCCTTTGCGGAGAAGATCGAGCGCGTCGCGGGCCGACGGCACCGCGGTCACCGAATAGCCCGCAGCCTTGAGCACCGGCGCCAGCATGTTGCGGAAGAACGCGGAATCGTCGACGAGCAGCAGCGGCCGCTCGCGCGAGGCGCTGCGCTGATCCCTGCGACGGAACCAGTCGGCGAAGGCCATCGGCAGGAAGTGGCCGATATCGACGATCTCGGTGGCCTGGCCGCGCACGATGGCCGAGCCAAGCACGCCTTCACGCTCGCTGCCGACCTGGATGTCGAGAACGTCTTCGACGATGTCGATGATCTCGTCGACCGCGAGGCCCATGGAGCGGTCGCCGTCGGAGAACACGAGCAGCGGCTGCGAGCCGTCGCGCTTCATCGCTTCGTTGCCGCCGATGTGAATGAGCGGCATCAGGTGGCCGCGGTACTGCACCATAAAGCGGCCGTTCGAGAGCTCGATCTTGGTGCAATCGATCTCTTCGAGCCGCGTGACGAGCGACAGCGGCACCGCCTTGGGCTGCGGCGAACCGGAGCGGAACACCAGCAAGGATACGGTGTCATCGACGGTTGCGCGCCGCTCGGTCTCGACATCGGCGTGCGCCGCCACGGTGGTGGCTGCGACGGAGCCGATCGACTGGGAGACGCCGTTCGGATCGATGATCAGGATGACCGAGCCGTCACCGAGAATCGTGTTGCCGGAGTACATGCCGATGTGGCGGAGCTTGCTCGCCATCGGCTTCACCACGATCTCCTCGGTGTGGAACACCGCATCGACCACGATGCCGAAGGTCTGCGACCCGACATGCGTGATGACGATGAAGCCTCTTTCCGGGATGGCGTGCTCGGGAACGAGGCCCAGCAGACTGCCGAGGCGAACCAGCGGCAGGAGCTTGTTGCGGAGCCGAAGCACGGCTGCGTCCTTGATGCGCTCGATGCGGTGCTCGGATTTGCCGTGCACGCGCACCAATTCGACCACCGAGAGCTGCGGAATGGCGAAGCGCTCGCCGTTCGATTCGACGATCAGCGCCGAGATGATGGCAAGCGTCAGCGGAATCTTGATGGTGAAGCTCAAGCCCTGGCCCTGCACCGAATGCACGTCGATGGTGCCGCCGATCTGATCGATGTTGTTGCGCACCACATCGAGGCCGACGCCGCGGCCGGACACGCTGGTGACGGTCTGCGCGGTCGAGAAGCCGGGATGGAAGATGAACTTGTGGACTTGCGCCTCCGACATGCGGTCGAGGTCGGCTTCGTTGGCGAGCCCCAGCCCCAGCGCCTTGTCGCGAATGCGCGCGGTGTCGAGGCCGCGGCCGTCATCGGCGATGCCGATCACGATCTGGCCGCCCTCGTGGTAGGCGGTGAGGCGGATGGTGCCCTTCTCGGGCTTGCCGGCGGCGATGCGCGCTGCGCGTTGCTCGATGCCATGGTCGGCCGAGTTGCGCACCATGTGGGTGAGCGGGTCCTTGATGCGGTCGAGCACCTGGCGGTCGAGCTCGGTGTCGGCGCCGTGCATCTCGAGCTCGATATCCTTGCCGAGCTCGGCGGTGAGGTCTCGCACGATCCGCGGCAGCTTCTGCCAGGCGTGGCCGATCGGCTGCATGCGGGTGCGCATGACGCCGTCCTGGAGTTCCGCGGTGACGTTGGAGAGCCGCTGCAGCGGCACCTTGTATTCGGAATCGTCGTGGCGGCGCGCGATGTCGAGCAACTGATTGCGGGTCAGCACCAGTTCCGACACCATGGTCATGAGCTGTTCGATGGTGTCGACGCCGACGCGGATCGATTTGTTGGCGACCCGCGCCTCGGCGCGATCGTCGTCGTCGGCCTCGGCCGCGACTTTCTTCGGCTCAGCCTTGGGCGCGGCGGCTGGCGCCGGCCCCGGCGCGGATCGGAACGCACGCTCCAATTCGTCGAGCGGCACCTCGCCAGGGCGCAGTGGCCGCTCCAGCACCTGCGGCACCAGTGTGCCGACCGTACGGCTGGCATCCGGATCGGCGGCGGCCTTCCGCGGCGCTTCACTCGCCGCCTGCGTCATCCGATTGAGCAAAGCGATCAGTTCGGCGTCGTCACCATCCGGCTCGCGTTCGGTCTTCTCGATGATGATGAGAATGTCCTTGATGCGATCGATGGTCGAAAGCACCAGCGTGACGGCCTCGCCGGTGACCGGCGCGCCGTCGCGGAATTTCGACATCAAGCCTTCGGCCGCATGCGCCAGCATTTCCAGACGCGGCAGGCCGATGAACCCGCAGGTGCCCTTGATGGTGTGCACGATGCGGAAAATGTTGGCCAATATCTTTGCGTTGTTGGGCTCCTGCTCGAAACGCACGAGTTCGACGTCGACAACGTCGAGGCTCTCGTTGGTCTCCACCAGGAAGTCCCGAAGCAGTTCGTCCATCGCAATCGGCCTTCGCCCGAGAATCGGAGGCCGGCTGGCCGTTCCGCTCGGGTCGGCGCAGTGTGTGGGGAAGCCGCTTAATTTCTGTTGAACGGATGGTGCGGGTTCGTTTCCGTTAACGCGCCGTTAACGGCAAAACGCCGCGGCGTTTTGCAACGCGACGGCGTGGAAATGTTCGCAATGACGATCGTCGACAGCTACCTTGCGGCGACGACGATGGCCTCGCCTTCCGGCGCCATGGAGACGCTCAGGCCGCAATTCTTGGCGAGCATGCCGGTGTAGAACGGCTGGATCGCGTGCGCGTCGATCGCATGGTCGCTCGGCGTCGCTGCGAGCAGCGGCGGGATCGCCTGCGGGATCTTGGCGTTGGTTCCGGTCACCGAGAGCTTGAAGCCGATCGTGTCACCCTCGCCGACCGGATCGACGACGATCTGGCCGCCGCGCGGGATCGCCTGCGCGGCCAGGAGCATCATGTTGAGCAGGAGCTTCACACGGTTCTTGGCCATCAGCACCCGCGGCAGGTTCCAGGCGAGCTTGGTCCTGTCGTCCTCGATCAGACCGCGCGCCACCTTCTCGGCATCGCCGGTGTCGATCTGAGCCCCGGCGGAACCGGCCGCGCCGAACGCCAGCCGGCAGAACTGCAGCTTGGCCGACGCGGTCTTAGCGCTCTTCTTGATCAGGTCCATGGCGAACTTGGACGTCTCTTCGTCCTTGCCGTCCTCCATGACTTCGAGGCCGTTCATGATCGCCCCCACCGGACTGATCAGGTCGTGACAAACCCGCGAGCAAAGCAGGGCAGCAAGATCGAGGCCTTCAAGGGCAATGGTGGTGCCTGACATGTCTGCGGTCTCCGAATGACTGAGGGACCCGTTTAGGCGATTCGGCGGCCTTCCGGGAATAACGCTGGGGACATCAACGGGAGACGGTCCGCCGCACCTCGGGCCAATAGCGTTCGGCGGCCTCGATCGCGCTGCCGGGGTCGTTGGCGAAGGCCTCCCGGGCTTCCTCGCTGTAGAACAGATAAAGCCGATGCTCCTCGATCGCCCAGAGCATCGGATGGCCGGGCGTCGCAGCACCCCGCACGATGGCCACCGGATCGTGGCCGCCGAAGCGGGGGGCGTAGACCTCGGGATCGGCCGCGAATGCCGCCATGTTGCCTTCATTGACAAAGCGCCAGCCGGCGCCGCCGTAGCGCACTTCGAAATCCGGCCGGCCGAGCCGCGGCTTACCGTCCACGAAGTAGGCCACCGGATCGTAGCCATCGATGGCAAGCCCGGTGTTGCGGTTGAAAACCGCCGGGTCGGCGGCCTGTGCAGCCGCGGGCTGATGCAAAACTGTCATCAGGAGCCAAGCCGCGCCCCACAGAATCGCCCGAGTGCCGGCCCATAGAGGGCGCGACTTTCGTTCCTGCCGCGCTGCCGTCATATTCCACGCCTGTGGTGCTGATTCGAGTGGATCGCCCGCCGGCAAAGCTAAGGCGGGCGCGTGAGCAACGCGTTAAGCCGGGGGCCTTCGCCCCCAATCTCGAGGGGGACCACCTGATGCGCGCCTTGATCCGTTTGTTGGCTGCGGCTGCCGTCCTTGGCACGCTCAGCGTTGCGCCGCTTGCGGCGCAGCCGCAGCAGGAGGCCCCGCCGCCCGGCACGCTGCCAGCCGGCGAAAGCCGCTTCTCGTCGGACGACATCGTCAATGCCGGCCACCGCTTCTTTGGCACGGTGTCGCGGGGTCTCGCCCAGATCGTCGAGAAGGCGGTCAGCCAATGGGGCCTGCCGAACGGCTACGTCCTGGGTGAGGAAGCCGCCGGCGCCTTCGTGGCCGGGCTCCGCTACGGCGAGGGCATCCTCTACACCAAGAACGCCGGCGACCTGAAAGTCTACTGGCAGGGGCCGTCGATCGGCTTCGACGCCGGCGGCGAAGGCGCCCGGACCATGATGCTGGTCTACAGTCTGCCGGCCACCAGCGCGATCTACGAGCGGTTCGGCGGCATCGATGGATCCGCCTACTTTGTCGGCGGCTTCGGCATGACGGCGCTGACCGCCAACAACATCGTCCTGGTGCCGATCCGCTCGGGTGTCGGGCTGCGCCTCGGCGCCAACATCGGCTACCTGAAGTTCACGCCGAAGCCGACCTGGAACCCGCTCTAGTCCGATCGTACGATTGATTTCGTCTCTGGCCGGGCCTCAAGGCCCGGCCTTGCCATATTTGGTCCCCATGAAACCCGGGCCGAAGGCGCCCAGCGCCGAGAGCCAACGCCAGTAATCCTGGCAGCGCCCGCGAGAGCGTGGCATGGTTGTGGCTCGGCAATCATCCCGGGTTGGAGGCCCCCGTTCATGATCGAGCCGATCATGTTTTTCGGCATTGGTTTTTTTGTCGCGAGTCTGCTTGGCCTCGTGCTGATTCCACTTGTGCATAATCGGGCCGTCCGGCTGACGATGAAGCGGCTTGAGGCCGCGACACCGCTGTCGATGGCCGAAATTCAGGCCGACAAGGACCAGCTCCGGGCGGAGTTCGCCATGTCGACGCGACGGCTGGAGCTGTCCGTCGAGCAGATGAAGGCCAAGACCACGAGCCAGCTCGCGGAACTCGGCAAGAAGAGCGACGCCATCAACCGTCTCAAGGTCGAGCTTGGCGAAAAGACCGCCGCGATCTTCTCGCTGGAAGCGCGCGAGAAGTCGCTGAAGGACCAGCTCTCCGCGACCGAGTCGGAGCATTCGGTGAAGATCGGCGCGCTCCGCGAAGCCGAGCGCATGCTGCAGGAAAAGCAGGGCGAGCTCTCGAAGCTGTCCTCCGATCTGGGCGAACGCTCCGCGACTGCCGACAGCACGCGCGTCGAGGCGACGGCGTTGCGCGTGCAGGTCGAGGCGCTGAAGGATCGCGTTTCCGGTCATGAGCGCGAAGCGCAGGAAATCAGCGACCGGCTCAACCGCGAGCGCAGAGA
The DNA here is from genome assembly GCF_001579845.1 of Rhodoplanes sp. Z2-YC6860. Classification (GTDB taxonomy): domain Bacteria; phylum Pseudomonadota; class Alphaproteobacteria; order Rhizobiales; family Xanthobacteraceae; genus Z2-YC6860. Next base: position 6,833,492 of record NZ_CP007440.1, read on the forward strand.
CGCCTCCAAGGCGACTGCGGAACTCCAGGACGAGCGCGGCAAGGTCGAGAAGCTCAGCGACCGCGTGGCCCAGCTCGAACGCGCGCTGGTCGCGCAGACCACCGAGGCCGAGGTGCTTGGCCGCCGGGTGCAAGAGGTCGAAGGCCGCATGGCCGAGCAGGTGCAGGTCCTGTCCGAGCGCGAGATCGAAATCGCCCAGCTCAAGGACCAGGTTACCCAGAACCAGAAGGTCGAGAACGATCTGCGCGCAGAGCTCTCGGGTGCCGCGGGCAAGAGCCGCGCCGCGACCGAGAGCCTCGTCAAGGAAAAGGCGCTGATGGAGGACCAGCTCAACCAGGTCAGGGCCGAACGGACCAGGCTGCAGCAGGAAATCGCCGGCATGAAGCGCGAAGCCGAGCAGAGCTGGGCGGCCGAGCGGGTCGAGAATGCCCTGCTGCGCGAGCGGATCAACGACATCGCGGCCGAGATCGCCCGGCTCACGGTCGCTCTCGAAGGTTCCGATTCGCCGATCGAGGCGATGCTGGCGAGTGATCCCACCACGGCGCAAGCGCCGCGGCCGGCCAATGGCGAGCGCAAGCCCGCAGCCGAAGGCAAGGGCAATCTGGCGGATCGCATCCGTGCATTGCAGATGAAGGCGTCGCGGGTTCCCGCGGCCAGCTAGCCCCGCATCGCGGGCTATACATGCGGTGGTGGCATTGCGTCACCCGGAATCAACCGCCATGATATAACGGCGTTGGGGCGATATCAGAGCACGACGACCATGACGTTCGGCGGAATTCGTCGAGCTATCGCGAACTCGGATGTCCTGTCGCGAAGCTTCGCGACCATTTTGCTGGCAGGCATTCTCATCGCCACCGCCTGGCCCGCTACCGCCGAGTCCGAAAATCCGGAGATCGCCTATCGCCGCTCCATCGAACGGCGAACCTTCACCGACGCCGAAATCCTCGACGGGTTTTTCAAAGTGACGTTCGGCGCCGAGTTCCATGTCGCCGGCGGCGTCGATCGCATCCGCAAATATGCCGTACCGGTGCGCGTGTTCATCGACAATCGCGCCACGCCCGACCGGACGCTTCAGGTGCAGGCGGCCATCGGCGACATCCGCAGCCGCATCCGCAATCTCGATATCGCAACGACCGAACGCCGCGACGACGCCAACATGATCGTGTCGCTGGTGAACGACAGCGATCTGTCGCGCATGATCCGCACGATCTACGGCATCGATCGGGCGCGGCGCATCCAGCGCACGCTGGAGCCGCAATGCCTGTCGGGCTTCCGCAAGGACGAAGGCTCGCACATCCTGCGCTCCGACGTGATCATCACTGCCGACGTCGGCGAGTTCGTGTTCTACGACTGCGTCTACGAGGAGCTGCTGCAGGCGCTCGGTCCGATCAACGACGACACCACCGTGCCCTGGACCATGTTCAACGACGACGTCCAGATGGGCTTTTTCGATCTCTACGATCAATACCTTTTGAACATCCTGTACGACACGCGGGTCCAGCCCGGCATGACGCGGGCCGACGTGCAGACGCTGATCCCGAAGGTGCTGCCCGACGTGCGCGCCTGGGTCGAAGACAACAACAAAGGGCCTTAAGCGCCCTAAGTCTGCTGAGAGGATTGACGCTCTCGTCGTTCGTCCCCGCGAAAGCGGGGACGAAGCTTAAAGAGGCTGACGGCCGCTCTGGGCAGAACTGGATTCCCGCTTACGCGGGCATGAACGGATGCGGTCTTAGCGAGTCCCCAGCGGCTCGATCTTGAGGTTGGCGGCAAGATCGTCGAGCTGCTTGATCAAGGTCGCGGGCAGTGAAACGCCGTTGGCGTTCCGGTCGGCACGCCGCTTGCGGCGATCCTCGCCCGGCAGACGGATTTTGTCGAAGCCCGGCAGCGTCGGCGACGAGCGCAGATCGTTCAGATGCCGATCCATTTCGGCTGCGAACACCTCCGGCGCGATGAAGCGCGACACGTCGAGCGCTATGACGAACTGCCCGGTGTTGGTCGGGTTGTTGCCTGGCCCCAGCGCGTCGACCACGTCATGACCGAACGCGGCGCCGTTGAGCACGCCTGCAAGCAGACCGATGATCAGCGCGAGCCCCGCGCCCTTGTGCTCGCCGATCGGCAGCAGCACGCCTTCGCCGACCTTCTTCGGATCGAGGATCGGCTCGCCGGTCTTGCTGTGGATGACCCAGCCTTCTTGCAGCGGCTCGCCCGTCACCTGGCGCTGCCGGATGGTGCCGAACGACGACACCGACGTGGCGATATCGAGCACCACCGGTGCGTTCTTGCCCGCCGGAATGCCGACCGCAATCGGATTGGTGCCGATCATCGGCTCGGCGCCGCCCCACGGCCCCATGTGGTTGACCGTCGACACCGCCGCGTAGATGCCGACCATGCCGTGAGCTACCGGCATCTCGGCATAGATGCCAGCTGCGCCTGCGTGATTGGAATTGCGCGCGCCGACCCAGCCGATACCGGTCTCCCTGGCTAGTTCGATCGCCAGATTGGTGGCGTAGGTCATCACCAGATGGCCAATGCCGTCGTCGCCATCGACCAGCGCAGTCGAAGGCGCGCGCTTCAGCACCTTGATGTTGGGCTTGGCCTTGACGCGGCCCGACTTGAGTTGCGCCACATAGGGAGCAAGGCGAAAGATGCCGTGCGCGTCGAAGCCGGTAAGATCGGCCTCGATGAACTGCTTCGCAGCGATCGCGGCATCGGCCTCGGGCACACCGGCCGCGACAAATGCCTCGCGAGCAAAGGCGATCATCGCCGGAATGGCGTAGCGCTTGTTCTCAGTCATCGGAGTTACGCCGCGACGGCCCGCGCCTGGACCGGGAAATACTTCTCCAGCCAGTCATAGATCACCGTGCGCACGCGCGTGTTGCTTTCGGCAAACATGAAATGATCGGTCTCGGCGAAGAGATGCAGGTCGCACGGCTGGCCCGCGCGCTTGAACATCTCGATCGACTGCTCGGTCGGGGTCACCGAGTCGACCGACGAATGCAGCAGCAGGATCGGCCGGCCGTTGGCCTTGCCGATCACATCGTCGGCGCGGAAGTCGTACATGCTCTGCGCCGTCTCGGCGGTGAACATCTGGATGGAATTCCCGGCCAGATGACCGCGCAGATGCTCGGGGATCGGCACGATGTCGTAGCGCGGCACCATCAGCGACTTCCCGGTCTTCTCGCGATGATGCTTTCCTTCCGCCAGCATGTCGGTGAACTTCTTCCACGCCTCGGCGCCCGGATGCTGACCGCGGAACTTGCGCTCGCCATCGCCCCAGCCGCCCGACGAAATGGACGCCGCGACGCGGCTGTCGACGCCGATGGTGTAGACCGCAATCGCAGCACCGAAGCTCGACCCGATCAGGCCGATCCGGTCGGCCTCCACGTTCGGATGCTTGGTCAGAAACGTGAGCCCGTCGCTCGCCGCCTGCACCTGCTCCAGGCAGATGAGATTGCCGCGCTCGCCTTCGCTTTCGCCGCAGCCCGGCATGTCAAAGCGCAGCGTCACGTAGCCGAGCTTTTCGAACATGGCGCAGGGCTCCATGACGTTGCTCGAGCTCGAATTGCTGCCGAAGCCGTGCATGACGATGAAGGCCGGCCGTTTCTCGCCGGGCTTCACGCTGTCCGGCACCCGCACCGCACCCGAAAGCTTGCGGCCCATCGATTGAAACGTGATCTTGGTGTCGGACATTTTTGAATTCCTCCCTGCCCTGCGCATCCGCGCCCGCGGCATCATTTCCGTCAAAAATCCATGTGCCAGATGCGGATGCGGGTGTCCACGAAACGCTTTGTGGACCCGGCATGCGCAAATCCCGCGCGACAAAAGGCCGATTTAGGCGCAGTCGCGCGCCGCCAGCTTTTGACGGCAAAACCACAAAATATAGAGGGGTGCCCGGGCAGGTCGCCCATCTGTTGATACTTGTGCGGGGTCGACCTGAACTAACGCGCCGACCGCGCCAGCACGTCCATGAGTTCGGCGACCTTGCGGCGTTGCTCGGTCTTGTTGCCGCTCGCGATCGCGTGCTCGATGCAATGCGAGGCGTGATCGCGCATCACCTCATCCTCGGCTGCGCGCAGTGCGGCTCGTATCGCCGACAACTGCGTCACGATGTCGATGCAGTAGCGGTCCTCCTCGACCATGCGCGACAGGCCGCGCACCTGACCTTCGATACGCTGAAGTCTTTTGAGGACCGACGCCTTGGCTTCTGCTTGCATGCCGTCTATGTACCCCCCCAGGGTATACAATTCAAGCGAGCCGGCAGTCCGATGACAGACCATTCCCACCACCATCACCACGCCGGTCACGACCACACGCACCATCACGCTTCGGACGGCGCAAAAGCCTTGGACCCGGTCTGCGGCATGACCGTCGATCCGGCGGCCACGCCGCATCAGCACAATCATCACGGCGAGACCTATTACTTCTGCTCCGGCGGTTGCCGGACCAAGTTCGCCGCCGATCCAAACAAATATCTGAGCCCGCGCGCTGCCGCCGAACCGATGCCGGAGGGCACGATCTACACCTGCCCGATGCATCCCGAGGTGCGGCAGCCCGGCCCGGGCTCCTGCCCGATCTGCGGCATGGCGCTGGAGCCTGAGATGCCGAGTGCCGACGCGGGTCCCAATCCCGAGCTGGTCGACATGACGCGGCGGTTTTGGATCGGCCTGGCACTCTCGGTTCCGGTGGTGATGCTCGAGATGGGCGGCCATCTGTTCGGCTGGCATGGGGTCATTGAACCTGCGGCGTCGAACTGGATTCAGTTCGCACTCGCGACGCCCGTGGTGCTGTGGGCCGGCTGGCCGTTCTTCGAACGCGGCTGGCAATCGCTCGTGACGCGCAACCTCAACATGTTCACGCTGATCGCGCTCGGCACCGGCGTGGCGTGGCTCTACAGCGTGGTCGCGACGGTCGCGCCGTTTGCATTTCCACCGGCGTTCCGCGACGCCCATGGCGTGGTCGCGGTGTACTTCGAAGCAGCCGCCGTGATCACCGTGCTGGTGCTGCTCGGCCAGCTCCTCGAACTGCGGGCGCGCGAACAGACCTCCGGCGCGATCCGCGCGCTGCTCGATCTCGCGCCGAAGATCGCACGCCGCGTCGATGCTGACGGCACGGACCAGGAGGTGCCGCTCGACACTGTTGCCGTGGGCGACCTGTTGCGCGTACGGCCCGGCGAAAAAGTCCCGGTCGACGGCGTGCTGACCGAAGGCCATTCGACGCTCGATGAATCGATGGTCACCGGCGAGTCCATGCCGGTGACCAAAGACATCGGCGGGAACGTCATGGCCGGCACCATCAACCGCAGCGGCGGTTTCGTGATGCGCGCCGAGAAGGTCGGCCGCGATACGCTGCTGTCGCAGATCGTCCAGATGGTGGCGACGGCGCAGCGCTCACGCGCGCCAATCCAGAAGCTCGCCGATCGCGTCGCGGGCTGGTTCGTGCCGACGGTGATAGCGGTCGCCGCGCTGGCCTTTGCGGCCTGGGCGCTGTACGGCCCCGAACCGCGATTGACCTTCGGGCTGATCGCCGCCGTCACGGTGCTGATCATCGCCTGCCCCTGTGCGCTTGGCCTTGCGACGCCGATGTCGATCATGGTCGGTGTCGGCCGCGGCGCCGAGGCCGGCGTCCTGATCAAGAACGCCGAAGCGCTGGAGCGGATGGAGAAGGTCGACACGCTGGTGGTCGACAAGACCGGGACGCTGACCGAAGGCCGCCCGAAGGTCGCGGCGCTGGCCACGGTCGAGGGTGTCGACGAAATACAGATGCTGCGCTTCGCGGCGAGCGTCGAGCGCTCCAGCGAACATCCGCTGGCCCGTGCCATCGTCGAGGCGGCAAGCGAACGCAAGATCGAGCTCGCACCGGTGCGTGGCTTCGACTCGCCGACCGGCAAGGGCGCCATCGGCATGGTCGAGCGCCGCCGCGTCGCGCTGGGCAACGCCAACTTCCTGAGCGAACTCGGCATCACGACCGATGCGCTGCAAGCCTGGGCCGAGCAGCAGCGCCGCGACGGGGCGACCGCGATCTTCGCCGCGATCGACGGCAAGCTTGCGGGCGCCATCGCGATCGCCGATCCGGTGAAGGCCAGCACCCCGGAGGCGCTCGCCGCGCTGAAGGCCAGCGGCATCCACATCGTCATGCTGACTGGCGATAACCGCACCACCGCCGAAGCCGTGGCACGCAGGCTCGGTATCACTGAGGTCGAGGCCGAGGTGCTGCCTGACGGCAAGAGCGCCGTCATCGACAAGCTCAAGCGCGCGGGCCGCGTCGTCGCCATGGCCGGCGACGGCGTCAACGACGCACCCGCGCTCGCGGCCGCCGATGTCGGCATCGCCATGGGCAGCGGCACCGACGTCGCGATGGAAAGCGCCGGCGTCACGCTGCTCAAAGGCGATCTCAACGGCATCGTCAAGGCGCTCGCGCTGTCGAAGGCCGCGATGCGCAACATCCGGCAGAATCTGTTTTTCGCCTTCATCTACAACGCGGCCGGCGTGCCGATCGCGGCGGGCGTGCTCTATCCGGTGTTCGGCATTCTGCTTTCGCCAATCGTCGGCGCGCTGGCCATGGCGCTGTCGTCGGTGAGCGTGATCGGCAACGCGCTGCGCCTGCGCATCGTCAAGCTCGACTAGCGCCACTCGTGTCCCGGACGCGGTGCAGCGTGAAGCGAAGCGGAACGGTGCACCGCTGATCCGGGACCCCGGTTGCTTTCCGCATAAGGAAATAACCGGGGTCCCGGGCGCAGCGCATCACTTCGTGCTGCGCTGCGCCCGGGACACAAGGTCCGCTACGACTGCCCGCCGCTGCAATTGATCACCTGCCCGGTGATGAAGCTCGCATCCTCGGAGGCGAGAAACGCAATCGCCGCCGCCTGCTCCTCCGGCGTCCCGCGCCGTCGCAGCGCCTGCTGATTGCGGATGTCCTCCACCATCTCGCGGCGGTAGGCCGCCTCGTCCTCCGGCTCGTCGACGGTGACGCCGGGCTTGATGAACTGCCGCGGCACCACACGATCGGAAATGTCAGTGCCACCCGGCGCCATCGCGTTGATGCGGATGCCGTGTCGGCCGTATTCCAAAGACAACACCTTGGTCAGCGCCAGGATACCGCCCTTGCTGGTGGCATAAGGCAAACGGTAAAGCCCGCGCGTCGACTGCGAGCCGACATTGATGATCGAGCCCGATTGCTGCTTCATCATCACCGGCAGTGCCGCAAGGCAGCACCACATCGTCGGAAAAAGCGAACGCTCCAGTTCGAGCTTCACTTCGTCCTCGGTGTAAAGATGGTACGGCTTGATGAAGATCGTGCCGCCGACGTTGTTCACCAGGACATCGACCCGGCCGTAAGCCGCCACGGTCTTGTCGATCATGTCCTGCGCTCCGGCCATGGTCGACAGATCGACCAGCGCCTTCAGCGCCTCGACGCCATGCTCGTGCAACTCCGCAACTGTCTGCGTCGCGCCCTCGTCGACGCGATCGGCAACAACGATGATGCCGCCTTCGGCGCCAAGCCGCCTGGCGGTCGAGCGGCCGATGCCCTGCCCCGCACCGGTGACGATGCAGACCTTGCCCTTGAGGCGGCGGCCGCCCGCCGCCCGCGCGTCGAGTTCTGCGGTCATGATGATCGGCTCAGATCCAATCGCCTAGATCGAAGTGTGGTGCACGCCTTCGCGGACCGTGAGGTCCTCGCGCTTGGCTTCCGCAAACGGCACATTGTGCGGCAGTACGAAGGTCGCCGACCGCACGCGCTGGTTTTCCGGCTGCAAGCCCGGCGGCGTCACGCCGTTCTGCAGATCGCGCGCGATCTTCAGGAGCCGCGCCCGCGCCATGATGATGGCGTTGTCGGTCGAGACCAGGTTTTCCTTGGTGCGATCCTGGATCGGCCCCATGCTTTCCTGCACGGCCGCATCCTGCATCGCGATGCCTTTGACGCCGCAATAGGTCTCGCCGCGCTTCTGCGCCGCACGATCCATCATGTAATCGTTGTCCATGTTGATGGTCGGACGGAACGAGCCGTCGGGGACCAGCACCACATGCGTGCCGCCGCCCTTCTTCATCACGTCGATCTCCATGTCGGAGAGCTTTCGCGTCGGATGATAGGTGAAGGTCCAGGTGAAGCAGTTATTGTCGTCGATCGGCACCCAGGCGTGGGCGTTCAGCGCGTTGTCGCCGTAGGGCGGCACCATGGTGTACCAGGGCATGATCCACTGGGTGATCCGCCAGTAGTAATGGCCTTCCTCAGCGTTGCGCCGCGCCGCGATGTACAGGCCGCCGGAGGATTCCACGATCTCGAACTTCGGCTTCTGGTCGGACTGATAGCCCGCGCCCTTGGTGTTCCGATGAAGCGGGTCGCGATGCATGTCGCCGGAGTGCAGGAAGGACACGTGGCTGGAGTCGATGCCGCCCTCCATCGCCTGCAGGTAGTTGCATTCCTGCAGGCGCTTGGAATTGTAGACCTGGGACTCGGGCAACATCCCCCATTCGAATTCCGGAAACGGCGGCTGCAATTCCGGCGGGCCCATATAGGCCCAGAGAATCCCGCCGCGCTCGATCAGCGGATAGGACTTCAGCTTGATCTTCTGACAGAAGCCGCTCTCGGAGGGTTCCGACGGCACCTCGATGCACTGGCCAGTGTGATCGTATTTCCAGCCGTGATACGGGCAGCGCAGACCGTTCTGCTCGTTTCGTCCGAACCACAGCGACACGCCGCGGTGGGCGCAGAACTCGTCGGTCAGCGCGTAACGGCCCTGCGTGTCGCGCCAGGCGAGCAGCCGCTCGGACATCAGCTTGATCCGCACCGGCGGGCATTCGTTCTCCGGCAGTTCCGACACATGCATCGCCGGAATCCAGTAGCGCCGGAACAGATTGCCCATCGGCGTGCCGGGGCCGGTCTCGGTTGCGAACTTGTTCTGTTCAGCTCTGAGCATGGGCTGCTCCTTGTTGTTTCGCCCCGACGGTTCGCTCGATCTTACAACAGAGCGAGCATGCCGCGCATCTCTTTCAACCCGGCACGTACACCCACAGGTCTACTTGAACGCGCGCACCGGGAACCGGCAGCCACGCGGTCTCGACCGGTGACAGCGGCAATGGCGCACGATCCATCGCCTCGTCCCACACTTCAATCGCGGCCGGAAGATCGGCGAGATCCGTATGGAATTGCTGAATGCGCACAGCGTTCCGCAGAGAGGTACCGGCCGCGCGGCAGATCGCTTCCGCCTGCCGGATGATCGATCGCATCTCGGCTTTGATGGGAATGCCGTAGAACGGCTGGCGCGCATCGACCTGCGCTTCGGGGATCAGCCGGCCGCCTTCCATCGCCATCAAGCCGGAGAGGAACAGGAGATCGCCAGCTTTGACGGCCGACACCCAGCCGTCGAACAACGGCGGCTCACGGCCGCGGATCACCTCACGCCTGGTCTTGCCTTTCGCGGCAATCGAGATGGTGTTGATCTCCATCAGGAGCTCGTTGATGGCGAAGCCCGGCTTCGAGGTCGCGATGATGGTCGTCGCCGGCGGACTGTTCTTGAAGTGCGACATCCAGACTTCGTTGAAGCCCGGCACATCTTCGCGGTCGGTGAGATAGACCTGCGCCTTCACCACGCTGTCGGGGCTTGCGCCCGCGGCCTTCAGCGAGGGCAGCAGCTTCTTCGTGATGATGAACTCGCTTTCGAGCTTCACGGGCCACTTGCGCCACGGCGCGCGCGGATCGCGCACCTGCGGATCGAGCGCCGGCCCGTCGTCGCTCATCGACTCCGCGGTCTGGCCCGGAATGAATCGGAAGTCGCCGGCGCTCAACGCCGGGCTATAGCCCGACACCTGCGGAATGCTGTAGCCGGCCTTCGCAGTCTCGTGCCTGGCTTTGAAGCCCGGACCGGGCACTGCGGCCATGATCTGGATCTCGATGGTCTGGCCGGTGCGTGAAAACCGCTGATGCAGGTTCGAGGTCGACGGCGGGATCTTCGAGCCGAACACCTCGTGACGCACCTGATGATAGGGATGCATCGCGCGCTGTGCCGAATAGTACTGATCGACGCGCACCACGTCGGTGAAGTCGGCTTTGGCCTTGACCAGCACCTCCTTCACATTGCGATAGATGCGGCGCGACTCGCGCTTGTGGTGCGACTCGCCGTTGAGCGGCCGTGCCGCCTGCTCGACATCGGGCGCGAGCCCGTTGACGTAGTCGGTCGCGGCCTGACCGGTGGCGAACACCCAGCGGCCGGCGCGGATGCCGCGCGCAAGCCGCGCGGTCGTGTGCGGAATTTTCACCGGCAGGATCGGCTCGACGCTCTGTTCCGCAGCGGTCTTTTTCTGAGCGAGCGAAACACCCGCCCGCGATGGCCGTTTCATCCTCGACGTCCTTATGTCGTCTACTCGATCTTGATGTTCGATTCTTTGATCATCTCGCCGTATTCATCGAACCGACGACGGATGTAGCTTGCGAACTCGTCGCCGCACTGGCCGACCGGATAGAGCCCCTGCAACGCGAGCTTGGCCTTGACGTCGGGGTCCTTCAGCGCGGCCTGCAGCCAGCCGCTGATCTGCGCGATCGTTTCCTTCGGCGTATGCGCCGGCGCAACGATGCCGAACCAGTTGTCGACTTCGAGATTCTTGAAGCCCTGCTCGTCGAAGGTCGGCACATCCGGCAACGGCTCGATGCGTTTCGCGGTCGCGACGCCGAGCGCGCGCAGCTTGTCGGACTTCACGCTCTCCGAGACCACCGCCCAGCCCGAGAACGCCGAGGTCACGTGCTGGCCCATAACCGCAGTGATTGCCGGCGCACTGCCCTGATAAGGCACGTAGGTCATGGTCACGCCCGCGTGCTTGGTCATCTGCGTGAAGCCCATCTGGAACGTCGAGCCCGGACCGACAGCAGCCATCGACAGTTCGCCGGGCCGCTTCTTGGCGTCGTCGAGCAGGTCCTTCAGCGACTTGTAGGGCGACGCGCTGTTGACCACGAACACTGCAGGCGATTGCACCAGAAGGCAGATCGGTTCGAACGCCGTGACCGGATGGTAGTTCGCCTTCCGGGTCTGCGCGTCGATCAGATACGTGTTCGCGGTCATCAGCAGCGTCATGCCGTCGGGCGCCGCGCGCGACACCTGCTCGGTGCCGATCATGCCGCTCGCGCCGGGCCGGTTCTCGACCACGAGGGTGATGCCCTGGGCGCGGCCGATCTGCTCGGCCATCAGGCGCGCCACCGCGTCGGTCGAGGCGCCGGGCGGCACCGGGACCACGATCCGCACCGTCTTGCTCGATTGCGCCAACGCGCTGCCGATCGACAACGCAAGCGCCGCACAAGAAACCGCCAACCAAGACCCAACCCGAACCATCGTTTCGCCCTCAACCCTGCCCAGCGCGCTAACCTGCTCTATCGAAAGCGTCATCGCAAGAACATGAGCCGATGACGATGTCGCATGGAATTGCAGGGTTTTCGGGCAATTGCATCCCTGAGCGTTTCCGGGCATGAAACGGTTCGACATGCAGGAATAAGCAAGCGAAGCCGAACGATGGCGGAGCCAATCGATCTCATGTTCAATCTCTCGGGCAAGCGCGTCTGGGTGGCCGGCCATCGCGGCATGGCGGGCTCGGCCATCGTGCGCCGTCTCGAAAGCGAGCGCTGCGACATCATCGTTGCCGGCCGCGACGAGGTCGACCTGCGCCGTCAGGCCGATGTCGAAGCCTGGATCGAGCGCGCGCGGCCCGAGGTGGTGTTCTGCGCCGCCGCCAAGGTCGGCGGCATCAAGGCCAACGACTCGCTGCCCGCGGATTTTCTCTACGACAATCTCGCGATCGAGCTTGCGGTGATCCACTCGGCCTACAAGGCTGGTGTGAAGAAACTGCTGTTTCTCGGTTCGACCTGCGTGTTTCCAAAGATGGCGCCGCAGCCGATGCCGGAGAGCGCGCTGCTGTCGGGTCCGCTCGAGCCGACCAACGAATGGTACGCGGTCGCCAAGATCGCCGGCATCAAGCTCTGCCAGGCCTATCGCCGGCAATACGGCGCCGACTTCATCTCGGTGATGCCGACCAATCTCTACGGGCTGCGCGACAACTACCATCCCGATCATAGCCACGTGCCGGCGGCGCTCATCCGCCGCATGCACGAGGCGAAGCAGAGCGGCGCGCCGACCGTGACGATCTGGGGCACCGGCACGCCGCGCCGCGAGTTTCTGTCCGCCGACGATCTTGCGGACGCCTGCGTGTTCCTGATGCAGCGTTACTCCGGCGAGGAGATGGTCAATATCGGCATCGGCACCGACATGACCATCGCCGAGTTCGCGAGCACGATCGCCGACGTCGTCGGCTACAAAGGCAAGCTCGTCTACGACACCTCGAAGCCCGACGGCACGCCGCGAAAGCTCGTCGACACGGCGAAGCTCGCGGCGCTGGGCTGGCGCGCCATGACACCGCTGCGCGACGGGCTCGCGAAGGCGTATGAGGATTTCATCCGCAACCACGCCTGACCGCGCGCGTGAGTTCCGGCGACCCCTGTGCGATCCCTGATTTCGGCTTGCTCGGAAGCCTAAGATCATGGATGCATTCGTGAGCGGCGCCTTTTGCCGTGTTGTCGAGTGTTGGTTCCGATTGGATGCCCATGGATAGCCGGGCGGCGTGGCTGGTGACTTTGGCGTGCGGCACGGCGGTGACGCTCGGGGCCGGGACGCTGTTTTCAAATCTCGGCACATTCGATTCCTTCAAGGACTCGCTGGTCCGGACATCGGCGACCGCCGGTCACGACGGCAAGGCCGTCGACGGCGCGGGTTCGAGTTCGAACGCCCAAGCTCAACTCCCGCCGCCCGGCGAGCCGGGCCCGCCGGGACCTGCGGGAGCGCCCGGCGCGCCCGGACCTCAAGGCCCGGCCGGCGAGCAGGGTGCGGCCGGCGAAAAGGGTCCAGCCGGTCCCGCTGGTGCCAAGGGTTCGGCCGGCGCCAAGGGCGAGCCGGGTGCCAAGGGCGAACCTGGCGCCAAGGGCGAAGCTGGCGCAAAGGGCGAACAAGGACCGCCCGGCCCTCCCGGACCGCGCGGCGAACCTGGACCTCAAGGCCCGAAAGGCGAGCCCGGGCCGCAAGGTCCAGCCGGCAACGCCGCAGGTCTCAAGAGCGAGGCCGGATCCGCAGGCCCGAAGGGCGACGCAGGTCCCAAGGGCGACGCGGGTCCCAAGGGCGACACAGGTCAAAAGGGCGACACAGGGCCGCAGGGCCCGAAAGGCGAGCCCGGCACGCCGGGCTTGAACCTCCGCGTGGTTCGCGGCCAGCCTTCGGCGTCGTGCCGCGCGGACGAAACGCTGATCGCTGCCTACTGCGTGAGTGGCGCGGACGAGATACAGTCGACGCCATTCATCAGCCCGCCCCGCGGTGCGCGTTGCGTCGGCGTGATAAGCCCTGCGGTGGTGATCACCTGCGTGAAGCTGCCGGCCGCGCCCTGAGTTTCCGGCTGCAGCCACGAATCTCTGCCCAACTGTGGACAAGCGACAACACATAACCGCGAGTTGACCCGGTCGGGCGCTGCTAGTTGTTGGCAAGCCCGGCAGTTCGAATATGGTGTCACCCGAGTGATCTGGGAGCGCGTCATGAATGTGCGTCTTTTGATGTTGTGTGTATCCATTGCGGTTGTGTCGTTTGCCCACACCCTGGCCGATGCGGCTCCTGCAAAACGGACAAATGCGACGCCGGTGACACTGCGGGCAAAGCCCCTCGGGGTCAGGACGGCGGCCTGCAAAAAGGATTGCACCTCCGGCAATGTCCACGGAGATTACCGGCCCTACGGCGCAGCCGATCCGCAGCTCAAATCCCCCGAAGGGCGGAAGATGTACAACGAATGCGTCAAGCTGTGCCTTGACCCATTGCCCGGGATTTACGTTCAGAAGCCGATCATCGAGGGCGGCGGTTCCTGGTTCGGCAAGACCAAAGCCGACTGCCTGGGTTGCCACGCCGCCGGCGCACCCAAGAGGGGCTGGGCCGGGGTCAATATCGTTCCGGACGCCCTCAAGCGGCCTCGCGATCAGTGACCGCGATGCGGTCCGCCCGCTATGCTCCCCCTCTCGCATGTCGGGAGGAACGCCATGGCGAACAACAAAATGCTGCGCCGGAGTTTTCTCAAAGGCGCAGCGGGCACCGCTGCCGTTGCCGGTCTGACGCCGGGACTGCGTCTGCCCGCCGCCGCCCAATCGGCGGCCAGCCGTCCGGCTGATCTCGTCCTCAAGAACGGCAAGATCATCACCATCGACGGCCAGTCGAGGGTCGCGCAGGCGGTCGCGGTTTCCGGCGATCGCATCATCGCGGTCGGCTCCGACGCCAGCATGGCGGCGCACACTGCGCCCGGCACAATCGTGCGCGACCTTAACGGCCGCACCGTCATTCCGGGCCTGAACGACGGCCACGCACATATGGATCGCGAGGCGCTGCGCAACGTGTTCCCCGCGTTGGGACCGGTGCGCTCGATCAAGGACATCCAGGACCGCATTGCCGAGCTCGCCCGCGGCAAGAAGCCCGGCGAATGGATCGTCACCATGCCGATCGGCGATCCGCCCTATTATTTCGACGTGCCCGACATCCTCGCGGAGAAGCGCTGGCCGACCCGCCAGGAGCTTGATGCGGCAGCGCCGAACAATCCGGTCTACATCCGCGCGATCTGGGGCTACTGGCGCGGCACCTTCCCGATTGTCTCCTGCGCCAACACCGAAGCCCTGAAGCGCGCCGGCATCACCCGCGACACCCCATCGCCCTCGCCGACTCTCGTGATCCAGAAGGACGTGAACGGCGATCCGACCGGTGTCTTCGTCGAGCAGGAGATGGCGCCGATCGCCGAGATGATCTGGTTCCGCGAGGCGACGCAGTTCACGCAGGCCGACCGGCTGCGCGCGCTGCCGCTTTCGGCCAAGGCGTATCACAGCTTCGGGACCACCAGTGTGTTCGAAGGCCACGGCGCCGCGACCGAGTTGTTGAAGGTCTACAAGCAGGCCTATCACGACGGCACGCTGACCATGCGCGCCACGCTCGCGCTCAGCGCCAACTGGACCGCCGCCGGCAACGCGCCGCTCGGGCCTTTCGTCGAAGCGTGGATGGGCTGGCTCAGCGAACCCGGCTTCGGCAACGACTGGCTGAAGATGGGCGGGCTCTACGTGCACATCGGCCGCAGCGCCGCCGACGACGCGCGCGCGGAGGCCGCCCCCTACACCGGCTGGGCCGGCTTCAACTCCAACCACGGCCTGCCGCGCGACAAGGTGAAAGAGCTGCTGCTGCATTGTGCGAAGAACGACATCCGCCCCTGCGCGATCGCGGGCGGCGGCGGCCTTGGCATGCTCGACCTTTACGAGGAGGTCGACCGTGTGGTCCCGCTCAAGGGCCGGCGCTGGGTGATCAGCCACGTCAACGTGATCTCGCCGCGCGACGTCGAGCGCATCGCCCGCATGGGCCTCGTGCTGACCACGCACACCAACGCCTATCTCTACAAGGCGCTGGACGCGACCGCGAACAAACTGCCCGCCGATCAGTACGACCACATCGTGCCGATGAACGCGCTGCGCGAGGCTGGCGTCACGGTGTCGCTCGGCACCGACAACGTGCCGATCTCGCTCTGGCTGCCGGTGCAGCAGACCATCGTGCGCAAGGACTACAAATCCGGCCGTCAGGTCGGCATGAAACAGGCGCTGTCGCGCATGGAGGCGCTGCGCTGCGCGACATTGAACGGGTCCTATCTCAGCTTCGACGAAAGCCGGAAAGGCTCGCTCGAAGCGGGCAAGTTCGCCGATCTTGCGGTGTTGAGCGCCGATCCGCTGATGGTCGCGGAGGACAAGATTTCCGAGACCACCGCGCTGATGACCATGGTCGGCGGCAAGGTGATGCACGAGACGCCAGGCTGGTTTGGGTGAAGTCAGCCAACGACGGTGGTGCTCACCCTCCCCCTCTAGGGCAGGGCGATCGCATTGTTCGCGGGCGAGGCCACGAGTCCCCTCTCCCGCTTGCGGGAGAGGGGACCAAATCGCAACAGCGAGCCATATGCGATCGCCCTGCCCTCCAGGGGAGGGTGGGCGTGCTGCGGCAGCTCGGCTTTGATCTTCTGATTCAATTGTCAAACAGCCCGCGCTTTTCAGCGCATCCCTTCAACATCGATCCAGGCGTGATTCATCGGCCCCTTCAAAGCAGGCGCGGGGCCAGCGCCTCTCTCTTTTCCTCCCCCTCACAGAGTGAGGGCGCGGAGCGCCGGTTGGCGCTACGTGGTCGTCGGCACCTTGGGAGGTGCCGCGGGCTTTTTGCGAAGCCCGCTCGCCTCCCGGCGCTCCACTTGTGGCGATTTATTGCGAGGCCACCGTTCGAGATTCGATCGGACCGGCTGGGCTTTCACCCACCATGCTCCAGGGGGCATTTGCGCCCGCTTTCACCCGACCGCGCCCTGCCACTGAAGGCGGCCCCCTCATCGGGGACGGACGATGACCTCGCACCCTGGGACGTGGTCACGAGCCACGCCTGCAGGCGCCACACCCCGCTCCGCCAAATAGACGTCTCTAGATGACGCCCTCAGTGAACGAGGCAGAATCGCGTCTAAACGTGATTTGCGAGAATGCAAAGTGAAAAATGAGGCTCGCTCTCTCCCCACCTCATCCTGAGGAGCCGCGCGTCAGCGCAGCGTCTCGAAGGATGAGGTGGGGAGAGTGCGCGGGCCCAGTACTAGGAGTGACTTGGCTGATCCGCGAGCCGCTCAAGCCGCTCGGCGAGCTTGCCGAGTTGCCACTTGCGCGCCAGGGCCGCGGCGTTGACCCAGTCCGGCTTCGTGGCTTTCACCACCGGCAGCGGCGCCTTGTTGTCCATCGTCGCGATCTTGCGAAACAACCGAAGCTGCTCCGCCTCGCGCTGAAACCGCCCGGCCTTCAGCATGGCTTCCAGCGTGCCGTACTTCAGCAGCAGCGCGGCCGCGCCATCGGCTCCCACGCCTTTCGCACCGGGCAGCTTGTCGGACGGATCGCCGCGCAGCGCGATGAAATCCGGCACCTGCTCGGGCAGCACCCGGTATCGCTCGACCACCTGCTCGGGTCCGATGCGCGCGATCTCGCCGGCGCGAACCGGATAGAGAACGGTGCTCGTCTCCGACGCGAGCTGGAACGTATCGCGGTCACCGCTCGCCACCACGACCGGCCATTTGCGCTTCTTTGCCAGCGCCACAGCAGCCGCCAGGAAATCGTCGGCCTCGTAGCCGGCCTTCCGCGCATTGACGAAGCCGCAGGCGGCGACGAACTCGCGAAGTAGCGGGAATTGCGCAAGAAGCTCGCGATCGAACTGCCGGCCCGACTGGTAGGCCGCGAACGCCTTGTGCCGATAGGTCGGCGCTTCGAGCGTATCCCAGCCAACGACAACGGCGCGGGGCTGCTCGGCTTCATATAATTTGAGGAGGAAATTGGCGAAGCCCAGCACGGCGCCGGCGGGCTTGTTGCCGGCCATCCGGATGGTCTTCGGCAACGCATGGTAGGAGCGGTGCGCGAAAGAATCGCCATCGACCGCGAGCAACGGCCCGGCGGGCTTGCGTTTTGCCGCGCGGCGGATTTGTTTTGCGGACATAACAGTTGCTCCACTGAACGCTAGCACATGAACCGCTCGTTGCCACAAGCCTCGCAAGCCGCTTCGTTCCGGCTCCGCCAGCTGATCGAGCTGCGGCCCGGGCCGTGGCGCTGGTGGCTTGCCGTCCACACGTCGATCTGCCTCGCTGCGCCCGTCGCGATCGGCTGGGCCGCCGGCGACGTTCCGGCAGGTCTGATCGCCGCGATCGGCGCGTTCACGGCGCTCTACGGCGCCGACCGTCCGTATCGGAACCGCGCCTTGGTGCTGGCGACGACGGCCCTTGGCTTCGCATGCGCTGTGGCGCTCGGCGTCTGGTCACAGACGTTCGGCCCGGCCGCCATCGTCACCGTCGTGCTGGTGGCGATGGGCGCGACGTTCCTCTGCAACGCGTTTCGCATGGGCCCTCCCGGCGCCTATATGTTCGCGCTGGCCGGCGCGGTCGGCACCGGCCTTCCGATCCAGCATCTCACCTGGTGGCATGCGGGACTGCTCGTGCTCGCCGGCGGCGGCCTCTCGCTGCTGGTGCGCCTCGCCGGCACGTTGAGAGATCCGCGCGGGCCCGAGCGCAACGCGGTGGCCGCGGCGAGCGCAGCGGTCGCCCGCTTCCTGCAGGCGGTCGGCAGCTCCGCCGAAGACACAGCCCGGCATGCCGCCGCCTTGGCTCTGCACGACACCTGGAACACGCTCGTGTCGCGTCAGCCGGCGCGCCCCTCCAATGACAGCGTGCTGCACCGGTTGCGCTCGATCAGCCGCGAGCTGCACCGGCTGTTCATCGACGGCATCAGCGCCGGGCCGGGCTTCCCTGATCGCGACACGCGCGTAAAGCAGGCTCGCGAGCTCGGCACCGAGGCGCGGTTGAAACAGAGCCCGTCCGCGCGCGAAGCGCCCGAGCACCTGCCGCTGGGACGGCTCAGCCTCGCCGAATCCCTGCGCGAAAGCCTGATCTGGCCGTCACCCGTTCTCGTGGTAACGCTCCGCGTCGGCCTCGCAGCGGCGGTGTCCGGCCTGGTGGGAGCCGCATTCAACATCGAGCGCGCCTATTGGATGGTCGCCGCCGCCGTCCTCATTCTGCATCAGGGCTGGGACTGGAGCCGCAGCCTGCAGCGCACCGTGGAGCGCGTGATCGGCACCCTGCTCGGTCTTGTGCTCGCGGGCGTGGTGCTCTGGCTCGAACCGCAGGGCCTCTGGCTCGCGCTGACGCTTGGCGCGCTGCAGTTCGTCATCGAGTTGCTCGTGATCCGCAACTACACGCTGGCCGTCCTCTTCATCACCGCGATCGCGCTGACGATGTCGTCCGGCGGCCATGAGGCGCCGAGCATCCTGGTGATGCTGTGGGACCGCGGCGTCGACACCGTGATCGGCTGCGCGATCGGCATCGGCGTGCTGCTGGTGACGGCGCCGCGCGCGGTCGCGGTTCAGATCCCGCAGGAATTGGCCGCCGCGCTGAAGGCCGCGCAGGAGGTGTTGAATTTCGTCGCCACCGGCGACGCGGTGTCCACCGAGGCCAAGCGGGCGCGCCGCAATCTGCAGCACCGGGCGATCGTGCTGCTTACGGCGTATGAGCTTGGCGCCGGTGCGCGGGCACAAGACCGCCGTTATGCGGAAGAATTGTGGCCCGCAGTGATCTCGGCGCAGCGCTTGCTTTATCGGGTGCTCGCGTTCTGCTGGATGCTGGAAGACGCAGGCCCCGATCGAGCGATCAAGATCGCGCGCAAAGAGTTCGGAGCGGATGGGTTTACGAACGTCAGTAACGCGCTGGACATACTTGCGAACGCAGCAACGGACGGGCGGCCCGCCACGATAGCCTCAGAGATGCCGGAGTTCTTGAAAGAAGAGCTCGACGATCTGTCCCGCTCATTGGCCCGGTAGCCCGAAGGCGCCAAGGAACGGGCCACGTAAGATCGTGGGGACCCGTGTCCATTCCCGCGCCGCCGGAGCCGCGCGATGCCCAGTCCACGTTGTCTAAAAAGTTTACTATTCAACTTACAATATGGCCGTCCGGCCGAATGGAATATCAATGTCACAGGCTCAATTTGAAACAGCCCGTTGCCCAAAGTGCCGGACTGAACTGCTTTACGTGACCTCTCTGCCGCATCCGCAGTCGCGGTCCATGCGGAAAACAACGTTCGTTTGCAGTAAATGCCAGCGAACCTGGACCTATCCCTTGGCGGTGGAAATTGCCGAGCAGTATGCAGCCAAGGCGGCGCCCATCGATGGCGACGCCGGCGTGCCGGTCTGAACCACTCAGCTATCGCGGACAGCTACCTTCAGCAATGCAAGGCACAGAGGGTAATAAGCTCGATCACTCACGTGTGCTGCAGGTTGTTTTCCAGAATGACCGAGCGCCACTTCGCGACCTGCTCATAAAAGAACTTCCGAAACTCGTCAGGACCGGCCAGCGTCACATCGAGAAGCATCGTCGTCGATAGCTTCGACTGCATATCCGGGCGTTTGACGATCGACATGAGCTCCGAGACGAAGCGGTCTACCATCGCGGATGGCGTCTTCGACGGCGCATAGAAGCCCCAGAACGACGGCGCGCTGAAATCCGGGAAGCCGCTCTCCCTGACGGTCGGAATGTCCTTCAACGCCGGCAGGCGTTCCGTGCCGGTCTGCGCGATGCCGCGCAGCTTGCCATCGGCGAGATATGGCGCCAGCAGGCTTGCACTGCCTGCGATCAGAGGCACGTGGCCGCCGATGACATCGTTCAAGGCCTGCGGCGCACCACGATACGTGACGGCCGTCAGGTTCGCTTTCGCAAGCTTGCCGAGCAGCACCATCGACACATGACCGAGCGTGTCGATCAGGACCGCAAGATTGACTCCCGCAGGCCGTCGCGCCGCGTCGAGCACCTCGCTCAACGTTCGATAGGGTGTGTCGGGACCCGCAGCGAGCACATTCGGCGATGTGCCGAGCAGCAGGATCGGATCGAGGTCATTCTGCCAATCGTAGGGCAGGCTGACGAGCAGCGACGGATTCAAGAACTGCGGATCGGCATTGATCAGCCACTTGGTGCCGTCGCGCGGAGCCTTGCCCACGAAAGCCGCGCCAAGCGATGTGCCGCCGCCGCTGCGATTCTCGACGATGACGGTTGCGCCGAGCCGTTGCTGGAGATCGGGCTGGAAAAGACGCGCGAGGATATCGAGCGAGCCGCCCGCCGGTGCGGGGGCGACGAGCGAGATGATTCCCGACGGCCAATTGCCTTGTGCAAACGCGGAGCTTCGCGCGGCGGCAGCCAGGCCCGGCGCGGCAAGCGACCCGAGCAGAAACGATCGCCTTGAACTGATCATGTGTCCTCCCCGGACCCGCAGCCTTATTTTTCAGGTATGTTACAGGCCCACCTCCGGTGAACAACCCGCAACCGTGCCGCAGCTCATCGACTTCCATCATCATGCGAGACCGGCCGCGTTCTTCGAGGCGCTCGCCGAAACCGGCCGCACCACGATGGGCGGACGACCGTTTCCAAAGGGATGGACGGCGCGCGAGGCACTGGCGTTCATGGACCGAATGGGCATCGCCACCGCCGTGGTGTCGGCGCCCGATGCCGACCTGCTCTACCGCGACCGCGCCATCGCGGTCCGGCTGGCGCGCCTGCTCAACGAACTGTTCGCCGATTGCATCCGGTCGCATCCGGCCCGCTTCGGCGCGTTCGCGTCGTTGCCGATGCCGCATGTCTCGGACACGCTGCATGAGATCGACCACGCTTTCGATCATCTGCGGCTCGACGGCGTCATGCTCTCCACGAGCTACGACGGGCAGTATCTCGGGAGCGATCTGTTCGAGCCGGTGCTCGCGAGCCTCAACGCCAGGAACGCGCTGGTGTTCGTTCACCCGGTCACGCCGCCTGGGCTCAACCTGCTGGCGCTCGATTTTCCGGCTTCGCTGCTCGAATACGCATTCGACACCACGCGCTGCATCGCGAATTTGCTGCGGCACTCGATTCCGGTCCGATATCCGAACATCCGGTTCATCTTCTCGCACGCCGGCGGCGCGATGCCGTACCTGCTGCACCGGATGACACTCATGGAGTCCTTTTTGACCCCGGGTCATGTGCTTCAGGCAGACCGCGACCGGGATGCCATCAGGCAAGGGCTCCGTCACTTCCACTACGACGTGGCGCTCGCCGCGTTCGATCCGGTGTTCGACCTGCTCCGGGATGTCGTCGGGCTCGACCGCATCGTCTTCGGCTCCGATTATCCGCAGGTCCCGGACAGCTACGTCGAAGCGTCGGTGCGCACGCTGGCCGCGTCGCCAAGATTGGATGACGAGGCGCGGACCCGAATCGGGCGAGCGAACGGCGAGACATTGCTGAGCCGTAGCCGATGAGACCGAGTGCCCGCCTCTGGCCTGGACTTCGCGCCGCGTCCCTGAACGCGCTGATCACGCTCATCGCAATCATCGCCGGTTATCTCATCATCGAATTGATATTCTTCCGCGTTTTCCTGCCCAACGTCGAACTGCAAAGCCGGCCCCATCTGCCGGAGACCGCCGGCGTTCTGCTGCAACGCTCCAAAGCGGGGTTCGTGCCGCAAAACTATGTCGCCGTGCTTGGCGATTCCTACGCCGAAGGCCTCGGCAACTGGCTCTTGAAAAACGGAGGCAACGAAGCCTTGCCGTTCGGCTCCGTCGATGTCCTGCACGCGATCTTGCGCCGGGACGTCGTGAGCTTCGGCCGCGGAGGAGCCGGCAATGCGGAAGGTTTCGTACGGCAGCCCGCACGGATCCTTGCCGGGAGCCATTGCCTGATTTTTCCGACGATCCCCGAGCCGGACCAGATCATCGCTTATTTTTACGAGGGCAACGACATCGAGGACAATCTGCGTTTCCTCCAACGCGTCCATCAGCGATTTGGCAAGAGCGACACGACGGCAATCGACCAATTTCTCTCCACCGAGTACGCGCACTTTTCATTCTGGCAGTGCCGTCTTCAACTTGGCGATACGATCAGCCGAATGACGCGATTTCTGTTCGCATACAGAAATCTCAAGCTCAGCGATTTGACGGAGACCCTATCGGGTCCAAACAAGGTCATCGTGGGCCAGGCTGAACTGGATGTGCCGCTGGTGGAGGCCCCGCCGATGCAACTCGATGATGACGACATCCGCAAAGGCCTGGCGGTGTTCGAGCGCTCGCTGCTTTGGCTGCGTCATCGCTTTCCGGCGATTTCCATCACGGTCGTCTACATCCCGGCGCCATTGACGGTGTATCGCAAGGCGAACCCAACCGTGCATTATCGGTATGAGACGAACGATGAGCTCTTTACGAGCACAGCGGGTTCGGCGGCCCTGGAACGAAAAAGCGACCAGATGTGTTCGTGGGTGCGCGATATGACGACCAAGGCCGGCGCGCGGTTTCTGGACTCAAGGCCTGCGGCGCGCGCTGTTGCCGCCGACAACTTCATTCATGGCCCGGACGAATGGGAACACTACAACGAGCTGGGGTATCGCACCCTGGCAACGTTTCTGGCTCAAGCGCTCAGCCGCAGCGGTGACTCCGACCGATGCTCCGCGCAAGCGCCGCCGACGCAAGCAGGGCCGTGACCCGGATCACATCGAGCGGCGCCGGCACGGCGTTGCGCTACGGTTTGTACAGAAGATCGAACAGACCCGACACGTCCTTCGGCTCAAGCAGTTTCGCCGTATACTTCTGGTCGGCGGCATCGCGCAGGGTCAGTTCGAGACCTTTGACCTCCGCGATCTGGAGAGCGGCCTTGGGATAGAACTCCCGCGTGCGCTTGGCCAAATCCACGGTGACCCGGTTCGCCTCGGCGTAATAAGTCAGGGAGCGGTCGTCCTGGTACGCCCAGTCGACCGCGCGCTGGTAGACCTTGAGGAATTTCGTCAGCAGGTCGCGCTTCTTCTGGAGCACATCCGCGCGCGTCACGTTCACGCGCAGGGTCTGGCCGCCGATTTCGGAAATATCGCTGCCCTTGGCGACGATCGCGATCTTGCCTTCGGACAGCGGACCGAGCGCGAATGGCGGCACCGACCAGCCGATGTCGATCTGGCGCGTCATGACCTGGGTGAAGGTCGCAGGCGCCCCGCCCGCAGCAATGGGCTTCGCGGCGATCCCCGACTGCTTCAACAGCGCCAGCACCATCAGGTTCGTCGACGATCCCGGCGACGAAAACGCGATGGTTTTTCCGGCTGCGTCCTTCAACGAGCGGATGCCGCTTTCCGCCGTCGCATACCAGAAGGCGTCGCTCGCGCCCGTCATCTCGGCCGACACGACCCTGATCGGCGCGCCCTTCGAATAGCGGCCGACCACGCCCAGGAGGCCGTTCGACATGCCGATGTCGACGCTTCCGGACATGACCGCATCGAGCGTGGATGCCCCGCCATCGGTGTAGAAGGGCTCGATCTCGAGCCCTTCCTGTTTGAAGAAGTCCTGCTTGATCCCAAAATCGATGAACGAACTGTCCCAGAACCCGCGCTGCGAGATCGCGACCTTCAACGGTTCGGCGTTCGCCGTGGGCACGGCCAGCAGCGCTGTGACGATGCCCAGGGCCGATAGCCGGGCCGCCAGCATCTTGAGGGCACCTGAAACCCGGATTGAAGACCAGCCATTCCGCATAACGCCCTCCCCTGGTTCGCGCACGATCGCAGCACGCGTCGTCCGGCTTTGCGCCGTGACCTTCAGCATAGCGCACCCGTGCTTCACTTCTACCAGGACGTGGCGCCGGCCGGATCGCCAGCGCCGGATGGGCAAGCGCTGCCCAATCGCGCGGGCGAACGGTGCGACGCTGCCGAACCGCCGCCACGATTTCATCCGAAGTTGATTCCAGCGTCGCCGTATACAACCTGCCGGCAGGGGCCTGACACAATGCCGCAGGCCTGCCATAACACCGTCAGGCCAAAGGACCGTTGCACTGATGAATCATGGACGTCGTGAAGTCGTCGCGCTGCTCTCGACCGGCGCGGCCGTCGCCATCGTGCTGTACGCCTTGGCAACAAACTCCGGAATGACCATCAGCGCATTGCGCTTCGACGCGTTGTTCGGCGCCGATGTTCTGGGGATCGGACTTGCGCTGGCAACCGTTCTGATCGGCTGAACTGTCGCGGGATCAAATCCCGCTGGCGCTCCCTACCGGAATCGACCGGTGTTTCAGCCGAGAGAGTGCTGTTCCACTCGAATTTGGTTCATATCGACGCTACTCCGCGGCGGCGCCGCTCGCCTTGATCGGCCCGGCCCATTTCACGATTTCGCTTTTGACGAACTCGCGCAGATAGGCCGGCGTGCGCTGCCCGGGCTTCGGGATCACCGCGCCGAGCTTGAGCAGCCGTTCCTGGACCAATGGCGTGTCGAGCGCCGTCATCAACGCAGCGTGCAGCTTGTTGACGACCGGCTCCGGTGTGCCTTTGGGCAGGAACATGGCGTTCCAGTTGTAGGCTTCGAAATCCTTCAGCCCCTGCTCGGACGCGGTCGGCACGTCCGGCATGGCCGCCGAGCGCTCTTTGGTCAGCACCGCGAGTGCCTTCAGCACCTTGCCCTCGACCTGCGGCAGTGCGCCGAGGACGAAGTCGCAGCCAAAGTCGATGCGCCCGGCCGTGAGATCCTGCATGACCGGCCCCATGCCGCGATACGGCACGTGCGTTGCGTTGAATCCTGCGGCGTCGGTCAGCAGCGCGCAGCTCAGATGAGTGGCGGACCCCACGCCCGCGGAGCCGTAGGTCGTCGGATGGGTCTTCGCGTATGCGATGAAGGCCTTGAGATCGTCCGCCGGGAGATCCTTGCGCACCTCCAGCACCAGCGGCGACTCCGCGATCAGCGCCAGCGGCGTGAAATCGTTGGCCGCGTCATAGGGCGGGTTCTTGTAGAGCGTCTGGCTCTGCGCGTGGGTGCCGGTGCCGCCCTGCACGAACATGTATCCGTCCGGCGGCGCCTTGGCCACGCGAGTGACGCCGACGGTGCCGCCGGCGCCCGCGATGTTTTCGACCACCACCTGCTGGCCGAGCGCCTCGCTCATGCGCTGCGCGAGCAGGCGCCCGATCACGTCGGCCGGGCTGCCGGCGCCGTAGGGCACCACCATCGTCACCGGCCGGGTCGGAAAATCCTGGGCCTGCGCGCCCGCGGAAACCGCGAGAAAGGCCGACAGGATTGCTGCGGGAAACTTTGTCATCGTCGTCGCACTCTTACTTGCTCGATCGCTGCAGTTGACGTGAGTCGCGGCGCGCCCGGCCGCGTCGGCTAAACGTGCCCATACTTGTCGAGGGCCTGCTTCAGCGTCATGCCGGAGGCGATCTCCTGCCGGATCAGCACCTCCTTGCGGGTGAGCTCCTCGGCCGCCTCCAGCACGCTCATGAGATGGCCCGCCGGAATGACGATGCCGCCGTCCTCGTCGCAGAGCACGAAATCGCCCGGATGAATCACCACGCGCTCGCTGGTCGCGCCCGCAAGATAGACCGGCTCCTGCTTGCCGGTGACGCGCCAGCGGCCGATCGACTGCACCGCCGTGCGGTAGCGGGCATAGACCGCGAAGCTATGCTCGCCGAGCCAGCGCACGTCGCGGATGCCGCCGTCGACCAGCGCGCCGACACAGCCGCGCTCCTTCATGCCGAGCGCGATCAGTTCGCCGAAATAGCAGATGCCGGCGCCGTCCCCGCTCCACACGCTGATCTCGTCGGGGCCGACGCCCTGGCAGGCTTCCATCTTCGCCGCGTCGCCGGTGCCCTCGTAGGGCGCCATCTGGCCGCGGATCGTATAAGCAAAGCCCGCGAGCTTGCCTGCATCGGCGGGGAACGGACGGAAATCCGCCGCGAGCCCCTGATCGAACAACCCCATCTGGTCGAGCACGTCGGCCACGTTCGAGGTGTCGACCGCGAGAAAGCGCTCGCGGATCATCCGCTTTGCAGCGGGGTCAATTCCGTCAGTCATCAGATACTCCCAATCAGGCCGCCATCGACCCGAACCATGGACCCGGTCACGTAGGACGCGCGCGCGCTCGCGAGGAACGCCACCATGTCCGCATATTCCTGCGGCTCGCCGTAGCGCCGCATCGGAATCGTCGCGGTGCTCGCCGCGACGATCTCCTCCAGCGGCCGCTTCTCGCGCGCCGCCCGCGTCTCGTCGAGCTGACGGATGCGCTTGGTCGCGATGCGGCCGGGCACGATCACATTCACGGTCACGCCGTCGGCCGCCACCTCGCGCGCCAGCGTCTTCGACCAGCCGACGAGCGTCGAGCGCAGCGCGTTGGACAGCCCGAGATCGGGGATCGGCATCACCACGCCGGACGACACGCTGGTGACGATGCGGCCCCACTTGCGCCGACGCATGCCGGGCAGCACGAGGTCGGTGACGCGCGTCACCGACAGCACCATGGCGCGGAAGTGCTTCTCCCACACCTCCGGCGCGGTGCCGGCCATCGGGCCGGCCGGCGGCCCGCCGGTGATGTTCACGAGGACGTCGATCTCGCCCACGGTCTCGACGATCTCCTCCACCATCTCGCCCAGCGCCGCGAGATCGGAGAGATCGACGGGAAACGCCTCGGCGGCGCCGCCGTTCTTGACGATGTTGCCTGCGACCGCGTCGAGCGCGGCTTCGTTGACGTCGGAGACGCAGACCGTCGCCCCCTCCTCGGCCAGCGTTCCGGCGATCCTCTCGCCGAGACCGCCGCCTGCGGCCAGCACCAGAGCAACCTTGCCTTTCAGTCCCAAATTCATGTCGTCCTCATGATCCGACGCGCAGCGGCGCGTTGAGCTTGCGCAACGCCGCGACCGCGCTGAGCGGGGTGATTTTTCCGGTCTTCGGGTTCTCGCTCGGAATGTTGCGGATCGTCATCTCGAAGCTCGCGGAATCGGCATCGACCATGATCTGGTGCGTGTTGCGCTCGATCGCTGGATCGGCCCAGATTTCCAGAACCGTCCGGTCCGGCCCGATACCCGCGAGCGACAGCGCCACCGCGACGTTGAGATTCGCCGGAAAGCCTATCGCGGCTTCGCGCGCGGTGCCTTCGAACACCTTGGTCGGCACCTTGACGTTGCTGACGTCGATCTTGTTCTCGACGAGATAGGGCGCGCCCAGAAGCCCCTTGATCGGCTTCGTCGTCTTCATCCGCACCGAATGGATCACGCCTTCGGCGGCGGCGGCCACCGCATCGAGGCCGAGCAGCGCGCCGGTCGGCACGATGATCTGGCCGTGGTGCCGGCCGGCAAGCTCAAGCAGTTCGGGATGGCTGAGCAGCGCGCCGACGCTCAGCACCATCACCTTCTTGCCCGCCTCCAGCATGGGCCGGGCGATCTGTTCGAGGATCGCGGCCGGCGCGCATTCGATCGCAAGGTCGGCAACCTTCGGCAGATCGGCAATCGCCGCAACCCGGACACCGCCGCCAAGCTCGGCCGCGACGCGCTCAGCCTTCGCGGTGTCGCGCGCCGACACCGCGACGAGCTCGATGCCCGGCACCGCGCCGCCTTTCAGTTTGTCCGCAAGCGTCGCGCCGATCGCGCCGAGACCGACGATCGCGACGCGGAGCGGACCGCCTTGGGTGATCGCGGCGGATGGCGGGGGACTGGCGGCTTCGTGCTTGTTCATCGGGTTCGCATTCATTGCGGCGGCCGGCACGGCGCCGGGCCTGGTTCGTGGGATTGCAGGGCTTGCTTCACTCAGGATCGCATCGCGGCCTTCACGCGCTCCGGCAGCATCGGCATCCGCCTGAGCCTCACGCCGGTCAGCGCCGCGACCGCGTTGGCGACCGCCGGCGCGGCCGGCGGGACGCCCGGCTGGCCCGCGCCCGAGATGCCTTTGAAACCGGTGTCGACGATCTTGACCTCGATGTCGGGAACGCCGGCGCTGCGCGTCAGCTCATAGTCGTAGAAATTGGCCTCCTGCACCTCGCCCTGCTTCAGCGTGATGCGCTCGCGCAGCGCGGTGCCGAGCCCGAACAGGATGCTGGTCTCGATCTGCTGCTTGAGATGGCCCGGCTGCACGACGATGCCCGGATCGACCGCCGCGAAGATCTTGTGGACCTTGATGACGCCGGACGCGCGGTCGACCGAAACCTCGGCGACCTGCGCGCATTTGCAGTTCCATTCGCCGCCGTCGCTGTAGGCGATGCCGAGCGCCCGCCCCTCGCGGCTGCGGCCCCAGCCGGCCATCGCCGCCGCCTCTTCGATCGTGCGCCGCCCACGCGGCTCGCTCAGCATCTCGAGGCGGATCGCCACCGGATCCTTGCCGAGCTCCCTGGCGATGTCGTCGATGAAGCATTCGATCGCGAAGTTGGTGAGCCCTGCGCCGTTGGCGTTCCAGTAGCCAACCGGAACACCGCGATCCTGATGGATGAATTCGTGGTGCTTGTTGGCGATGTTGTAAGGCGTGACGGCCCCCGACATCACCACCACGTCGAAGCCTTTGAATTGCTCGAACTGCGACGTGCGCGCGCGCCACGTCACCGAATCCGCGACCAGCCGATGCTTCCAGCCGGTGATCCTGCCATTGCTGTCGACCGCAGCTTCCAGCCGGTGCGCCGCCGCCGGGCGGTAGGCGCCGTTCTGCACGTCGTCCTCGCGGCTCCAGATCACTTTGACCGGCTTGCCCATCTCGCGCGACAACCGCACCGCTTCGACCGTGGTGAGCTGCTCGGTCTTCAGCCCGAATCCGCCGCCCAGCATGGTGGTGTGGACCTTCACCTTGTCCGCCGGCACGCCGAGCACCTTCACGATGGTGTCGCGGGCCCAGGTCTGGCCCTGCGTCGGACTCCACAGCTCCACCTCATCGCCGCGCACCCAGGCGGTCGCGTTCATCGGCTCCATGGCCGCGTGATAGACGTGTTCCGAGGAGAACTCGCCCGCGAACGTCTTCGCGGCGGCGTTGAACGCCGCCGGCACATCGCCGGTGTTGCCACGCGTGACGCCGCTGCGCGACGGATCGCGCGCGGTGGCGGCGAACTCGTCGAGCGCTTCGAGGCTGTCGTAGTTCGCGCTTTTTGCGCCTTTCTGCCACTCGACCTTGAGCGCGCGCTTGCCCTTCACGGTCGCCCAGTAGTCGGTGCCGACCACCGCAACGCCGTGAGGAAGCTTCACCACCTTGAGCACGCCTTCGATCGCGAGCGCCGCGCCGTCGTCGACGCGCTCCGGGCCGATGACCGTCGCCTTGTCGTAGAGCGGGTGCGGGAAGGTCGCGACCGGCGGACGCAGCACCGACGCGTAGAGCATGTCCGGCAATTGCACGTCGATGCCGTATTTCGCGCTGCCGTTGACCTTGCCCGGCACCTCGACGCGCGGCACGTCGCGTCCGATCAGCCGCCAGTTCGCCTGCGGCTTCAGATCGCTGTCCTTCAGCGCCGCAAGATCGACCGGCACGGTCGCGAAGCTCGCGATCTCGCCGTAGCTCATCGAGCGGCCCGAGGCGGCGTGGATCACCTTGCCCGGCTCGGTGGCGACCTCGGATGCCGGTACGCTCCAGCGCGCCGCCGCGTTCGCAATCAGGATCTGCCGGGTCCGCGCGCCGGCCAGCCGCATCGGCATCCAGTAGCCGCGCATGCTGCGGCTGCCGCCGACGCCCTGGCTGTTGAAATGCACCGGATTGTTGAACACGGCATCCACCGGCGCCTGCGCGACACGCACACGGCTCCAGTCCGCGTCCATCTCCTCGGCGAAGATCAGCGGCAACGACGTGTAGATGCCCTGCCCCATCTCGGAGGTGGGACACATGAGCGTGACGGTGCCGTCGGTTGCGACGGACACCCAGGCACTGGCCTTGAACGACGTGTTCTGCGCGCGAGCCTCGAAGACCTCCACGCCGCGTTCGTTCAGGACAAAGCCGAGCGCGAAGCCGCCCAACCCGCCCAGCAGGGTTCGGCGCGAGATTTCAGGAATGCCGGAGGTCGCTGCGCGCATCTCAGCCCTCCCGCGCGGCGCGCTCGACCGCCGCGACGATGCGGCGATACGATCCGCAACGGCAGAGATTGAGTTGCATCTCGGCGAGGATGTCGTCGCGCGAGGGGCGCGGATTCTTTTTCAGCAGCGCCGAGGCGCGCATGATCTGCCCCGACTGGCAGTAGCCGCATTGCGGCACCTGCTCGGCGATCCACGCCTTCTGCACGGGATGCGAGGAGTCGGGGGAGAGCCCCTCAATCGTGGTGATCGCGCGGCTCCCCACTTCGGAGAGCGGAATTTGACACGACTGCGCGGCCACACCGTCGATGTGCACGAGGCAGGCACTGCATTGCGCAACGCCGCAGCCGTATTTCGTGCCGGTCATCTTGAGAGTTTCGCGCAGCACCCAGAGCAGCGGCGTGTCGGGATGCGCCTGGACCTGCCGGTCGACGCCGTTCACGCGCACGGATGTCTGGATCATCTGGGTCATGCTGACGCCTCCTCGGCTTTGTATATCATTATTGTGTTATGCATACAATAAGAGGGAGTATGCGTTTTTCAGCCGCAGCGCTCGATGACGCCGACAAGGCCGCGGCCCGCTGCGGCGCGCCGGAAATGGTCCCGCGATCCGAAGGAATTGCGGATCAGCCGGTCAGTGCGGTCGTTCTGTCAGATGGCGGGTGCGCTTCCAGCTTGCCCGCGTCCGGCGGCTACTTGCCGGACCGGAGCAGCCCGAGGATGCCGCTCGAGAGCCGGGCGTTGTGCAGCCGCATGGCGTTGTAGGCCGCGTCCTGATTGTCGCTCAGGATCGCGTCCACGATCTTGGCATGCTCTTCGTGCGAGCGCGACAGCCTGCGCTCCCCCGACTGCGATTGCCGGAACGGCGCAAGGCGCGTGCGCAGCTCGCGCGCCATCGTCGTCAGCGTGGCGTTGTGCGCACCGTCGCAGATCATGTCGTGGAAGGTCTGGTTGATGACGAGGTAGCGCGTCTCGTCCTTCTCGCGCGTCAATTCTTTCGCCTGGTTGTGGCACTCCTGCAGGGCGCCCTTCTCCACGGCGGTCATGCGCTGCGCGGCGAGCCGTGCACAGAGCGCCTCGATCTCGCATTCGGCGTCGAGCATGTCGGCGAGCTGGTCGATGCTGATCTGCGCGACGATACCGCCGCGATGCGGCACGAGCTCGATCAGGCCGCGCGCGCCGAGCTCGCGCAGGGCCTCGCGAATGGGCGTTCGCGACACGCCGAACTCGCTGGCCAGGGCCTTTTCGTCGAGCTTGTAGCCGGGCCTGAGTTCGCCTTTGACGATCTTCGTGGTCAGCGATTTCTGAACCCGCGCGGCGATCGTCGTCATTGTCGAATCCCCAGAAATTCTGCTGTCAGACGATGTATCCAAAGCCTCCACGCCGGGCAAGCTGTCCTGCCCGGCGCGGCGCTGTCATCGGACATGCCCGGGTCAGGCTGCCTTGGCGCCGCCGGCCGGCACGACGTCCTTCACCGCGCCCTTCCAGCCGTTCGCGGTCACGTCGAACACGATGCCCTCGGGGGTCTTGTACTTGACCTCGTAGAACACGTTCGGATCCTTCTCGAAGCGGCCGGTCATGTAGCTGCCGCCCGCGTCCTTGATCAGCTTGTCGGCGCGATCGGTGTCGTCGACCCACATGCCGAAGTGGATCAGCCCCTCGTAGTCCTTCTGCGTCTCGAACCCCGGCACCGGCTCCTCGCCGAAGTTCAGCAACGCCACGTTCATGATGCCGTCCGTGAGATACACGCCGCGCATGGCGTTGCCGGCGCGGGTCATGCCAAACGCCTGTTCGAAGAACTGCGCGGCTTTCTCCGGATTCTTCACTGCGATCGCGATGTGACGAACCTTGGCGGCCACTGGACCTTCTCCTTGGATCAAAGAAACAGGGTGCGCCGCATCAAGCGGCACTTGATGCATACAATCTAATATGCAAAGCATACACACGCAACAGGGATTTGCGGACCTGCGGCTGCCTGTTGGATGGAAAGAGGAGCGGTTTCTCGTGGTTTGGCACGCTTTGGCGACTTGTGACGCAGGCGGCGGACATTACGCACCGGCGCTGGTGCTCGACGGTAAAGCCTATGATCTGGAACCGCTTTTTGCCGCGCATCCGTCCCCCGCGCTGCAAGCCGTCGCGGCGCGCGGTCTCCTGTCCGAGTTCGGCAACTGGCCGGCCATCGCTTCGGAGCTCGCCCGGATCGCCGGACAGGCCCAGGCCGGAACGCTGAAGCTCGGCCCTGTGGCCCCGTCCCGTCTGGTCCAGCCGTTTACCCCGCATCGCATTTTCGCGACGGCATCGAACTTCATCGAGCACGCCAACGAGATGGGAACGGTGCTGGCCGCGAAGGCTGAAAGCGCCCCCTACGTCTTCATGAAGGCGTCCACCAGCGTGGTCGGACCGGACGCGCCGATCGTGCTTCCCGCCGTTTCCAAGCAAGTGGACTGGGAGGTCGAGCTCGCGGCGGTGATCGGCCAGGGCGGCCGCAACATCCCGCTCGACCGGGCGCTCGATCACGTTGCCGCCTATACGATCATGAACGACATCAGCGCGCGCGACATGACGCGGCGGAACGATTATCCATTCAAGTTCGACTGGTTCCGCGGCAAGTCTTTCGACACGTTCGGACCATTTGGGCCGTGGCTCGTCCCCGCCGCGCTGATCGACGATCCGCAAAAGCTCAAGCTGCGGCTCGAGGTCAACGGCAAGACGATGCAGGACGACAGCACCGCCGCGATGATCTTCACCGTCGCCGAGCAGATCGCCTACCTGTCGTCGATCCTCACGCTGCAGCCGGGCGACGTGATCGCGACCGGAACGCCGAACGGCGTCGGCATGGGCACCAACACGTATCTCAAGCCCGGCGACGACGTGGTCGCCAGCATCGAACGCATCGGCAGCCTGCGCAATCCCGTCATTCAATCCTGACGACGGCATGGCCCGCAAGCGCGCAGCGGATTTCAGCCGGGAAGTCCATGCGTAACTCTCTCGCGCCGGCGCGTTAAGAGACGCACATGATCAAAGCCAAGCGAATTGGGCACGCCTCGTTCACGACGACGGACCTCGACAGGCAGATCGACTATTACCGCGAGGTCGTCGGGCTGCACCTCGTCGATCGCGAGCCCAAGCGCGCATTCCTCGGCAGCAACGCCGGACAGCTCGCGGTGGTCCTCGAGCACGGCTCGCAGCAAAGCTGCAACCGCCTGTCGTTCGAGGTGTCGCCTGCGGTGAGCTTCGCCGACATGGCGCGCGAGCTGACCGCCAAGGGATTGAAAAGCGAGACGCGCAGCGACTCCATCCCAGGCCTCGCGAACGTCCTCACGTTTCAGGATTTGAAAGGCACCACCATCGAGCTGTTCTCCGAGCCGCGTTTCGTGGCGAAGGGGCCGGGTGTCGGCGGCGCGGTGGCCCTGAAACTCGGCCACCTGGCCTTCGCGGTGCCGGATCCGAAGGCCGTCGCGGATTTCTACGAGCAGGTGCTCGGCTTTCGGACCTCGGACTGGATCGGCGATTTCTTCGTGTTCCTGCGCTGCGGGCCGGATCATCACACGGTGAACTTCATCCGTGGACCGGCCAAGATGCACCACATCGCGTTCGAGATGCGCGACGCCGCTCATCTGCACAATTCCTGCGACGTGCTCGGGCAGAAGCGGATGGAGATCGTCTGGGGCCCGGTTCGGCATGGGCCCGGACACAACGTCGCCGCCTATCATTTCAATCCCGACGGACAGATGGTCGAGTTCTTCGCCGAGCTGGACAGGATGTCGGACGAGGAAGGCGGATATTTCGATCCGAAACCCTGGCACCGGGACCTGCCGCAAAGGCCGAAGGTGTGGGATCCGAGCCTGCAACGCGACATGTGGGGCACACCGCCCACCGCGAAGTTCATCAACTTCGCCAAATAGCCCGCGAAGCCGCAGGCCTCACGTCCATCCAGATCATCGCCAAGCCGCGAGCAGGACGTTGCTGCTGCAACACGTCCCGCTGCATGTTCGCGCGCGCCGTATCATTAGAAAAACTACTGTTTCTTATCAGATTTACTCAGCTCGGTGCCTTCTGCTTGCGTTAGCGGGCACCGCGTTCAATCGTCAGTCAAATCCATTCTCACAAGGGAGCCACCCGATGGCAAAACTCCGTCACGTCGCACTGATCGTCGAAGACCCGGAAGCCTCTGCCCGCTTCTTCGAGCAGGCCTTCGACATGAAGCGCGCCGGCAAGGCACGCCGCGGCATCTATATGTCCGACGGCATCGTCAACGTCGCGCTCCTCAAGAAGGAAGGCGACAAGGAAAAGGTCGGCATCTATCACTTCGGCATGTGGGTCGACGACCTCGATGCCAGCGAGAAAAAGGTCGTCAAAGCCGGCGGCGAATATCTCGCCGGACGGCCGACCTCGCCGAACTCGTTTTACGAGGCCAAGTATCGCGACCCGAACGGAATCGTGTTCGATCTCACGCATTCCGGCTGGGCCGGAGCGGTGAAAGACGTGGTTGCCAAGTAGGCGGGCAACAGCCAATGCCAGCGAAGCAATCCGTGATCGTGATCGGCGCAGGCCCCGTGGGCCTGTGCCTGACGCTCGCTCTCGCACAACAGGGCGTGCCGATCGTCCTCATCGAGGCGCTGTCGGACGACAACTATCTGCAGCAGGTGCCGCGCGCCGGCAGCAACCATCCTTCGACGCTCGAGTTCTTCGACAGGATCGGGCTGTACGAGCGCCTGCTGCCGCGCGGCATCGTCGCCCCGAAGTTCCAGTATTGGGACCGGCAGGATTCGGCCGTCATCGCGGAGTTCGACCACGTTCACCTGAAGGACGACACCAAGTTCCCGTTCGTCCTGCAGTGCGAGCGCATCAAGATCATCGAAGAAGCGCTCGCCATGGCCAAGGCGCACCCGCTGGTCACGGTGCGGATGTCGACGACGTTTACCGGCTTCAGCCAGAGCGCCGATGGCGTGACCGTCGAGGTCACCAACCCGGACGGCGAAACCGAGACGCTGTCGGGCGGCTACCTCGTCAGCGCAGAAGGCGCACGCAGCATCGTGCGCAAGGAGCTCGGGCTCGAATTCGAGGGCTTCACCTATCCGGAGCGCACGCTCAACATCGAAGTCGCCTACGACTTCAAGAAGCACGGCTTCACCGAGCGCAATTACATCTCCGATCCGGTCGAGTATTCGAACCTGTTCCATTGGAAAGGCCCGCCGGACCGCTGGCGTATCCACTTCCCGACGGACCCGGACGAGGACGAGGCCAAGCTCACCGATCACAAGGCGATGCAGGCGCGGCTCAAGGCCTTCCTGCCGATCGATGGCGACTTCGACATCTGCGGCTTCAACCTGTACCCGGTGCATCAGCGCGTCGCGAAGAAGTTCCGCGTCGGGCGCGTGATCCTGGTCGGCGATTCAGCCCACGTGAACAGCCCGATCGGCGGCATGGGACTGAACAGCGGCGTGCATGACGCCTTCAACCTTGCGGACAAGCTGGTCCGGGTCTTGCGAGGAGAAGCGCATGACGGCGAACTCGACCGATACGACAGGCAACGGCGGCAGATCGCGATCAAGCACACCCAGGCCCAGACCATCCGCAACAAGCGGCTGCTCGAGGAGCGCGAGCCTGCGGTGCGCCGGCGCAACCACGAAGAGCTTCGCAGGTCCGCCGAAGATCCGGTCCTGGCTCGCAAGTTTCTCCTGCGTGCGTCGCTCCTGGAAAGCCTGCGCGATGCGGAACAGATCGAGTAGCGGGCTACTCGACATCGTCCCGTTCGTCGGGTTCCCCGACGATGGCCATGTGATCCGCGAGAGCAGGTATCCGCTGCTGCAAAAGCGGCAGATACTTCGTCCGCAGAACCTGCCGGCAGAGCGCGCCGATCTGACGCGGCAGGTCGCCGAGCTCGTTCTTGCGGGCCACGAGAAGGATGTTGCGCGCCAGACCCGGCTTCGGCAACGCACGCAATTCGACGTTCGCTCCAGCCGGCGCCGCATGGACCACGTGCGTGGCCGGAGTGATCGCCCAGCCTTGTCCCATCCCGATCATCGCATACAGATCTTCCGGCGCGTCGAAGGTGTGCCCGTGCGGGATGTCGAGCCGCAGGCGGCGCAGGTGCTGCTCGATCAGGCGGCCCGCCTCGGTCCGCGCCGAATATCGGATCATCGGCAGGTGCTCTGCCATGTCGCGGAGGCTGGCCTGCCGCGGGACTATTCCTTTGGGCAGGATCAGCATGAAGCGCTCGTGAATGATTTCGTGCCGCTCCATGCCGTCCACGTCGCTGAGCGGGTTGGACGTGATGATCACATCGACATCGCGGCGAGGTAGGTCCCGCGCATGCTGCACGGCCATCCCACGCAGGATGGAAACGGTCTTGATCGGCAGTTTCCCCCGCACCACCGCCCTGACCAATGCCGGCGACAGCGTTCGCGCCAGCGTCCCGAACATCGCGATCCGCAGGTGGGGCAGCGGGCCCGACGCGATCTGGCGCACCTCCGCCCGGACCTGATCGGCATGCAGAAGCACGTCGGCGGCGCGCTGCCGCAAAGCCTGTCCCGCCGGCGTCAAGCGGAGTGGCCGCAGTCTCCGGTCCATCAACGTGACGCGCATCTCCGTTTCCAGGAGCTTCAGCTGCTGCGAGATCGCCGATTGCGTGATCTTCAGCTGCCGGGCGGCGGTGGTCATGCTGCCGGAATCTGCAGCCGCAAGGAAAACCTCCAGCGCCCGCAGCAGATCGATCTTGGCGTGCTCGCGCACCATCCGATGCCCAATCATTCTTTCAATGCCGAAACACCGCCGCGTCACGACAGCGCATTGCGTTCGATTGCGGATCGTACTGCGATCCGTCGAAACACGGAAACAGGCTGCTTCGGCAGCAGACGGAGAACTTGAATGGCACGTCCTCGACTTGCTTTCCTGGCGATCTTGATCGCCGCTGTGACCAGCTCTCGTCTTGCATGCGCAGCGGAATGGCCGGACCGGCCTTTGCGGCTCATCGTGCCGTTCAGCGCCGGCAGCAGCTCCGATACGATCGCACGCATCGTGGCCGCCAAGATGGCCGACTCGCTGGGCCAGGCGGTGATCGTGGAAAATCGGGTCGGAGGCAGCGCGATCATCGGCACCGACGCGGTCGCCAAATCCGCACCCGATGGCTACACGTTGGGGCTGGCGAACACGACCTCGCACGCGGCAAGCGTGGCGCTCACGCCGAAGCTGCCGTTCGACGTCCTGAAAGATTTCGTTCCGGTCGGCATGATCGGTCAGTCGCCGTTCGTTCTGGTGGGCTCGCCGAACCTGCCGGCCGCGACGCTGGCCGAGTTCGTGGGGCTCGCCAAGGCCAAGCCCGGATCGCTGAGCTATGCGTCCGCCGGGACCGGCACCCTCGCCCATCTGGCCGGCGAGCTTTTCAAGCACAAGGCCGGCATCGATGTGGTCCACGTGTCGTATCGGGGGACCGAGCAATCCACGCTCGATCTGATGCAGGGCCGCATCGACCTGTCCGTCAGCACGATCGCGCCGACCCTCCAGCAGATCCGCGGCGGCAAGATCAAGGCCCTCGCCGTGATGGACGTGCATCGCAACGAGATGATGCCGGATGTTCCGACGGTGGCAGAGGCGGGCGTGGCGGGTTGCGAGGCGGAATTATGGACCGCCCTCGTGGTGCCGGCCGGCGTGCCGAGCGCGGTGGTCGGCCGGCTGAACCAGGCCTTGAACGCCGCCGTTCGCAGCACCGCCGTTCAGGACACGCTCCGAATTCAGGGTGTGGAGCCGCTGCCGGGCCCGCCGGAGGCCGTGACTGCGGCGATCAAAGCCGACATACAGAAGTGGCGCGATATCGTCGTGGCGGCCAAGATCGGCGAGCAGAAGTAGGACGATGGAAAATATCACATTGAAGCTGGCCTGCTGGGAATACGACCGGACCCGCCCCCTGCTCGACGGGCGCGTGCGCCCGCAGGACCTCGAGCTCGACATCACGCTGATGCGCCCGCAGCAGGCCTTTCAGGCGATGCTCCATGGGCGCGAGTTCGACATCGCCGAAATGTCGCTCGCCAACTACACGTCCCTCAAGGCGCGGGGAGATTGTCCGTTCGTCGCCATTCCGGTCATGCTGTCCAAGATGTTCCGGCATTCGTGCATCTACGTGCACGCGGATGCCGGAATTCGCTCGCCGTCCGACCTGAAAGGCAAGCGCGCCGGCACCGCGCAGTTCACCTCGACAGGCGTCGTCTTCGTCAAAGGAGTGCTCGAACACGAGTACGGCATTTCCCAGCGCGATATGAGCTGGTGGATCGGCGGCCTGCACAAGCCTGTGCCGTCTCCGCAAACGCTCCCGAACGCACCGGAGGGCGTATCAATCCACTATCTCGGCGCCGGACAAACACTTGA
The DNA here is from genome assembly GCF_001579845.1 of Rhodoplanes sp. Z2-YC6860. Taxonomy (GTDB): domain Bacteria; phylum Pseudomonadota; class Alphaproteobacteria; order Rhizobiales; family Xanthobacteraceae; genus Z2-YC6860. The sequence continues at coordinate 6,872,219 of NZ_CP007440.1, forward strand.
ACGGATGCTCAAGGCCGGCGAACTGGACGTCCTGTTCTCGAACCATTTCCCTTCGCTGTGGCTCGAAGGCTGGCCCGGCATCCGGCGGCTGTTCCCGGATTACCGGATGCTCGAACAGGACTATTACAAGCGGACCGGGATTTTTCCGGTGATGCACACGATCGTCATGCGCGAAGAGCTGCACCAGCGGCACCCGTTCGTCGCGGCAAGCCTGTATCGCGCGTTCTGCGAGGCCAAGGATCTGGCCATCGGCGACCTGTACGACACCGATGCGCTCCGCGTGACGCTGCCGTGGCTCATCGACCACGTCGAAGAGGCACGCCGAACGCTGGGTCACGATTACTTCTCGTACGGCATCGATGCGAACCGCCGCGCCCTGGAAGCCATCGGCCGGTATCTCTACGAGCAGCAGATCGCGCCCCGGATCGTCACGCCGGAGGAGCTGTTCATCGACGTGTGAAGCCTGGCCGTCGTCGCGAGCCGCGATCAGGTCGGATCGGCGAACGCCGCAAGTCGTTTGTTGGAGACCTGCAGCTCGGCCATGATGCGATCCTGGTCGATCGAAGTGAACTTGCCGCCGGCGCGCATGATGCGGCCGTCCGCGACCACGAGATCGACGTTCTGCGGCGTGCCGCCCACGACGATCGCATCCCAGGGATTGCTCATCGGGAAGATGTTGGGGTCGGTGGTGCGCACCGTGATGAGGTCCGCGCGCTTGCCGACCGAAAGCGATCCAGTCTCGGCCGCGAGGCCCAAGGCCTTGGCGCCTTCGATGGTGGCGAGCTCGACCATCCGTTTGGTGGAAATCGCCGGTACGGTCTCTCCCATCCGATGCTTGTGGTATTTGTAAAGCGTCCGCATCACGTTGAAATAGTCCGCGGTGCCTTCCACGGTTTCGTCGAGCGACAGGCTGGTGAGGACCTTGTCCTGAATGAGCTCGCCGAGTTGCACCACGCCGCCCTCGGGCGGACGCATCACTTCACCGATGGGAGACGTGGCGAAGCTCGTGCCGCGGCTGCGCAGGATCGCGCGCTCCTCCGCCACGGTGAACATCGGATGGACCAGCTGGACGTCGGGACCGAGCAGCTTCTCCTTTTCGAGCTCGAAAACCAGATCCTTTGGCGAGGCGTGCAGCGTGATCGGCAGGTTGAGCTCGCGGGCGCCGCCCCAATCCCGATGCGCCATCGCGAAGGTGATCGCGCCGCGGATGCTCTGCCCGGGAACGAGATTGCGCGAACAAATGCCAAGCGACAGGCGGCCATCCGTCGTCGCGGGATCGCCGAACCATTCCTTTTTAACCCGCGCCAGATCGGCGAGGTCCATCGGCTGATCGGTCGGTCCACGCTGCGGCCCGCCATAGGAGTATCGGCCGCGAATGCCCATGTCGCGCATGGCCGAAAGCTCGGCGTCGGCCCAGGCCGGGCCGCGCGTGTTGTGACACCAGTTGTGCACCGTGGTGATGCCGCACGTCAGCGCTTCCGTGAGTCCGAAGCTGACGGCGCGATAGGCATCCTCCGGCAACGTGTTGATTCCGATGCGCGACGTCAGCGGGAAATACCAATAGCGGGGATCGTTGGTCCGGAGCCAAGCCCGGCAGTTGCAATTCCACAGATGCCAATGGGTGTCGATGAAGCCCGGCATCACGATCATGCCGCGCCCGTCGATCACCCGGGCGCCTGGCGCCGCGAGATTGGTCCCGACGGCCATGATCCGGCCGTTGCGGACATGGACGTCGCCGTTCGGCAGTTCGCCCACCGCCGGATCCATGGACAGAACATGGCCGTTGCGGATCACGAACTCGGTGCGTTCCGGAAGCGCTCCTCGCGGGGACGCGGAGCTTTGAAAGGGGCTGCGCTCTTGCGCGCGCAGGGCAGCGCTCAACATCACGGTTGAGCCGATCGCGGCCGTCGCGCTGAACAGGAATCTCCGGTTGATCTTTTTCATGGACGTTGGCTCCCGATGCATTCTTTAAGTTTTTCGCAGCGTCTCTGCGCTGCGCCACGCACGACCGGCGACAGATCGCTAGTCCGGCAGCGCGGCCGTGACTTCGACCTCGACAAGCATGCCGGGAAGCGCGAGCTGGCTCACGTTGAGGAAGGTGTGCGGGGGATAGGGAGCATCGCCAAGCGCTGCTTTCTTGCAGGCGTTGTTGGCGCCGAGAGTTCGCGGATCCGTAACATAGGTGACGATCCGGACGATGTTCTTCACCGAGCCGCCTTCGCGCTCCAGGATCTTCTTGATGCTGGCCCAGGCGGCGTTGCACTGCGCGGCAAAGTCGCCCACGTGCTGAACGGTGCCTTCCATCTCTTCTTCGGAGCCCACGCCGGACAAGAACAGCATCCGGCCTGGCTTCGTCACGCGGGCGGCTTGGGAGAACCCCACACGCGACTGCCAGTTGCCCCAGTTGAGATAGCGGACATCGAAGCCCGATTGACCGGATTGCGCCTGCGCATGGCCCAGCGCCAGCAGAGCCAGTGGCGATGCAAGTGCGGCTGCAACCGTCACGGCCAGAGCGATTTTCCGTACCATTCCACGACCTCCGGTCTGCCCGCGACAACGCCAAGAATGCCCGTCGTTTCTAGTCGGTTTTGGATGTGTATGCAATATGTTGATATTGAATACATCAGGTTTGCGACAACGAATTCCGGTCAGCCGTGGTGCGACAACAGGAAAAATGCCGGGCGGTGTTGTCCGCCCGGCATCAGCACTTCAATCAAAGTGAAACGATTGGATTCGGTATTTTACTTGAGCTGGCCCGCGACCTTCTCGAGGGCCTTGGCGGCGCAAGCCTCGTCGAGGTGTCCGCCGGGCGCGCCACCGACGCCGACCGCGCCGATCACAGCATCGCCTGCCTTGATCGGAACGCCGCCGCCCAGCACCAGGAAGCCCTCGATGTGGACCAGGCCGGCCGCGCCGGGATTCTTCTGGACGTTGTCTGCGATCGTGGAGGTCGGGATGCGAGCCGAAGCCGAGGTGAAGGCCTTGTCGCGCGCCGCCGACACCGTGTGCGGGCCGGCGTTGTCGGCCCGCACGAGCGCACGCAGCACGCCCGCGCGGTCCACCACCGCGGCGGTCACGTTGTACTTGTCGGCAGCGCAGGCCGCGACCGCACCCTGGGCGATCTCAACGGCGAGGCTCGACGAAATGTTCTTCTCGGTCAGCACCTGGGCGGAAGCCGCGCCGCAGAGGGCAACAGAAGCGGCGGCGGCGATGAAAAAGCTCTTGATCATGACTGGTTTCCTGTCCTGACGTTTGCGGAGAAAGCGTTTTTGCTCATCCGCCATCAGAACTATCCGCCGGCCGGCTCGCGGAGAATCCGCGATGCCACTGCTGCCCGTAGGTAGCGCTACCTATGCTCCGGGCCGCATCAGGGCGAGCCGGACCTGTTCGGCCACCGAACTCGTGCCGAGCTTCTCGGCAATCCTCGCCCGATGCGCGTCGATGGTCCGCGCCGACAGGTCGAGAGCCGCCGCGATCTCCTTGCTGGCCCAGCCACGCGCCACCATGTCCAGCACCTCGCGCTCGCGTTCCGTGAGCCGGTCCAGGAGCACCTGCGCGTCTCGCCTTTCGAGCCACACATCCAGGCTGGCGAACGCCTGGTGCAGCGCATTGACAAGGCTCTCCCCGTCAACCGGTTTGGTCAGAAAGTCCTGAATGCCGGCCTTGAACGCGCGCCGGCAGGCCGCCACGTCACCGTGGCCCGTGATCATGATCGTCGGCCAGTCGATGCCGCGCGCGGCAAGCTTCTGGTGGAGCTGCAATCCCGATATCAGCGGCATGCGCAAGTCCACCAACAGGCAGCCCGGCTTGTTCTCATCCACATGGGCCAGGAACACCGCGGGATCGCCGAAGGTCTCAACCTCGATGCCGTAGGTGCCCAGGAGCAGGGCCAACGCGTCGCGCACCGCTTCATCGTCGTCGATCAGATAGACCTTGTGAGTCATTGCGCCGCCTGACTCTGGTTTTCCAAGAGCGGCAGCGAAACGGTAAACCGTGCGCCACCAGCCGGCAGGTTGTCCGCCTCGATGCGTCCATCGACCCGCTCCACGAGCGTGGCGCACAGCGAAAGTCCCAGCCCCATGCCGTCCGCTTTGGTGGTGACGAACGGCGTGAACAGCTTGGGCAGCAACGCCGCGGAAAGCCCCGGTCCGTTGTCGCTGACGACGAACCTTGCTTCGCCGCCAACCGCCTGCGTCTCGATCGTGATGAGCCCGCCGTTTCCCGCCGCCTCGGCCGCGTTGCGGATCAGGTTGTGCAGCACCTGCTGGGTTTCGATCGCATCGACCATGGCATGGGGAGCGGGCTCGGCCAGTTTCAACGAAAGCTTGATGCCTCGCTGCTCGAGATCGGCGCGCACCAGCGCCACGGTCTCGGTCACGATCATGTTGAGATCCTGCGGCGTCCGCTGCGGCGTCTTGTTGGACGCGTAGTCCCGCATCCGCTTCAGAATTTCGCCGGCCCGTTTGGCCTCTCGCACATTCAGAGCAAGCGTCTCCGAGATGAGCGGCAGGTTGGGCTTGTCGACCTGCGCCAATCTCGACGCCGCCTCGCTGCGGCTAAGAAGCGCCGTCAGCGGCTGCGTCAGCTCATGAGCGATGCCCGAGGCCAGTTCACCCATGCTGTTGACGCGCGATGCATGCGCGAGCCGTGTTTCACGCTCCTGGATGATCAACCGCTCCTTCGCCTCGCGCGCCGCTTCCTGAGAACGGGCGATTGCAGCGCGCTGACGAAGCCCGAAGACCAGCGCAAGACACAGCAACGCCGCCGCCACGGCAAAACCGAGGAACTGTTTCACGGGGATCAGCGTGCCCAGCGGCAGCGCCCGGTCGAGTTCGAGCAGAAGCCGCTGCCCGTCGCCGTCGATGACCTTTTCAAAGTGCAGCGGCGACAGCCAGGATGCGCCGGAAACGAGAGCCGTATCCGCCGGTTGCTCGACCAGGGGGCGGCCGCCGAGGCTGAGTTTGAGATCGGCGAACGCCGGCCGCTCCTCGGGCTCCACGAGCTGAGCTGCATCGATCAGCAGCACGACCGCCACGTTTGAAGCGCCCGGCGCGCGCTTGGCGAGCAGGTAACGCGCGCCGCCGATCGAATAGATGCTCGGCCGGCCCCGCTGCTGGCCGGCGATGTCTGCCGCGAGCGGCGCAAGATCGATCCCACCGGCGTCCGGCACGGCCACGATCGTGCGAGCCGTGGTGGCGCGACCGGCGGGCTTTGGCGCATTCGCATCGCTTTCGAGCGCTATCAACGCGATCCAGACGATGCGCGGATAGAAGCGCGAGATGCTCTCCATCACCTGCCGCGCGGTGCCCGCCGGCACCGGCTCGTTTCCGCTCGAGAGCGCGATCAGGCTGGTCAGGTGCGCATCGTGCTGCGCCACGCGCTGCGAGATCAGCCGGTGCAGTGTCTGCCCCGTCACATCGAGCTCGTCGGCCAGCCGCTGCCGGGACGTCACAATCGTGACAAGCGCAAAGGCGCCAAGCGCAGCGAGCCAAAGCGCAAGGCCGAGCAACCAGGATTTTGAGAGAGTACGGCTCACGTGAAACTCGGTGACGAGCAGATTCAATCTCAATATACCAGTTTCAACGTCTGTTTTTCACCGGTGACTCGGGCAGCCACAAGGATTGAATTTCCTGCCAGTTGACGCAGGCGCCGATGTGATGGCGCGCGCGATCGCGCCAAGTCGATCAGGCGCTGGCGCCGTCGTCGAATTTCAACAGCCGCCACAATTCGCCGAGATCGCCGACGTGATCGAGCTGAGAGATATATTGAGCGATCTGCCTTGAACGGCCGCGGCCCGATCGCGCCATCAGCCTCTCGTATTTTTGCGACAGCTCATCCGTGCTCATCGGATCTTCCGGGCTGCCTTTCCGGTAGAGCACGCTGGTCTCATGCCGGGCTCCGCCTTTGCACTCCACGACCAGCCGGCAGGCAACCCGGTAGCGCCCGTTCTCGCCTTCGAAGCGTGGCTCATGCTCAATTGCGATCCGGTCGATGATCGCCATGATGTTCGGGTCGCGCAATCGCGCCTCGTTGAACTGGGCGGGGCCGGCGGTCCGGTCGAGCGCCATCACGGCAAGGCCGTAGCGCAGGCTCATCTGCGCCGTCAGCACGCTTTGCACCCGGTCCGGCTCGTAAGGCCAACCGCAGTGATGCAGCGTGTTGTCGCTGACATAGGCCGTGATCCGTTCGATGTCGGCGGCCGACAGGCCCTGCTCGCGCATGATCGTGTCGATCGCCGTCATGCCGGTGATGCTGCCGTTGGCGGCCGGTGCCGGCTTGAAGCCGGTCCGGAGCATGTGCCAGTGCGACGACAAGCCTTCACACATCGCCGGCGCCGACCAGTCGTCCAGAAACGCGCTGAAGAACGTCCCATAGGAGCCGTCCAGCACGTCGGCGATCCCGGTGTAGCCGAGCTGCGCGAGCTGTGCCGCATAGACGCCGCCCTGCGCGGCGCGGCCGCAATGAAACGACTTGGTCATTGCGCCGTTTTGCACCGCCATCAGGCCGGCAGCCTGCGAGCCCGCGATTCCGAACGCATGTGTCGTCTGCCCGGCATCGAGGCGCAGGATGCGCGCTGCGGCCGCAGCCGCCACGAACACGCCGGTGGTGCCCTGGTTGTGAAAGCCGCTTTTGAACATGCCGCCCCTGGCGGCCAAGCCGATCCGGATGCCGATCTCGCTCGCTGCCGCCATCGCGACAATCAGATCGCGGCCGCTGACCGCGTGGCCGGCCTCCGCCAGCGCGAAAGCGGCCGGCAACGCCAGCGAACCCGGATGCAGCGTTGATTCGATATGGATCTCGTCGAACTGGAACGCATGAGCGCTGGTGCCGTTCACAAGCGCGGCCAGCGCGGCACTGGTTCGAAGCGGCAGGCTGAACACTGTCGCGACCGGTGCTGCGTTCTCGGCGGCGGCCATTGCGGCGACCTTGCCGACCGACGCGAGCGAAGCGCCGAACACGCAGCAGCCGAGCGTATCGACGATCGAGGCCTTGGCTTTGGCGACAACCTCCGTCGGCAACTGGTCGAAACGCAGCGACGCGCAGAACTCTGCCAGCAGCGCGGTCGACCCGGTTGCGGAAGCCCCTTTGTCAGAAATGCGTTCTGTGCTGCTCATCGGATCCCCGCAACGGCTTCGTCATTTCGCTTGGGTGAGGTTCGGCAGCACGGTCCGCAAGTCCTCGTACTGCGCGTCGAGGAAACGGCGCGCATCGTCGCCGGTGCGAAAATCGGCATCCCAGTAGTTGCGGCTCAGGCTCTCCGCCCATTCGGGGCTCCGCACCACGTCCGCGAGCCGGCTGCTCCAGAACGCCACCTCGCTCGGACCAAGCTCCCTGGGCCCGACGATTCCCCGCCAGTTGCCCTCGACCACGTCCAGGTTGAGCTCCCTCCAGGTCGGGATCGACGACATTTCGCCGGCAAGACGAGCTGGCGCTGCGACCGCGACGATGCGCATCTTCCCGGTTTTCAGCGACGGCGCCAGCACCGCCATCGTCCCGACCGAGACATCGATGTGGCCGCCAAGGAGCGCCGTCACGGATTCATTGGCTCCCTTGAACGGCACGATCACCAGCCGACCCGGATCGATGCCGGCGGCGCGCGCGAGCTTGAGAAGCGCAACATGATTGGAGCCGCCGAATCCCGGCGCCACGCCGACCGAGGGCGGCGTCGGCGACGCCAGCGCCTTGACGAGATCTGCGCCGGATTTGATCGGACCGTCGGCGGCGACCGCGAACCCGGTGTACTCGGTGAACAGCTGCGCGATCGGCGTCACATCCTTGTAGCTCAGATCGCCGATATGCAGGAGGTCTTGGCTCAAGAGCGTGGGCCCGCTGATCGCGAGCGTGTGCCCGTCGCCCGTCTTGCGGCTGACATACGACCAGGCCAATGCGCCGCCCGCACCGGATTTAACCTGCACGATGACGGGTTTGGTCACCAGTTGGTACTTCTGCCAGATGTTCTGAACAGTCCGGGCGAGCAGGTCCATCGTACTCCCGGCCGCGGTCGGAACGACGAATTCGATGCTCTTCTGCGGTGTCCACTCGGTTTGTGCGACACCGGCGCCGGGCGTCAGGGCGCAGCCGGCCGCAACGACCAGCATGGGCCTGAGAGCCGACATCATCGTGGCTCTGCGAGAGGGTTTCGTCATGGGCCGCGCCCTCATGCTAGGCCGCTACTTCGCGGCGCCGACCGTCTCCAGGAACGCGCGATAGGCGGCGACCTCTTCGCGCACCTGCCGCTGCATGCCATCGAGCGAAACCGTCACCGACGACTGCATGTTTTGCCTGGAGAACTCCTGCCATTCCTTGGATCGCTTGATGGTCTCCATCGCTTCGATCAGCTTGTCTACGATGGGTCGCGGCGTGTCGGCCCTCACCATCACGCCGCGCCACAGCGCCTCGACAATATCGAGCCCCTGCTCCTTGAAAGTCGGAACCTCGGGCAGATATTCATCGCGCTTCGCTGAACTCACGGCGATGAGCCGGATGTCACCGTTCTGGATCTGCGACAGCGCCGAGCTCGGCGTCATCACCGAGGCCTGGATGTGCCCGCCGAGCAACGCCGTGGCGGCATCTCCGCCACCCTTGAACGGAACCCAGATGGACTTGAAGCCCGCCATCTGCTGCATCCGGTAGTACACATACTGATGGAAGCCGGCCGAGGAAAATCCACCGACCGAGATGCGTTCCGGCTGTGCGCGGACCGCGGCAATGAAGTCCTGAACTGTCTTGAAGGGGCTGTCGGCACGGACCGCGACGGCCGACGGCTCGCTTTGCAGCGCCGGCAGCACGGTGAATTCATGCGGCGTATGCCGGCCGCCCCGGGTCGCCATCGCAAACGACATGCTCGATGTCGTCGACAGGATCGTGTAGCCGTCGGCCGGGCTGTTGAGCAGCGCCGCCATGGCGATGCCGCCCTCGCCGCCCGGACGGTTCTCGACCACGAACGGCTGGCCCAGCAGGTCAGCAAGCTGCCGGCCGAGCTGGCGCATCATCACATCGAGCGGCGAGCCGGCGCTGCTCCAGCACAGCAGCCTGACCGTGCGCGACGGATAGGAGTCTTGGGCCGCGGCCATGCCGCCAGCAAGCCACATGGCGGCCAGTGCGATGATGATGCGCTTCATGCGACGATCCTCCGGCGATCACGCTTTGCGGCAACAGAACGGCGTCAGGGCCCTTCGTCGGCCGGCTGCCGGAATGTGCGCGCCGGGAATTGCTTGCCCTTCGCCTCGCGCACCGCCTTCTCGTCGACATCGAGGCCAAGGCCCGGCCCCTCCGGCAGCGGCAAGTAGCCGTTGACCGGCTTCAGCGCGTTCGGACAAAGCTTGCTGCTGATCTCCTCGAACGGCAGGAAATATTCGGTGATGATGAAGTTCTGCATGCAGGCCGCCGCATGCACCGTGGCCGACAGCGACAGCGAGGTCGAGTTGTAGTTGTGCGGGGAGACCGCGATCGCCTCCGATTCCGCCGCGGCCGCGATGTTCATCAGTTCGAGGATGCCGCCGCAGTTGGACACGTCCGGATTGATGATGTCGACGGCGCGGGCGCGGAAGAACGGCCGGAAGTCCGCGCGCGTGTAGAGCGCTTCGCCGGTCACCACGGGAATCTTGCCGATGCGGCGAACGTCGCCGATCGCCTCCACGTTGGAGGCGTGACACGGCTCTTCGAACCAGTAGGGCTCGAACTCCGCGAGCGCGTTGGCGAGGTCGATCGCATGCATCGGCGCAAGCCGCCGGTGGATTTCCAGCAGCAGGTCGACGTCCGGCCCGACCGCATCGCGGATCGCCCGCACCACCTTCACGGCGTGCCGGACGTGCTCCTTGGGGATATAGGTGCGCCACGGGCCGGGCACCGGGTCGAACTTGATGGCGGAGAAGCCGGTCTTGATCACCGCCTCGGCCTTGCGCGCAAACTCGTCCGGCTGCTGGACCTTGTAGCTCCAGCCGTTGGCATAAACGCGGATCTTCGATCGCACCGGGCCGCCGAGGAGGTTGTACACCGGCTGCTTCGTCGCCTTGCCGAGAATGTCCCACAGCGCCTGCTCGATGCCCGACGTCGCGCAATAGAGCTCGAGCGAACCGCGGCGCTGCGCGTAGTCGTCGAAGGCGATCTGCAGGATGTGCCGGATCTGGAACGGGTCGCGGCCGATCAGGTAGCGGCCGAGCTCCTCCACCTGTGCGCCGACCGCGCGGTCGCGGTCGTACTGGCTATAGGCTTCGCCCCAGCCGACGATGCCGGCGTCGGTCTCGATGCGGACGAACACGAAGTTCTTGCGCCAGCCCGCAAAGACCGGAAGGCACTCGACGCTGGTGATTTTCATGACGTCTCCTGTGAGGACTGGCGTTTGGCGGATGCCGACGGCGCTGGAGCCTTCGCTCGGTCTCGCATGGGACCGGGGCTCAATTGGACAACGAAGCGATTGAGCGTACAATGCGTAATATCAAAACTATTGATCAGATATCGTGATCTATCCCTCGTTCAGCAAAATCCGAAGCTTTGCTGCCGTTGCCGCGCATGGCAGCTTTCGCAGAGCATCCGAGCATCTGCATTTGTCGCAGCCTGCGTTGAGTGCACATATTCGGGACCTGGAAGAAACGTTGGGCGTCCCGCTGTTCCACCGCACAACTCGAAGCTTGCGCCTGACGTCCGACGGTGAGCGCTTTCTCGTTCGCGCCAGACGAATGATCGAAGAATTCGAGGCAGGCGTCGTCGAGTTGCAGGATCAAGCCAAATTGCAACGCGGCCGCATCGTTGTGACTTGCATTACGACAATCGCCTGTCACGTCTTGCCAAAGGTGCTGGCGACGTATTGTCAGCGGTATCCGGGAATCAAAGTTCAGGTGTTTGATGATCCCGCACCGATACTGCTGCGGCGAGTGGCAGACGGCACAGCCGACATTGGGATCGGACCGCTTTCCGAGCGCGCAGGCGACCTCCAATTCCAGCTAATAACACACGATCGTTTCGTTGCTGTTTTTCCGCACCGTCATCCGCTCAGTCATGCACCCAGCGTGCGCCTCAGCGAGCTCGTCAAATACCCATTGCTGACCCTGCAGCCCGGCACAAACGTTCGTGCCGTTCTCGAACAGGCGTTTGCGAAACGTGGAATGGCTTTTGAGCCCGCCTTCGAGGTCAGGAACCATTTTACGCTAAGCGGAATGGTGGAAGCCGGGCTGGGAATAACGATACTTCCATCCATGGCAATTTCGATGCTCAGCAATCCGTTGCTGAAGACGGCAGTGATTACAAATCCTGGAATCGCGCGCGCGGTCGGTATTGTTCAACGCCGCGATCATGCGCGCGCACCTCTGGTCGACGCATTTCTTCAGACATTGGCTGAAACCCTCGGCCGGGCAGCCGATGGCCGCAAAGTCCGCAGCACGTTCCTGCACGCAGCTTCAGGCAATTGATAAAAAGGTTTTCGTCTGCGCCCGCGTATCTGCTGCCTACGCCAACGGTCGCATCCGACCGCTGTCGTTTTTCGGAAAGAATTGATTCGCCGGGATCGGCAGTCCCATGTTGCCGCGGAGCGTTTCGCTTTCGTATTCCCGACGAAACAGACCCCGACGTTGCAGCTCCGGCACGACCAAGTCCACGAAATTGTTCAGACTCCGCGGAATCATTGGCGCGCTCACCATGAATCCGTCGCAGGCGCCGTTCGCATACCAAGACTCCATCTGATCGGCGACCTGAACAGGGTCGCCCCGGAACGTCAGAAGTCCTCGAGCCGGAACGACCCGCTCATAGGTTTGACGGACAGTAAGCCCCTGCTCGCGGGCCATGGTGCCTATCGCCACCCGCATGCTGTTGAAGCCAAGGACTTCCGTCTTGTCCAACTCGGGAAACGGACCATCCAAGTCGTAGCCCGTGAGATCGTGAGCCACTGCCTTCGACAAGTAGCGAACCCCGACGGCTGGCGGGATCAGCGTGCTGAGTTCGTGATAGAACGCCTCCGCCTCCTCTGCGGTCGTCGCTACGACAACCGTCGCCGATGGAATGATCTTCAAGTGTTCGGCGGCGCGCCCATACTTGGCCATCCGCCCCCGTAGATCGGATGAAAGCGATTGCGCCTGCTTCTGATCCGCCGCGATGGCGAACACGCAATCGGCGGATTTCGCGGCGAGTTCGAGCCCGGCCTCCGACTGCCCCGCTGTAAACACCACAGGATGCCCTTGCGGCCCACGCGTGATATTCAGCGGGCCCCGCACGGAGAAATGTTCGCCCTTGTGATTCAGAACATGCATGCGGGCGGGATCGAGAAAGCGCCCCATCTCCCGGTCCTGTATGAATGCATCGGAAGCCCAGCTGTCCCACAGACCTTTTACGACATCGACAAATTCGACAGCGCGCGCGTAACGCTTGGTGCGATCCACGTGCTCGACGTAGCTGAAGTTCAAGGCATCCTGAGGGTCCGAAGTCGTCACGACATTCCAACCTGCGCGCCCGGCACTGAGGTGATCGAGCGACGCGAAGCGACGGGCGACCAAATAGGGCTCTTCGTAGGTGGTGGTGGCGGTAGCGACCAGGCCTATGTGTTCCGTGCACATGGATAGAGCAGACAGGAGCGTCGTCGGCTCGAACACCGCGGGACGATCGGATGGGGACGTAGCCGCCAACATTTCGGGATCGTCGAGCTGACGTACGCCGTTGCCGTCCGCGAGGAAGATCGCGTCGAACTTTCCACGCTCGGCGATTTGAGCGAGCTCGATCATGCGCTTCAGATCCAGCACCGTGTTCTGCCATGCGTCCGGATGACGCCAGGCTCCTACGGCGCCGCCGACGGGGCTGGGTATGGTCAGCAGACTCATCATGAGTGCCACATCCCGTCAGCTGGCCCTGGACAGCACGGCCTGATCTTCGATCGCGGGCCGGCGCAGGCCACGCTTCTCCAACTGCGGCAGCACATCCCGAGTAAAGCGCTTCAGTCCGTCCTCAAAGTCGACCCAAGTGAATAGGATGCCGTCCAGACCGGCGTCCGAGAGACAGGCCAGCCGCCCGGAAAGCGTGTCGGCAGACCCGATCAATTGGTATCCGCCGCCGCCTGCGGCGAAATGCCGACTGAGGGATCGGCGCGCCTCATCGGACATGCCCTTGGCGGTTCCTTGATGTCCCGAAATCCAGGCCTCGACGCTCTCCCGGTCGGCATTCTCGACTGCGTAGTGATCGCGATAGGCCTCCGCCTCTGCATCTGTGTCCCGTTGGACGACAGGTGCCAGCGTCCAGACTTGCACCTTCCGGCCGAATTCATCCCAGGCGAATTTCTTGTATTGAGCGATCTGCGCGGCCCAGGCCTCGGGATTGTCCCGGTGCAGGAGGATGAAGCAAAGGTCGGCTCGCTCGCAGGCAAATCGGCGTCCGACCTCCGATCCTCCTGCGCTCATGATGGGCGGCCGAGGTTGTTGAATCGGCTTCGGCTGCGACATGCCTTTCGAAATCGCGAAGAACTCGCCTCGGAAGTCGATCTCGCCGGATTCCGACCAGAGCCTCTCGACCACCGTGAGCCATTCGGCCAGGTGCTGATAGCGCGCCTCGTGCTCGCGGAAGGGCGCGCCGAACATTTCAAGTTCGGGCCTGTTCCAGCCGGCCACGACGTTCAGTGCGAGGCGTCCGTTCGAAATAATGTCGATGGTCGCGCATTGCTTCGCGGCAACCAGCGGATGGATGGTGGGCGCATGACTGGTGGCGAAGACGGCGGCGTGCCGCGTGGCCTGCGCGATGCCGGCACAGAACGTAAAGGGATCCAGGATCACACCGCTGGCGTGCTCGGGTTTTCCGGCGATGTATCCCTTCCAACGGGCATAGGCGACGATCGCCTCGAATCCGGCATCGTCCGCGAGGCGTGACGCCGACAACGCAGCCTGCCACGTCGGGCGGTATGCTTCTGGCACGGTCGTGTGGGCCGACCCCTTGCCGTTTAGACCGAACAAACCAAGCTTGAGCTTGTTCGGGCCGAACACCGGATTGCCGGAGATCGACATGGCTAGGTCCGCTTGGACGTATCGCGAAGCGCCGCAACAACCGACTGCAGAACGGGACCTTCCTGGCACAAGGCCTCGCAGGTGCCCTGATGGTGCGCGTCCAGCGCGAAAATCTCGACCGCGGTTCCACGTTCCTCCAGAGCTGCACCGAGCGGCCGGCCCGAGCGCTCGAACCTTCGACCGTCTCCCGTGTTCTGTTCATCGACGCCGAACACGATGATGGCACGCCGAGGCACTCTCTGCAGATTGCAGATGACTGTGCCTTCCTCGCGGCGCGCGAGATCGCGGACGAGGTTCTCCGCAAACTCGGGCCGATGATCGTAGTTGGCGCCAGCGAGGACCACGGTGTCGAGGATGCCTTCGGGTACACCCGCCGTCTTCTGCCAATCGGTGCGGACGGCAGCCAAGGCTATCATCAGCGCCCCCGACGAATGTCCGGACATGACCAACCGGCGGCTATCGAGCCCGTATTTTGGCAGACGGGCGTGCAGCCAGCTCGAGAGCGCCGCGACGTCCTGCACGTGGTCGGGATAGAAAGCCTCGGGCGCAAGCCGATAACCGGCGCTGATGAACGCGATACCGCGTTCGAGATACGGCTTGCCGACGAAGCCATATTGACGAGGATGCCCCTCGCGGAACGCGCCGCCATGCAAGAAGACAAAACAAGGCGTCTCGGCGTTGACCGTCTCTGGCAGATATACGTCGAGCGTCTGGAAGATACTGCTTCCGTAGGGCACATCGAGCTCGTGTCGATAGCGAGAGAGCAGCGCATCGGTGCGCGCAAGGGACTCGCGGTAGAACGGCTCCCAACTGACCTTGAACAGCTCCGGCGAGCGGACGGTCTTGTAGTCTTTGTAGTCGTGCGAACGTGGCTGCATGTCCCGGCCTTTGCGTGTCAGCGCATGGTCCGCCCTTGCGGGCCAGCAGGCGCCTTACTTGATGGCGATGTTTGCATCACGAATGACGCGTTTCCATTTTTCGGAATCGCTCTTCATGATTTGATGAAGCTCGGCTGGGGTCGAACCGATCGTCTCAAGACCACGCTCGCGAAACGGCGTCTGAAAATCCGGATCCGCCAGAATCTTGCGAACGTGACGATTGAAGTAGGCGACGGCGTCGGGCGGAGTTTCCACCGGAGCGAGCAGAGCAAACCAGAGTTCGACCTTGTAGCCTGGGTAACTCTCGCCGATGGTGGGAGTGTCCGGCCACGCCGGCATACGCTTATCACCCGTCACTCCCAGAAGACGCAGGTTACCCGCTTTGACCTGAACGCCCGCCGTCTCCGGAGCATCAAACAGAACGTCGACTTGCCCGCCGATCGCATCGGTCAGGGCACCTCCGCCGCTGCCGCGGTACGGAACGTTCAGCATTTTGATGCCGGCGGAGGACTCCAGGAGTGCTGCCGCAAGGTGCGTGATGCTGCCGGCGCCGATCGTGCCGTAGGAGAGCTTCCCGGGTTGCGCCTTTGCCAACCGAACCAGATCGGTCAGCGACTCGACGGGCAGTTTCGGATTCGCCACGAGCAAGAGCGGAGAGCGTGCGACGAATGTGACCGGCTCGAACGCTGTCAGCGGATCGATCGGCATTGTCGTCGCTGGAAGGTGCGGATTGATCGTGAGGCACGCCGAGCAGCCCATGATCAGGGTTGTGCCATCCGGTGCTGACTTGGCCACCGAACTCATCGCGAGCACACCGGCAGCGCCGGTTCGGTTCTCCACGATCACAGGCCGGCCTATCAACGGCGACAGCCGCGTTGCGATTGCGCGCGTGACGATGTCGTTAACGCCACCGGCTGAAAAGGGCACCACGATGGTGAGCGGCTTGCTGGGAGCCCAGTCCGCATTCGCAGCGCTCGCAAGGCCTGCAGTCAGGATAAGCACAGCCCCCAGCGAGACTTTCAGGTTCATCGCGTTTTTCCCTGGCGCGTTCGGCCGGCACCTCCCTAGTAGACCTCGCCCGCGGTGGTTCATAATAGATGGTATGAATGTCGCTTATTTTGGAAACAAATATGGACGGCGGGCCGCTCGACCTCAATCTTCTGGCAGTTTTCAAGGCGCTCCTGGACGAGCAAAGCGTCACCAAAGCGGCCAGGAGAGTGGGCCTCAGCCAGCCCGCCGCAAGCAGTGCGCTGGCGCGTTTGCGCCACCAATTGGGCGATCCGTTGTTTGTTCGCACACAGCAAGGCATGCTGCCGACGGCCAAGGCCAAAGCGCTCGAGGCGCCAATCCGAACAGCCCTGGGACAGATCGAAGACGTCATCCGCCTTCAAACGCCATTCAGCGCGCAGACTTCCAGACGTTCATTTCGGATCATGGTGACCGATCACGCCCTCACCCGAGTCGCGCCGCAGCTGGCTCGCATCCTTTCGAAAGACGCGCCGAAGATCCGATTCGACATCAGCTCCGTGGGCCCGGAGACGGACTACGAAAGGCTGCGGACCGGCGATACGGACTTGATGATCAGCTTCATCGTTGTCCAGCCACCACCAAGCTTCAAGGCGATGAAGCTATTTTCCGAGAAACATGTTGTGCTGGTCCGCCAAAAGCATCCCAAGATCCGTACGAAGCTTACACTGAAAGACTACGCCGAAGCCGATCATGTCCTCGTCGCGCCGCGTGGCGGTTGGGTTGCCGGACCGATCGATCAAATTCTGGCCGAGAAGGGGCTTAAGCGAAAAGTACGGATGGCGATCCCAAGCTATCTCGCCGCACCGCACTGCGTCGCCTTCTCCGACATGCTTGTCACGCTACCGGAAAGTGTCGCAAAGCAGCACGTCGACATTCTTCCTGTAAAAATCTTCGATATTCCAGCGGAGGCCCGCCCCTTCACGGTCTCCATGGTCTGGCACGAGCGAAATCACGATGACCCGGCCCATCATTGGTTGCGTGCGAAAGTAAGGGAAGCCGGCCGCGCAATCTGACCGAACCACCGTGCAGGCTTAGATGTCGTCCATCCGCCCTGAGAACACAGGATGCGGCGGCATCAGCGCACATGCTGTGCTCGCTGACAAACACGCCGCGTGAGTCTGACGGCTCGTGGATTATGGCGCGTAGGCCCAGGCTTCGATCATCACGGTCGCACCCGGAACCGGCAACGGCGCTTGCACCTCCACGGCGGAGAACGGCAGCGGCCGGCCGCCGAGGCGGCGCTCCCAGACCTGATAGATCGGATAGAATTCGTCGAGGTCGGTGTGGAATTGCAGCACGCGCACGATGTTATCGAGCGACGTGCCGGCGGCTCGACAGAGCTTCTCGATGTTGTCGATGATGTGCTCGGCCTGGACTTGCGCGCGCGAGCCGAAGCGCGGTTGTCGCGCGTCTTTTGCCGCCGCGATCAGGCCGCCGTTGCTGTCGATCGCCATCTGCGCCGGCATGAACAGGAGGTCGCCGGCCTTCACGGCTTGCGGCTGGTGACGGAATGCCATCGGAACGCCGGCGTCGACGTGTCGCTTCTGCGCGGCGCTGCCCGGCTTCGCCGCCAGCACGTTGATCTCGATCGTGCCGTCATAGGACGCGAGCCCATGCGGCGCGATGGGGATGATCGACACCGACGGCCGCGTTTTTGCGAAGTGCCGGCACCAGGTTTCATTGAAGGCTGAGTAATCTTCCGGGTTGGTCAGATAGACCTGGGCATGGATGATGTCGTCGATGGTGGCGCCGGCCAGCGCGAGCGAGGGCATGATCCGCTGCCTGATGATGAACTCGGTCTCCACCTTGATCGGCTGACCGGCCCATTGCTGGCCATCGGCCAGCAATGCGGCCTTGGCCACGCCGTTGCGATGCGGCTCGTCATCTTTTGCGCTCGCTGTGAGGCCGGGCACGAAGATGAAGTCGCCCACGGTCAGCGCCGCAGGCCAGCCTGCGGTTGGCCGGGAGGCGAGACGCTCGTCCTTGACATGGGCGATCTCGAATCCGGGACCCGGGATGATCCCGAGCGCCTGGATATTCATGTCGGCGCCTGGCAGCAGCAAGCCCTGCTGCGTGACGGAGGTCGATGGCGCGACCTTGCCTGCGAGGAATTCGCGCCGCACGTGCTGATAGGCAGGCACGGCCTTGACCGTCGCATAGTACTGGTCGGTGCGCACCAGGTTGTTGCGGTCGGAGCCGCCCGCGCGCAGAACCGCGTCGATGTTTTCCCAGATGCGCAGCGCTTCCTTCTCGCGCTTGGGCAAGCCGGCATGCGGGGCGTCCTCGGCCAGCACGTCCGGCGCGATGCCGTTCTTGAAATCCTGGGCCATGACGCCGGTGGCGAACACCCACCGGCCGGCCTTCATGCCCCGTGCGAACTTCACCTTGCCGGCGCCGAGTTCGACGGGGAGCAACGGTTCTGCATTTTTGTTGGTCATTCCGCCCTTCCTTGCCGTCCCTATCCTTGTTTGTTGCCGGCAGCATCGCATCGCCGCCGCGCCGGGGGAAGATGGGGCGGACTTTGACTCCGGCGCGCGTTCAACACACTATTGCAGAGCTGAATTGCAGGCGCGGCGAACCGATGAAGTTTGCATTGCGATGGCTGAGCTGGATCGCGGCTTGTCTTGCCGCGACATGCACCGCCTGGGCTCAGGCGGACAACTATCCGAACCGCACCATCACCGTGGTGGTGCCGTTCCCGGCCGGCGGCCTGACTGACGTGCCCGTGCGCCTTGCTGCGTCCCTGCTGCAGGAAAAGATCGGTCAGCCGATCGTCATCGAAAACCGCACCGGTGCCTCCGGCACGATCGGCGCAGCCTACGTCGCGCGCGCCACGCCGGACGGCTACACGCTGTATGCCAACTCGATCGGCGATGCGCAGAGCATCCATTTCATGCCGCTGCCCTATCATCCGATGGACGACTTTGCGAATATCGGCTGGATTGTCGACGGGCCGCCGCTGATCCTGACGATCGACGCCACGCTGCCGATCAAGACGATCGCCGAACTGGTCGCTGACGCCAAGGCCAATCCGTCGAAGTACAACTTCGCAACGGCCGGTCCGGCGTCATCGCCATACGCGACGCTGATGCGATTCAATGCCGTCGCGGGGACCAAGATCCAGGCGGTGCATTATCGCGGTTCGGGCGAGGCTGCGACCGCCGTTGCGACCAGCGCGATCCAAGGCACCTTCACGTACTTCTCGCAGGGCAAGGCGCTGGTAGACGGCGGCAAGCTGCGGGCGCTTGCGATCGCCGGCCCCAAGCGCATGGACGCCTGGCCGGACGTTCCGACCTTGATCGAAGCGGGCTTCGACATCGATATCCGCGGCTTCGTCGGGCTCGGGGCGCCAGCCAAGACACCGAAACCGATCGTCGCCTATCTCAACAAGCGCCTCAACGAAGTGTTGCAGACCGATACGTTCAAGAAGCCCATGGCGGTGCTCGGCATGGCGCCGCCGCCGGCCGCCGACAACACGCCCGAGAAGTTCGAAAAGTTCTTTCGCGACGAGATCGCGCGGCAGGGAGAGCTGGCAGCACTGACGGGACTGAAGATCGCGCCACAGAAGCAATAGACGCGCGGTCTGCTTCGAAAACTTAGGACGTGTACTCATAAAAACGATGTTGTTATCGGAGGGGAAGCGGACATTCTTTTTTGGGCTGTACATGTCGCCTTTTGGCCCAAAGCGGATATAGGAACCCGAAAGACATTAAGCGGACGTGACGCCGGCAACCATCACGGGCGCGGCGTCGGCGGACAGAATGGCCGCCTGATCAGTCATTCACGCTGATGTCCGTAAAAAGGAACCCCGCAGGCATCTTGGTGAAGACGAAGATGCTCTGGCCGCAGAAGATGGAGTAAGAGTCATTTTTGTAGCCATCGCGGGCATAGATGGCTTTCCCGCCCTGGATACACGCGCGGATTTTCGCCGTGAATTCGGGCTTATAAATCTTCTCGCGGAATTGGGCAGCGTCGCGAGCAGAGTCGTCGTTCATGAACGGCAGCCGGGTCATGCCGGCGACGGCGGCGGAATCGTTGGCCTTCAGCGCCGCACGAAATTTCTCAATGAAGCCAGCGAATTCCTTCTGCACTGCAGGAGAGGCGACGGCTTCCTTCGCCCGGGCGAAGGCGGGAGCAAGTTGCACGAGAGCGGCTGCGAGCACAATTCTCAACAAGACTCTCATGGTTGGGCTCCGTCCAGCGATTTATCCGACGCCCGCAAATCTAGCATGCCGCCAAAGAGTCAAAAGCGCTCTGCCAGAAAACCAGCCGAAATTTCACCGGGCAAACTCCTTGATCGAATGAAATGGCCTGATGCCGCTATTGGACCCATAGCGAACTCGCCCAGAGCGTCTTACGATGCTGCAATACATAGAGTCGGTGGGGCATAACCGCTGACGCGGCCCGGCCGCCTCGCCCCGCCTCATCAAGCACCGCGTCATAAACTACGTTTGCTTCAGGCCCTTCCCGAGTGGCTTGACGATTTCCCGCGCGCTCTCGATGAACAGCGTTGTCGCGGGATTTATCGTCCGGTTCTTCAAAGTGAGAATTCCGACCGGATACGTCGGAATGGACACGTCCGTCGACCAGGCCTTGAGCGAAAGGTTCTCTCGGCAATAGTGCAAGACATTGCCGGGCAGAAATGAGAGGTAGCGCCCTGTCGCAATGAGACTGTTCAGCACTTGAATCGAACGGGTCGTTACGATTTGCCGCGGCAAGTCGAGACCTTCGCCCCGAAAGGCCTCGGCTATCAAATTCCAGGGATGGCTGTCGAGCGGCGGCAAACACCAGGGCCTGTCGACCAACTGACTCAATCGCACCCTGCGGCCGCGGACCAGGTGGCTTTGCCGCGCGGTTACCAGCAGCGTGTGCTCCTGGTACAGGATATTCGCTTCGAGATCGTCGGGAACAACGACGGGAAGCCGGCCGATGATCAAATCGAGGCCGCGCGACTGCAATTCGCGGTGCTGCAAGTCCGTCAAGCCGCCTCCCAGCGTCACCTCGAAGATCAGCCGCGGGTGTCGCTGGCTGAGCCTGTCGATAATGGCGCCGACCATGCCTGACGCGACGGCGTCGCTGCTTCCGATCCGCAGTTCGCCGGCGGTCGGGTCGGCCATCAGATCGAGCTCCGTAATGCCCGTCTGAAGATCATTGAAAACTGCGACACTGCGCTTGAGAAGCGCCTGGCCGTAGGGCGTCAAAGCCACCCCACGACGATCACGATCGAACAGGCGCATGCCGAGCGTTTGCTCCAAGTCCGCGATCGTCTTTGATACAACGGGCTGCGTGATGGCCAATTGTCGGGCGGCCTTCGCCATGTTGCCCGACTGCCCCACGGCGATGAGGACTTCGAGCTGGCGCAGCTTGAGCCTGCGGCTGACGTGCTCTGCGCGTTGCATCTTCTGATATCCAAAAATTCTATCGAGATAGAGAAAAATAGAACTATTCATCTATAGCAAATCGACCCACCTTCCACCCGTGCCGCAAAGGCGCGCAGACCTGCAAATTGGCGAAGAGTTCGACCTGTGGGTCGCCGCAGAGGGGGCAGAATGGAAAAGATCAAAACCGCAACTTTGGTGTCGGCAACGCGATGAACCTCGGTGAAGTGACGATCGTCGCTCTGGTCTTTGCTCTCGCCGGCCTGGTCAAGGGCGCAATCGGGCTCGGCCTGCCGACCATCTCAATGGGACTGCTGGGCGCCCTCATGCCTCCGGGGCAAGCTGCGGCCATTCTGATCGTGCCCGCGTTGGCGACCAACGCGTGGCAAATCTGGGACGGCCCCGCGCTGAAAGCGCTATTGCTACGGCTGTGGCCGGTGCTGGTGTGCACCATTTTCGGCACCTTGGCGGCTGTCGGAATTCTCACGAAAGTGGATGTCCGGCTGACGGGCGCGTTACTCGGCGCCATCCTGATCGTCTATTCGATCACTGCCTTGAGCGGCATAGGGTTCAAGGTAGCGCCACGCTCTGAACCGATCGTGGGCGCCGTGGTTGGGCTGACCACTGGTATCATCAATGGGGCGACTGGAATTTTCGTCGTACCTGCGGTGCCCTACATTCAGGCGATCGGCCTCTCAAAGGACGAACTGGTACAGGCGCTTGCGATTTCAGCATTCGTCTCGTCGATAGCACTGGGCCTTGGCTTGGGCATGAACAAGGGCCTCACCAGTGCCGTCGCAGCGCCGGCGGTGGTCGGTCTAGCCGCTTCGTTCGTTGGTATGGCAATGGGCAAGGCACTGCGCTCTCGCTTGTCAGCTGACACTTTCCGTCGCTTCGTGCTGATCGGCCTTCTTGCCCTCGGCGCAAGCATGATCTGCCGCCATATTTACTCGGCCGGAAGCTGACCGATTCGAGCCAGCGATCTGAACAACCTATTTCGCACCGTTCGAAGGCCGAGCACTTGTTGTTGGAGGCAGAGCGGACATCAGGAGTTTACGAGTACACGCCTCAGTCCGCCTGTAACAGCCGCGGCAACCACACCGAAATGACCGCCGACGTTCCCTCTCGGACGCTTTTCATGCCGCGTTGCAGTGCTGGTCCGACTTCTTTGGGATCCGTCACGTTTTCTCCGTATGCGCCCGCTGATCGGGCTTCAGCCGCAAAATCAATCGGCGGCTCGAAGTAGCCGCCGTGGTAGCCGGCTTTGGCAGCAAAGCCATCCGGATAGCTGCGCGACACGCGAAGCGTTCCGGTCGAATAGCTGCGGTTCTGGTAGACGATGGTGAGGTACGGAGCCTTGTATTGCGCAGCCGACCACAGCGAATGGATTCCCGGGGCGAACATGTAGAAGCCGTCTCCGGTGATCGCGACGACGTTGCGATCGCGGGCCGCGAGCTTGGCGCCGAATGCTGCACCCGGCGCCCATCCGCCGCTGCTGGCAGGATTGCAGAAATAGGAGTTCGGCCGGGCGCATTGAAGATAATCGTGAACCTGACTGATGCCGATCGTGTCGTCGAACACGACCCAGTCATCCTCGAGCGCCTGTCCGATCTGGTACGAGAGCCAGCGTACGTCGATCGGCGTGTTGCCCGCCGCAGCCTTTGCGTTGTCAGCGAGCGCCCGGCGGCGCCTTTCGGACGTCTCGCTCCAGCGCTTGGCACGGGCGGCAAAGCGTTCGCGGTCGGCTGCCGAGCTGATGGCGCGAACCTCCGATTCCAGCGCCTCGAGCGTCAGCAACGTATCGGCGGTGAGCCGCAGGTCGGCGGTGAATTCCATGATCGGGATGCGGCGCTTGGACGGCTCGACATCGACCATGGCAACGAACGCATCGTCCGACGGCGCATTCGGTCCGATCATCCAGGGGATGTCGACGTCGAGCACGAGCACCACGTCGGCATCCTTAAGGCTGACGCTCCCCTGATAGAGCGGGTGGGTGAACGGGAAGCAGTGGTACGAACGTTTGGCCGACTGCGCGACCGGCAATCCCATGAGTTCGCAGAAGCGGACAAGCGCAGGCACAGTCGCCGGATCGCGGCCCGAGCGGGACACCACAACGATGGGATTGTCCGCTTTCACGAGCCGCGCTGCGAGCTCACGAACGCCGTCCGGCTCCGGCGCCGCCGGACGCCCCACGCCGAGCTGATCCAAGGTGGGGAAGCGTGCGTTGTCCGCCTTCGCAAGCGACACTTCGCGCGGAATGCTGAGATAAACTGGCCCGCGCGGCTCGGTGCAAGCGACCTGCAGGGCGCGTGAGACGGTCAAGCCGGGATTGTCCTGGAATTTCAGCAGGTGATCCCATTTGGTGTATTGCCGCACGATGCCGTTCTGGTCGAACGTTTGTTGCAGCCAGAGGTGCCCCTCCGGCTCGCGCGCGCCGATCATGCTGCCTGGATACGCAGTCGGCGGAATTCCGGCGGTGATCAGCACCGGCAGTCCTGCATGCCAGGCCGTGTGGACTGCGCCGCCATAGTGCTGGGTTCCGCAGTCGACGTGGGCCGCCGTCGCGACCGGCTTGCCGCTGACCGCAGCGCAGCCGAGCGCAGCGTTGAGGTTCACATGTTCATGCGTCACGGAGATCAGCTTCGGCGCCTTGCGGCCCTGAGCCTCGGCCTTGGCGATCGCTTCCTGATAGAAGCCGATCTCGGAGCCGGATGTGAAGAACACGAACTCCACGCCCGCCTCGGTCATCGCGGCGACGATGGCCTCGCCATTGTCCGCAACGGGGATATTCACCCACTCGCGGCTTTGGTTGCGGCGGTCGCCGGTGTAATTCATGGGTTTATCCTCCGCCTCTGACCGGACGCCGTTGCGATCAATCCAATCGATGACTTACCGCCCAGCCCGCAAATCCTGAAATGCCGCCTCTAACCGCGTCATGGCGTCGTCAAGAATCGGTCGCGGCGTCGCAAAGTTGAAGCGAAGCCATCGCTCTCCACCAGGCCCGAATTGAGAGCCGGGGCTTGCAAATATCCGTGCTCCTGTCGCGACCCTGTCCGCAACGTCTTCGGGCGGCAGGCCTGTCCCGGAAAAATCGACCCACGCGAGGTATGTGCCGTCGAGATGCATCGATCGTGCGCCAGGCACAGCGGCTTCAATTCGCTTGTCGAAAATATCGCGATTCCCGGCGAGGTACGGCATCAGCGCATCGAGCCATGCTGCTCCGGTTCGCCAGGCGGCCTCGGTCGCCGCCATTCCAAATGCGTTGTAGGAACCGAGCCCGCTTGCCGCGATGCGCGCGTCCAGCCGTTTCTTCAACGCCGGATTTGAAACGATGCAGGCGCCGACATGGGCGCCGGCGAGATTGAAGGTTTTTGTTGCGGCAACGCACGTGATCAAACGGTCGGCGATCTCAGGCGCGGCCGACATTGTCGGAATATGCTTGGCGCCGGCGAACACGAGATCGCAGTGAATTTCGTCGGAGACCAGAATCAAATCGCGGTCCGCGCAAAAGGATGCCAGCGCTCGCGTCTCGTCCGCGGACCACGCGGTGCCGCCTGGATTGTGCGGACTGCAGAAGAACACGACCTTCGTGCGAGTCGTGACCTTGTCGCGCAGCAGGTCGAGGTCCATCGAATAACGGCCCTCGATCTCGACAAGCGGCACGTCGAGAATGCGCCGCTCGTTGGCAAGGATGATCTTGCGAAACGCATGATAAGCGGGCGGAAAAACCACGACCTCATCGCCGGGCGCGGTGACCGCTTGCAGGATGAGACCGAGCCCTGAAACAATTCCCGGTGTCGGGCTGACCCAACTCGGATTGAGCGTCAGCCCGTGACGGCGAGCCATCCAATCCACCAGCGCGGCCGCCCAGCTTCCGGTGTCTGCGTAATAGCCGTGAACGGCGCGATCGACCTCCGCCTTCATGGCCTCTGTCACGCCCGGCGGCGCGGCGAAATCCATGTCTGCAACCCACATCGGGATGGCATCCGGCGCCTCGATGCCCGACAGACGGGCAATCTGATCCCATTTTGAGGAGTGAGTGCCGCGGCGCTCAATGATGCGGTCAAAATCAAACATGAGGTGACAACTTCCAATCCAGGGTGGCGCGCACAGGTCCATTCCAGATACGCGGAGCGCTACAACCGACTCTTAACGCAAGGTGCAGGATAGAGCCGCTTCCAAAGCGTCGCTCAGCACCGTCGCGGAATTTTTCAGGCAAGCCTCCAGCGCGCCCGGCGAGCAGGTCGCCGGGCGATCGCGCATGCCGATTTTAGAAGAGAAGCTCCGTTCGCCATCGGCCGTTCGCCGAAGCGCGCAGATGGATATTTGACGGATATTAGCCGGCTTTTTCGCCCGAGAGATAAACTATTGAAATCATTGGCGCTCCCTACCGGAATCGAACCGGTGTTTCAGCCTTGAGAGGGCCGCGTCCTAGACCGCTAGACGAAGGGAGCCTTGGGCAAGGCCGTTCAGATAGCCTCGATCCCGCGTTGAAGCAAGCATTCGAATTGCGGCCCAACGGCTTGCGTTAAAAGCCGCCTCAGGGCTCGGTGGCGAAGCGCAGCCGCCCGGTCGGCTGCATGGTCTTGATGTCGAAGGCCCTGATCTCCACGGAGCCGCCGAGCTCGACCGTCACCAAGATCCGGTCGTCGCTCACCGCGGTCTGGACCACCTTGGCGCCCTTGGGCAGCAGCGCCGTCACCTCGCGGGGCGCGGCGTCGCCGCCGCTCCGGAACATGCGGTAGCCGACCACGCCGATCACCACGGCGATGCCGAGGAACGTCGCAAAGCCCGACATCAGCATCAGCCAGCGCGCCTTGGCGACGATCTTTTGCTGCTCGGGGGTGAGCGGCTTGTCGTCGTCGGCGTTATGATCGGGCGTCACCATATTGGGCTTCAATGTCGTCGCAGGATTACCAGGAAACGGAGCCCGGCTCGGAAGGGCCGGACACGGAGCTTACGATCGAAGTCACCGGCGGGGCCGCCGGCGGCCGGATCGACCGCGTGCTGTCCGAGCACTGCGAACTGTCCCGCACCCGGCTCAAGGCGCTGATCCTCGAAGGCGCGGTGACGATCGGCGGCCGCACGATCCTTGATCCAAGCCATCGCGTCAATGCGGGCGACGTGGTCGTGGTGAATGTGCCCGAGCCCGAGGAGGCCGAGCCCTCGGGGGAGGACATCCCGCTCAACATCGTGTTCGAGGACGACCAGATGATCGTCCTCGACAAGCCCGCCGGCCTCGTGGTGCATCCGGCGGCGGGGCACGCCACAGGGACGCTGGTCAATGCGCTGATCGCCCATTGCGGCGAAAGCCTCTCGGGCATCGGCGGCGTGAAGCGGCCGGGCATCGTGCACCGGCTCGACAAGGACACCACCGGCGTCATGGTCGTCGCCAAGACCGACCGCGCCCATCAGGCGCTGGCCGCGCAGTTCGCCGACCACGGCCGCACCGGCCCGCTGGAGCGCGCCTACCTGGCGTTTGTCTGGGGCGTGCCGCGAGAGCCGAAGGGCACGGTGGACGCCCCGCTCGGACGCCATCCCCGAAGCCGCGACAAGATCGCGGTTCGCGGCGACGGCCGGCCGTCGATCACCCATTGGCGGGTGCTGGAGCGATTCTCCGGCAAGGACGGCAAGCCTGTCGCGAGCCTGATCGAATGCCGGCTGGAAACCGGCCGCACCCACCAGATCCGCGTCCATATGGCCCATATCGGCCATCCGCTCCTGGGCGATCCGGTCTACGGCCCGGGATTCCGCACGAAAACGGCCCGGTTACCGGCCGAAGCGGGCCAAATCCTGGAGGGTCTTGGAAGACAGGCCCTCCATGCTTATCTCCTGGCAGTCCAACATCCGACCAAAGGCCAGCAACTGCAGTTCCGTTCGGAACTGCCGGTTGACTTGGCCCGTTTGCATGACAGCCTCGCCGCTCCAAGCGCATCTCCCCAGAAGCCCAAAAGGCCTTCCCGGCCAAAGGGTTGAAGGATGCGACTAAAGGCTGCCTGGGGTCACGATGGTGTGAAAGCCGTTCTTCTTCCTTTCGCCCCATTCGGTCCGGTATTCTTGCCTCATGCGGTCGGGGGTAGCGGCCGCGAACTTCGGTGCTGTCGGCTCGGGGAGCGGCGGCACACCTCGCCCGCCGGGTAGCCGGGGGCAACCAAATGGAGGGCGCTATCATGGCCCGTGTTTCGGCTTTGCCGATCGTCACCGCCGAAGGCGGTCTGACGAGATATCTGGAAGAAATCCGGCGGTTCCCAATGTTGGAACCGCAACAGGAATATATGCTGGCCAAGAGCTGGAAGGAGCACGGCGATCGTGACGCCGCGCACCAACTCGTCACCAGCCATCTGCGTCTCGTCGCCAAAATCGCGATGGGTTACCGCGGCTACGGCCTGCCGATCTCCGAGGTGATCTCGGAAGGCAACGTCGGCCTGATGCAGGCGGTGAAGCGCTTCGAGCCCGAGAAGGGCTTCCGACTCGCGACCTATGCGATGTGGTGGATCAAGGCGTCGATCCAGGAATACATCCTGCGTTCGTGGTCGCTCGTGAAGATGGGCACCACCGCGAACCAGAAGAAGCTGTTCTTCAATCTCCGCAAGGCGAAGAGCAAGATCTCCGCGCTGCAGGAGGGCGATCTGCGCCCCGATCAGGTGCAGGTCATCGCCAAGCGCCTCGGCGTCACCGAGCAGGACGTGGTCGACATGAACCGCCGCCTCGGCGGTGACGCGTCGCTCAACGCTCCGATCCGCGACGATGGCGAGAGCGGCGAATGGCAGGACTGGCTCGCTGACGACAGCGAGAGCCAGGAAAGCGTGATGGCCGAGCACGAGGAGCTCGACAACCGCCGCAAGGCGCTGTCGTCGGCGCTCGAAGTGCTCAACGACCGCGAGCGCCGCATCTTCCAGGCGCGGCGTCTGGCGGACGATCCGGTCACGCTCGAGGATCTCGCCGCCGAGTTTGGCGTGTCGCGCGAGCGCGTGCGCCAGATCGAGGTGCGCGCGTTCGAGAAGGTGCAGAAGGCGGTGAAGAACCGCGTGGCCGCGATGGAAGCGCCCACGGCTGCACCGCAGGCGATCGCGGCGCACTGATCGAACGCTTGTAGAGAGAATGCGACCGGCGGCGCCAAAAGCGCCGCCGGTTTTTTTTCGCGAAGTGCTTCAAGCTGGAATGAAGTGCTTCAAGCTGGAATAAGGCACGTCCGCGCACGCTGTCACCCGCGGGCTTGACCCGAGGGTCCATACGGTGGCGCAACAACGTAAGCGCTTACGGCTGCCCTTGCAGCGGCCGCTCATGGATTGCCGGGTCAAGCCCGCGGGTGACACCACCGTGGCGGACCATGGTGGACGTCAGCTGCGAACCACTCAAAACATCTCCCGACGATCGCTCCGCATCCAGGGCGGCGTATCGAAGTCCGCGTGCCGGGCGCGAGCGCGCCGCGCCGGCCTCTGCCAGTTCGACTCCTGCCAATTCGAAGCTTGCCAATTCGGCTGCTGCCAATTCGAGCCCATGGCGAACGCGTCCGAACCCGGCGCCTCATATGGCGACATGCCGCGACGCTTTGCCTGCGCGTAATAGCCGCGCGCATAGTTTGCGACTGCGCCGCTCTCGCTGCCGCCCGCGGCCTTGTAGGCGCCCGCGAGATACTTCACCGCATAGGTCATGTTGGTCTCGGGATCGAGCAGGCCCGCGGCGCTGCCGCTGTAGCCCATGGCGCGCGCGGTGCCGAGGCGGATCTGCATCATGCCGTAATTGCCCTTGCTCACGGCGCGAGGGTTGTAGCGGCTCTCGCGCATGATCACGCGATGCACGAGAGACACCGGGATGCCGTTCGCGGCGGCGTGGCGCGCGACCATGTCCGAATAGGCTCCCTGCCCGGGCGCGCCGTCGCGCGCGAAGCGCCGCGCGCGCGGCTGCGCGTCGAAGCCCCAGCCCGCGGAACCCATCTCCGCATTTCCGAACGGCTGCTGCGACGCACCCGCGACGAACACATGCCTGTGATGATGATAGTGATGATGAGCGGCCACGTGCGTGTGATGACGGGCGTACCTGTGATGGTCTGAGCTGCGGGCGAGAGCGGGCGTCGAAACGACGGCGAGGATCACCGCGATACAGATTGCCTTCATCCAATACTCCTGGCTGACCCAGCCCGACGGCCGGTTCTTGTTGGTCGAATCTGGCGTCAGTGCGACAGAAGAATGCCCGAGCTGCGAGCACCTTGCGGCAAGTACCGCCGTGCCGTGCGCGATCGCCAATTCACCGCCGGCCATTGGGCTATAGCGATTGCCGATCGGGTCCTGCCAAAGAGCGATGATGTTGTATGACGCCCACACATCGGCAGAAAAGGTACGTTTCCCGGTTTAGCGCCTATCCGGGGTTGGCATCCTTCGATAAGCCTAAGCGCCTCAACTAAGGAGAAAAATTGATGCGCGTTTTCGCAGGCCTCGCCGTTGCCGCGGCCCTTGCAGCGTCCAGCTCGCAGGCCCTGGCTCAGAATGCCGTTGAAGCTGGCTATCTCGAGTGCCGTGGTCAGACCCAGGCCTTCGTGGTCGGCTCGATCACCAAGCTCGAATGCCTGTTCCGGCCGACCTTCGGCCGCCCGCAGGCGTACTTGGGCACCATCCGCCGTGCCGGCCTCGACATCGGCTGGACCGATTCCACGGTGCTGCACTGGCAGGTCTATGCGCCGACCAACCGGCTCGGCCCGTATGCGCTCGCCGGCAGCTACGGCGGCGGCGCGGCCAGCGTGACCTTCGGTGTCGGCGTTGGCGCCAACGCGCTGTGGGGCGGTTCGAACTCGACCATCTCGCTGCAGCCGCTGAGCGTGCAGGGCCAGACCGGCCTCAGCGCCGCCGCTGGCATCGCGGGCATGGACCTCGAGCCTGCCGGTCGCCCGGTGCGCATGCACCGTCATCGCCACCATCGCCATCACCGCTAACCGTCGATCATCTTCGATGGACAATCGCCGTCGCGTGGCTCACGCGGCGGCGATTTGCTTTTGAGCCAGCCCATCGAGTCTTAGGCGGCGGCCGCGCGGATATGACCGCGCCGTTGCGTCATCGCGCCGCTCCCGACCGTGCAAGCCGTCGTTGACAGGCGAAGCTTCGCGGCATATTCAACCAATTAGTTGACAACTAATCGGTTGAATACCAATGCCGACCGACCGCCTCAGTTCGACGCTGTTCGCCCTGGCCGATCCAACGCGCCGCGGCATCCTGGCTCGGCTTGCGACCGGCGACGCCACCGTCAAGGAACTCGCCGAGCCCTATGAGATGAGCCTCGCGGCAGTCTCCAAGCATCTCAAAGTGCTGGAGGGCGCCGGCCTGATCACCCGCGGCCGCGAAGCACAATGGCGGCCCTGCCATCTCGAAGGCGCGCCGCTGCAAGCGGTGTCCGAATGGCTCGAGGACTATCGCCGCTTTTGGGACCGCAACATGGACAGCCTCGCCGCGTACCTGAAGACCATGAAACCAAACGACCCCGGCGGGCCGTGACCCTTCACCATCCCTCAACCCGTACACCAGCGATGAAAGGCAAGAGTCATGTCCTCCAGTATCGAAGCGGATTCCGCCGTCGAGGCCGTCATCACCATGAGCCGCGTGTTCGACGCGCCGCGCGAGCTGGTCTGGGAGGCTTTCACTCAGCCGAGACACGTGTCGCAATGGTGGGGCGGGCCGGGCTTCACCAATCCGGTATGCGAAATGGATCTGCGCCCAGGCGGCCGCTGGCGCCACGTCATGCGCACACCCGACGGCCAGGAGTTCAAGTTCGATTTCGTGTTCGTCGAGGTCGTGAAGCCCGAGCGGCTGGTCTGGCAGAACGCCGACCACGGCAAGAACATCCCGGGCGGTCCGCCGACCTGCCAGAACATCGTGACCCTCGAGGATCAAGGCCAGCAGACCAGATGGCGGCTCGTCGCGCGCTTCAACTCGCTCGCCGAACGCGACCTCGCCGTGAAGATGGGCTTCACCGGCATGATCGGCGTCAGCAACGATCGCCTGGCCGCTTACCTGCCAACGATGTGAAGTCGATCTGCACCCGGAACGATTGTGGCCCCGCGCGAAAGCGCGGAGCCATGTCCCATCGCATCGACAATGCTTTGCTGGGCGAAATAAAGCTTACTGCTTCCACGACGCGAACGCGTCGTTGAACGCCTTTTCACCCGGCGAGCCCTTTTCCATCGCCAGGATCGCGCGGCGGTTGTTGTTGTAGACGATCGGGATGTCGAACCACGAGCGCTCTTTCAGAAGCTGAATGTTACGCTGCATGTCGGCCTCGAGCGCCGACAGGCCGATCAGGAAGAAGCCTGGCGTCACCTTCACGGCAAGACCCGCGAGCGGCACGCCGCGGGTCTGCTCGGCCTGCTTCATCAGCACGCCCGGCACGTTCTGGATGCCGCCGGTCGCCGCGTCATTGCCGAGATTGAACACGATCTCGATCGTGTGGCTCGCCGGCAGCGACTGATCGGTGTTGCGGCGGAGCGACCAGGTGATGCTCATCTGCCGCTCCGGAATCTCGATGTCGGCGCGCACCGCAAGCTCCGGCGGCCGCCCCGCAGCGCCGGGCTTGGTCTCGGTGCGCCAGATCGCGGTGCCGACGAAGCGCTTGCCCTGCGGATCGGCGGGGTCTTCTTCGTACAGCACGACGCGCTGCGCGACCGCGAGGCCGGCCTGCGGCTGGGCCGATTGCGAACCGACCCTGTCCGGAATCTTGGGCTTCGACGGCGCCTGCGTCTCGCGTGGCGCCTGCTGCGTCGGTGACGGCCGCAGCAGCGCCATGACGACGCTTGTAACGCCGGCAATGTTGGTGCGCTGCCAGTAGGCCGCGCCCGCGATGGCGAGGATCAAAACGGCGATGAGCCCGAGCCGGATGTAGCGGCCGTAGGACCGCGGCTGCCGCACGCGCCGCGGCGACGCGGGCTGCTCATCGTATTGCGGCTCGTGACGGGGCTGCTGCTCGGAGGGGTCGTAACCGGCCGGCACGCCCTGCTCGTCTTGCGACCAGGCATTCTCCGGCTGCATCTGCGGCTCGAGCTGGCCGTACTCGGCGAGCGGATTGCGATCGGGCGGCGGCAGCGAAGGCGCCGGCGGCAGATTGCGTTCCGACTGCTGGCGGCCGTAGTCGTAACGCTGGGCCTGCTGAGCCTGCCGCGCCTCGGCCTCGGCGATCTGGCGAGCCTCGGCCACGGCATGCGGGTCGTTCGCCACATCGCGGAAGCCACGCAAAGCCTCGTCGGCGATCGTCTGCGATTTGCGAGCGGTCTGACCGGATGGTGTCGGCCGGGCCTGCTCGGCTCGCGGCGGAGCCGCGGGCTGTGCCTGCTGCGCCGCGGAGCCGGTTGCGGTTCGCGTTTGCGCAAATGTGCTCGGCCGCGCCGGAGCGCGGGAAGCGTCTGCCGAAGACGCGGCCGGCTGCGTCGCCGGCCTTTGCGCCGCCGTGCCGGCCAGCCGGGCGGACGCGTCCTGACGGGGTGACGGCGCCTCAGCGCGTTTGATGAAAGCCGGGCGCGCGGTCTCGCGGGCGTGCCTCGCTGATTCCGCCTCGACCTTGCGGATCGCTTCTTCGAGGGCGAGGCGCTCGCGGGTTATTTCCGACTCTTCGAGCGGCGGGTTGACGCCCCGCAGTTGCGCCACGAGCGCGGTGCGCGCCCGCTCGTAAAGCGCACGCCGATTCTCACCGGTGTTCTTGTCGAGACCGGCGACGGCGCGGGCGATGAGCGGGTGATAGTCGGCCATCTATTCCGGGTTTGTCAGGTCTCGAAAGGATTCTGCATCAGGATTGTGTCTTCCCGCTCGGGGCTCGTCGACAACAAAGCCACAGGACAGCCTATCAATTCCTCAATTCTGCGCACATATTTGATGGCCTGGGCAGGAAGTTCTGCCCACGACCGGGCCTTGGCGGTGACCTCGTCCCAGCCCTCGGCGGTCTCATAGATCGGTTCCACCCGGGCCTGGGAGTGCTCGCTGGCCGGCAGGTAGTCGATCTCGCGGCCATCGAGCTTGTAGCCGGTGCAGATCTTGATCTCCTCGAAGCCGTCGAGGATGTCGAGCTTGGTCAGGGCGATGCCCTGGATACCACTGGTGCGCACGGTCTGCCGCACCAGCACGGCGTCGAACCAGCCGCAGCGCCGCGGGCGTCCCGTGACGACGCCGAACTCCTTGCCCTTGGTGCCGAGCGTCTTGCCGATCTCGTTGAGCTGCTCGGTCGGGAACGGCCCCTGCCCGACACGCGTCGTGTAGGCTTTGCAGATGCCGAGCACGTAGCCGATCGCGTTGGGTCCGAGCCCCGAACCGGTCGCGGCCTGCGCCGCCACGGTGTTGGACGACGTCACGTAAGGATAGGTGCCGTGGTCGATGTCGAGCAGTGCGCCTTGTGCGCCTTCGAACAGGATGCGCTTGCCCTCGCGGCGCTTCTCATCGAGCAGCGACCACACCGAATCCATGAACGGCAGCACTTTGGGCGCGATTTCAGCGAGATCGTCGTAGACCGTGCGTGCATTGATCTCTTCCATACCGAGGCCGCGGCGCAGCGCGTTGTGATGCGTCAGCAGCCGCTCGATCTTGCCGTTGAGCACCTGAAGATCGGCGAGGTCCATCAGCCGGATCGCGCGGCGCCCGACCTTGTCCTCATAGGCCGGCCCTATCCCGCGACCGGTCGTGCCAATCGCGCCCTTGCCGGACGAACGCTCGCGCGCAACGTCGAGCTCGGAATGCAGCGGCAGGATCAGCGTGCAGTTCTCGGCGATGCGCAGGCTGTCCGGCGTCACCTTGATGCCCTGTTCCTTCAGCCGGTCGATCTCGGCGACCAGCGCCTTGGGGTCGAGCACCACGCCGTTGCCGATCACCGAGAGCTTGTTGCGCACCACGCCGGACGGCAGCAGCGACAGCTTGTAGGTCGTGCCGTCGATCACCAGCGTGTGGCCGGCGTTGTGGCCGCCCTGGAAACGAACAACGACATCGGCCTGCTCGGAGAGCCAATCGACGATCTTACCCTTGCCTTCGTCGCCCCACTGCGAGCCGACCACAACCACATTCGCCATTCGGAATCCTTCCGCCACCGGGGCTGCGGCGCCCCCCGGCCGCTGCAACACTGATGGGGCATAGTTTCGGATAAAGGATGATTTCGCGCGAGACAAGGCGGCCGATCGGACCATCCAGCCTGCGGGTGGCTGGATTTAGGCTTGAATTTCAAAGCGTTGCGGCAGCATCAAGGCATTTGCCCACATCGCCCCGTAAACCTGGGGCAAAGTGAGCGCCCCCTTGCGAACCAGCCGCCGCCGCGACAGGCTCCGCCCTTGGAATGACGTCGGGGTCGTTGAACATATGACGAAAGCATTGCTGTCCGCCCTCCTGACCGCTGTCCTGGTCTTGGCGGCGGGGCCTGCGCTGGCGCAGTCCCAGCAGCCGGTCGAGATCGCCCAGCTTCCTTACATGGAAATATTCAGCCCGACGTTCTTCTGGAGCGACGAGGCCGACGCCATCCGCACCGGCTCAACCACCTGCCCGAAGGGCCGGGCCATCACCGGCGGCGTCAATATCGTTCAGGGCAAGGCGTCGCTGCGCATCGTCGAAAGCTATCCGGACGGAGAATCCTGGGTGACGCGTGTGGTCAACCGGCAGAAGCCGGAAACCGTGACATCGCTTCAGGTCCGCACCTTCGCGCTGTGCCTGCTGCCCGCGGCGCGCAAGTCTTCGAAGCTCCTCGCGCAGCTTCCGCGCATTTCATACACATCGGTCCCCATGAGCGTGCCGGCAGGCTACGTGAGCACGCCCGGCCGCTCCACGTGCCAGTCCGGTGCGCTGGTTCTGGGTGGTGGATTCGGCCTCGATCAGGACTACCGGGGGCCAAGCAACCTGCGCCTGGAGCTGAGCTATCCCGACCCGAACGGCTGGAATGTGCGCGCAGTGAATGGCGCCCCCGCGTCCGGACCCGCGGCCGGTGCGCGCATCTACACGATCTGCCTCAGCAACAAGGACGGCTCCGACATCCGCAACTACAAGACGGTTTCT
This sequence comes from Rhodoplanes sp. Z2-YC6860, assembly GCF_001579845.1. GTDB lineage: Bacteria > Pseudomonadota > Alphaproteobacteria > Rhizobiales > Xanthobacteraceae > Z2-YC6860. The sequence continues at coordinate 6,907,480 of NZ_CP007440.1, forward strand.
TTCGCCGAGGCCGACGCGGTCGTAAGCGCCGACAACGGCACGATCCGCCAGCAGGTCAAATGCAGCGATCCGAACAGCTTCATCATCTCCGGCGGCATGCGCTCGATCCGCGGCCGCAGCGCCTCGCTGGAGATGGCCGAGAGCTTTCCGGATTCGCCATCGAGCTGGATGATCTCAGCCGTCAACCGCGGCACCAAACGGGACGGCGACGTCACGGTGCGGCTCTACGCGGTGTGCCTCAAGAAATAATCGCCGGGGCCCGCCGTCTTGCGCGAAAGGCCAAGTCTTGCGCAAAGGTCAAGTCGGATCGATGTAAGATCGACCGATGAAAGCCGAATTCCACTCCGAAACCGCGGCCTGGCTCACGCAAGCGGGCCTGGCAGGCGAATCCGAAAACGCCATCGTCGACGGCTTCTGCGAGCGTTGCGTCGCCGCGGGCCTGCCGGTCGGCCGCGCCCATGTGTTCATCGATACGCTGCATCCGGTCCACGAGGGCAGGCTCTTCCGTTGGGGGCATGGCCCGAACGAGACCGCCCTGCAGGAATACGGCCGCACCGTACCGGTGCCCGACAGCACGCCTGAAGACGCACTTGCCGCCGAGCGTTGGCGGAACAGCCCGTTCTACCGGATGCTGCAGACCGGCGACTCGCTGCTGCGCCGCAGGGTGCCGCCGGAAGGCGAAACGGAGTTCGCGGCACTGGCCGAAGTCCGCGGCTACGGCATGACCGACTATCTCGCCATCATCAACCGCTTCGCTGCCGAAGGCGTGGTCGGCGAGATGGACTGCGTTTATTCGTCCTGGGCGACGCGCCATGCGGATGGGTTCAGCGACATCCACATCGATGCGCTGCAACGCCTCACACCGTACTTTGCGCTCGCCATCAAGTCGGTGTCGCTGCAACGCATGACCGGCACATTGATGCAGACCTACCTCGGCCGCGACGCCGGCCAGCGCGTGCTCGGCGGCCGCATCGTGCGCGGCGTTGCCGACCGCATCGACGCGGCGATCTGGTTCAGCGACCTGCGCGGCTTCACCCGCATCACCGACACCGCCCCCGAGCAGGTGATCCCGCTGCTCAACGACTATGCCGACGTGATCGTCTCGGCGATCCATGAGCACGGCGGCGATGTGCTGAAGCTGATCGGCGACGGCACGCTTGCGATCTTCAAGACCGACGGCCGCGAGCGCTCCTGCAATTCGGCACTCGCCGCGGCGATCGCCGCGCGACAGGGCGTGAACGAACTCAACGTGCGGCGCGCCGAGCGCGGTCTCCCCGTCACCGACATGTATCTCGGCCTTCATGTCGGCGAGGTGTTCTACGGCAATATCGGCTCGACCGAGCGGCTCGACTTCACGGTGGTCGGTCCGGCCGTCAACGAGGCAAGCCGCGTCGCCGCGATGTGCCGCTCGGCCGATCAGCCGATGCTGGTGTCGGCCGCTTTCGCCGAGGTCGGCTCGATCCACAAGCGCCTCGTCTCGGTTGGCCGCTACGCCTTGCGCGGCGTCGGCCGGCCGCAGGAGCTGTTCACGCTCGATGCGGAGCGCAACGCTTAGGGTCTGATTCAACTTCGTTGAATCAGACCCGTCGCTTCTTGCTCTTGTTTGAGCATGATCTTTTCCGAAAACCGCTTCACACTTTTCGGGATCATGCTCTGGCGCGCTGCGTTCCAACAACTTCCGTCACGACCCCTGCGGCGTGAACTGGATCGCCTTGTCCTTCGGCCAGCGCAGCCGCCAGCCGAGCTTGATCTCGCGGCTCTCGCCGGGCTTGGCCTCGAACGCCCACTCCATCACGCCGCGACGGTCGCGCAGGTCGCGCGTCGTCGGCGGCGTGGTGACCGGCAGCATCTCGACCTGGATGTCTTCCGCCTCGCTCACCGGAATCTGATCCTCGATCGCAACCTTGATCGGGAAATCGTGGCCGTTGCGGACAGTGGTCTTGAACTCGCGCTCGTCGGTCTTCGACGAGCTGATGATGCCCGCCGTGCCTTCGTTCCGTCGCACGACGGTGCGCGCGACCTTGACCTTCTCGTCGACGCCGAAGCCGAGCCTCACGGTCTCGTCTTTCGACGCAAGCGACAGCGGACTTTTGCCGACGAACACGCCGTCACGATAGACCGACACCGGGCCGGGCAGGAGCGGCGCATCTTCGCCGTGCTTGAAGCTGGCCTGCAGGTACGCGGCCTCATTCAGCGCCGGCACCGCATGGGCCATCAAGTCAGGCGCGATGGTCGCGGAAGCCAGGCGGAAGCTCTTTGAGCCCTGCCCTGCCGGCACGGCGATGCGACCGGGCACGCGGAACACCACCTGGAAGCCGCCCATGTCGACCACGGCCTGCTGCTCCTCGGCCTTGCGCAGCTGCCCGTCTTCGGCGCGGCGTGCGAGCACCGCAGGCGGCGCGGCAGGAGCAAGTTGGTCCCGCACCATCGCCCCGGCATAGGGCGTCGGCGGCGCCTGATAGCGCACGATCCAGGGCCGCAGCTCCGGCGCGCTGCCACCGCGAGCGACGCGCATGGTCGAAACCGCAAGCGCGACGTCCGACCAGTCCTCGCCGGTGGTCTGCGTGATCTCGGCGCGGCGAACGAGCTCGAGTGAGGGCTTTGCGTCCTTGCCACCGGTGTCGAGGCGGGCGTCATAGACCGGCTGCCAGCGCGCACCGCGCACTGCATAAGTGACGCGCAGCACCGCCGGCGCCACGGCATCGGAATTCAGAGCAATGCGGACCTCGAGCTTCTTTGGCGGAGTCATATTGCGCCCCGCTTCGAGGCGGGCGATCTCGCGGTCGAGATCACGCTGCTTGATCTTGGCCTCGCGGATCGCGGTGTCGGCATTGGCGATTTCCTCGCCGACCGCCGCGAAGGCCGCGCGCCATTCGGTCAGCGGACGGGCTTCACCCTTCTCGCCGAGTCCCTTGGGCGAGGACTCGGCAAAGCTTTCGGCGAACTTGCGGCGCGCCGTTGCCGATGCGATCGCGCCGTCCAGCGTGGCCCGTTCATCGCGCAGCGTCTCGAGCTTTCGATCGATCTCGGGGATGTTCGCGGCGGGCTGGGGCAGCGGCTGCCGCGCTTCGACCGCACCGATCACCAGATGCGCACCGCCCTCGCCTTCGACCCGCAGCGAGGATGGATCAAGCGTCAGCGGAAAGTCCTTGGCGAGCAAGGTCGAGTCGCCGGCCGGCAGATCGAGTTTGATCAGCCGCGTCACCGTCGCGCCGTCCGGATAGACCGTGACGGCATCGACCTGCGAGCCTGCTTCGAGCTCGGCCGCCATCGCGGGCACGGCGGCGGCGATAGCGAAGACTGAAACGAATGACAGCAATGTGTGGCGCATGGCGCTCCCTCCGACGGTGAAATCCGCGGTAAGAACCGGTCCGATTCAGGTTTCCCTGAGGCACAGCCACGGCAACATCACGGCTGCGACAACGTGCACAAAACACAGGCCGGAGGCTCGCGCCTCCGGCCTGAAATGACAAGTCCCTTCCGCTGGTCTTAGAACTTCAGCGGCTTGGCCTGCTGCACCTGCGGCAGCGCGCGCACCTTGGCCAGCACGTTGTCCGGCAGTTCGCCGTCGATCTCGATCAGCGCCACGGCGTTGCCGCCCGGGGCCTCGCGGCCGACATGGAAGGTCGCGATGTTGATGCCCGCCTCGCCGAGCGTCGAAGAGAACTTTCCGATGAAGCCCGGCTTGTCGAGATTGGTGATGTAGACCATCGACGGGCCGAATTCGGCATCCATCCGGATGCCCTTGATGTTGACGATGCGCGGCCGACCGTCGGCGAACACCGTGCCCGACACGGCGCGGGTCTGCGTCTCGGTGGTGACCGTCACGGTGATCAGGCTCTCGTAGTCGCCCGCGGCCTCGCGGGTGACCTCTTCGATCACGATGCCGCGCTCCTTTGCGACAATCGGCGCCGACACCACGTTGATGTCCTGCAGCATCGGCCGGAGGATGCCGGCAATGGCCGCAGACGTCAGCGCCTTGGTCTTCATCTGCGCGACCGCGCCCTCATAGGCGATCTGCACCTTGCTGATGCCGGTCTCGGTGAGCTGGCCCGCGAACGAGCCGAGCTTCTCGGCCAGCGCGATGAACGGCTTCAGCCGTGGCGCCTCTTCGGCCGTGATCGAGGGGAAGTTCACGGCGTTGGAGATCGCGCCGCGCAGAAGGTAATCCGCCATCTGCTCGGCGATCTGCAGCGCGACGTTCTCCTGCGCCTCGGAGGTCGAGGCGCCCAGATGCGGCGTGCACACGACGTTGGGCAGCCCGAACAGCGGGTTGGCGGTCGCTGGCTCCTCGACGAACACGTCGAAGGCCGCGCCCGCGACATGGCCGCTCTTCAGCGCCTCCGCCAGCGCCGCCTCGTCGACCAGCCCGCCGCGCGCGCAATTGACGATGCGAACGCCCTTCTTGGTCTTCTTCAACGCTGCGGCGTCGATAATGTTCTTGGTCTTGTCGGTGAGCGGCGTGTGCAGCGTGATGAAGTCGGCGCGACGCAGCAGTTCGTCGAGCTCGACCTTTTCGACGCCGAGATCAACGGCGCGCTCGGGCGACAGGAACGGATCGTACGCGACCACCTTCATCTTCAGGCCGACGCCGCGGTCCGCGACGATCGAGCCGATGTTGCCGCAGCCGATCACGCCGAGCGTTTTGCCGAAAATCTCGACGCCCATGAACTTGTTCTTCTCCCACTTGCCGGCGCGGGTCGAGGTGTCGGCTTCGGGGATCTGGCGCGCCAGCGCCAGCATCAGCGAGATCGCATGCTCGGCCGTGGTGATCGAGTTGCCGAACGGCGTGTTCATCACGATCACGCCCTTGCCGGTCGCGGCCGGAATGTCGACGTTGTCGACGCCGATGCCGGCGCGGCCGATCACCTTCAGGTTCTTCGCCTTCTCGAGAATCTTCGGCGACACCTTGGTGGCCGAGCGGATCGCAAGCCCATCGAAGTTGCCGACCACTTCGGCAAGCTTGTCCTTGTCCTTGCCGAGGTTCGGCTGGAAATCGACTTCGATGCCGCGATCCTTGAAGATCTGCACGGCGGCGGGTGACAGGGCGTCGGAAATCAGAACGCGCGGAGCCATTGGTTTTGTCCTCTCGGTGTTGTTTCAGTGCCTTTTGAAAAAAGGCTGTGTTTGATTGCGGAAATAATCGTCGAACATGCCGCCGGTGAGCGGGGTGAATTCGATCCGGCGATTGGGCGGCAAGGTCTTCTGCAGCTTGAAGCCGAGCGCCAGCACGACCGCCTCCCAATCGCCGGAGGTTTTGAGCGCCACCAGATATTTCGGCAGCTCCCCCGGAGACTGCACCTGCGCAAGATGCGCGGCCTCGATGGCCGGCAGATCCCGGAGCACCATCGTCAGCACCAACAGCACGTCGGCGGGATAGGGATCAGCCTTGTCGATCGTCACCGCGGGCGGCGACGGCATGTGAGGCTTGTATGGCGCCGGTGACGGCGCCGGACGGATTTGCAAATCTGATGGAATGGTGTTGGCGCGGCTCACCGCAGCCTGCGACGGTGCCATATTGGCGGCTTTTTCAGGAGTCGGCGGAGGGGAAGCCTCGACCGGTTTTGCCGGGGCCTCCGGCGCGGCCGGCTGCACAGGCTCGAGTTGCGCCGGCTGCGATGCGGCAACGATATCGAACGCCGTCGGCTCATCATCACGCGGTGTTTCGGGCGTGGCCGGTTCTGCCGCAACAGGAGTCTCGGCGGGCGCGATCGGCCTTGCAAAAGCGGCATCAGCCTGTTGCGGCCTCCTGGAGGCTTGCTTGTTGGCAGCGAGCCGTTTGAGAACCGCGAGTGCATCGAACATCGCGGTCTTGATCGTGCCGGTCTTCTCCGCCTCCGAAGGTTTCGACGCATCGAACTGGAGTTCGATCGGCGCGGAAGGAGCCGAAGTCACGCTCGCCTGAAGATTTGGTGCCGGGTCTTCTGCCGCCGGCGAAGTCGCAGGCGGGATTTCAAGCGAGTCGGCCATCACCGGCTTGGGCAAATTGTCCGCCACAATCGGCTTTACGGCTTCCGGCTTCTGCGCCTCCGCTGGACCGAACACAAACGTGTCGTCGAACGAAAAATCCTGAGCTGCCGGAAGCGTCGGCGATGGCGGCGGCGCTTGCGCGGCCTCCGACTGCGGATTGAATATCAGCCATGGCGGGTCTGCAGGCTGTAGGACGGCAGCCTGCTTGGGCGCGGAACTCTCGGGCGCCTTGGGCTCAGGTGTTTTTCCGGCAGGCTTCTGGACCGACGGCAGATTGTTTTCGACCGCAGGTTTGGCCGCAGCGGGAGGCAACGACGGCACAAGCTCCGCTGGAACAAGCTCCGCAGCAAGCTCCGCGATCGACGCGTTGGATTCAGGAACCCTGGATCCCAAAACCTCGGACGCAAACGTGTTGGGTTCAGGCGCTTTGGGCTGTGGAGCTTTGGGCTCAGGAGCCTTGGCGGCGGCAGGTTGAATCACGAGCGGTGAAGTCACCGCCGCGGCCAGCGCGGCCGATGTCGGAGTCGCCGTCGATTTCTCGACTGGCGGCAGGTTGATTTCAAATGCGGGCTTGGCCGCGGGTTGCGCGGGCGCAGCCGGTTTGCCGAACTGGCCCGCGAGCATGCGCCTGATGTCGTCCGCCGAAAACGTCTGCGTATGCTCATGCCCTGGATTGAGCATGAAGTGCCGGCCGGCGTAGCGCTCGAACAACTCGCGCGTCGCCATCGGCGCAAGCACCGACCGCGCGTGGTTTTTTGCCCGTGCCCGAGAGGCCGCGCTGAAGAACGGCAGACACTCCAGAGGACCGACGCGGATCGTCCGAAACGTCAACTTGGCTCCCGGCGGGAGCACCACCCGGCCGTCCGGTCTCGCCGGAGGCCTGGGCCCGTCGATTTCCAGCGGGATGAATGTCTGAGCGTCGAGCATCCGGAGCAGAAAATCTGGCCGATGCGCCGGATCGTTCACGGCGCGTATCAGACTGCGCTCAAGATCGTTTTCCGGCTCGAACATGGAGGGTTCTCGAACGGCGGGTTCGCGAACGTCTGGTGTGACGACGCGGGCCATGAGCGGCCCGCGTGAAAGCAAGTCTACGCCGCCTTCGGCAGCGCGTCCTTGGCTTCCGCATAGGCCCAGTCGAGCCATTGCGTCAGCGCCTCGACGTCGGCCTTCTCCACCGTCGCGCCGCACCAGATGCGAAGGCCCGAGGGCGCGTCGCGATAGGCGTCGATGTCGTAGGCGATGCCTTCCTTCTCGAGCGCGGCAGCAATGCCCTTGACGAACTTCGCCTGCGCGTCCGGAGCGAGCTTCAGCACCACGGGGTCGACCACCTTCAGGCAGACCGAGGTGTTGGAGCGGATCGCGGGATTGGCCGCCAGATTCTCGATCCACGGCGTGCGCGCGACCCAGTCGGCGACCGCCTTGGCATTGGCGTCGGCGCGGCCGACGAGGCCGTCCAATCCGCCGACCGATTTGCCCCAGTTGAGCGCATCGAGATAGTCCTCGACGCACAGCATCGACGGCGTGTTGATGGTGGCGCCTTCGAAAATGTCTTCGCTGATCTTGCCGCCTTTGGTCATGCGGAAGATCTTCGGCAGCGGCCAGACCGGCGTGTGGCTCTCGAGGCGAGCCACCGCGCGCGGCGACAGCGCGATCATGCCGTGAGCCGCCTCGCCGCCCAGCGCCTTCTGCCAGGACCAGGTGACGACATCGAGCTTCGACCAGTCGAGCTTCTGCGCGAAAGCCGCCGACGTCGCGTCGCAGATCGTCAGCCCTTCGCGGTCGGCCTTGATCCAGTCCGCATTAGGCACGCGCACGCCCGAGGTCGTGCCGTTCCACGTGAACACCACGTCGGTTGCGAAATCGACCTTGGCGAGATCAGGAAGCTCGCCGTAAGGCGCCTTGAGCACCTTCACGTCCTTGAGCTTCAATTCCTTCTGAACGTCGCTGACCCACCCTTCGCCGAAGGATTCCCAGGCCAGCATGGTGACGGGCCGCGGGCCGAGCAGCGACCACAGCGCCATCTCGACGGCGCCGGTGTCGGAGGCGGGCACGATGCCGATGCGGTAATCGGCCGGCGCTTGCAGCACTTCGCGGGAAAGATCGATGGCGCGCTTGAGCTTCGCCTTGCCGATCTTGGACCGGTGCGAACGTCCCAGCGCTGCGTCTGTGAGGGCTTGGAGGCTCCAGCCGGGGCGCTTGGCGCAGGGGCCGGACGAAAAGTGCGGGGTGACCGGCCGCACGCCGGGCTTTGCTTGGCTCATAGTCTATCCTTCCAGATAGAAAGCCCTTCGGTGGGGAAGGGTGTCCCGCGGATGGAGATACGGAAGGAAGACGTTTCCGTCAAGACGGCGGAAAAGCACACGCCTCGAACGGCGGGGAAAAGCGAAAAATCAGTCGAGTATGAAGCGGAGACCGAGCCTGACCTCGTCGCTCGACAAGCCCTGCCACCGGGTCCGGTCGCTCGCGAGATTGGTTCCTGTGCTGGTCGCCAGATCGCCGAGATTGAGATGGCGATAGCCGATATCGACCACGAACCGCGTGTTGACCCGATAGGAAACGCCGGCCATCGCCGCCCAGGAAAACGTGACCCGGTCGCTGGTGACGCCGTGGTTCACCGGCAATGTCGTGTCGGTGTAGTCGCGGGCCTTCAGAGAACTGACACCAAGGCCGCCGCCGACGTAAGGCGTGAACCCTGCCCACGTGCCCATATCGATATAGGCGTTGGCGAGCACGGAAAGCGCCGTGACTTTCATCGAGTATTGCGGCTGTGAGGCGCTGGAGCTCGAAGTGGCTTCAGTTCCGACCCGCGGCGCGTAGTCGACCGTCATGTCGGCGCGGAACCACTGGTATTTGTAGCCCGCGCCCAAGCTGAGTCCCAGCGAGTCGGTGTACTTCACATCGTTGATCGTCGCGCCGGGCGCGGAGAACGACGACACGCTGTTGAAGCGATAGCCGACGTCGCCGCGCAGATACCAGCCCGACAGCATCTCGATGGTGCGCGGCTCCGGCCGCACATAGGGGCCGGAATACCAGGTGTCCGGCATGTCCGCGGCATGGGCCGCCGCACCGAGTGCGGCGGTCGTGATTAAGCCGAGGAGAATCGCCCGGACCTTGCCCATCGTATTGCTCCGATCAGCCCTTGCGGATCAGCGGCATCACAGGCTGAGCCGGCATCGGCGGCTCGAGCATCCAGCGGATGCCAAGCTTCAGATCGTGCGAGTAGATGTGATTGAAGGTGAACGGTCCGCCATTGGTGAAGCTGCCGTCGAATGCGCGGGTCGCACCGGTCGTCGCATTCCCCATGTCGAGGTAGCGATAGCCGAAGTCGATGCTCATCGACTCCGTGACCTTGTAGGTGATGCCGGCGTGTAACGCCCAGGCGAAATTCCACTTGTCGGCATCTGCCGCATAGGCCGTGGAAGTTCCGAGATTGTTGAAGCCGTCGTCGCGGAAGCCGGTGATGCTGATATTGGCTGCGCCGACGCCCGCACCGATGTACGGCGTGAAGTTGTACCAGGTGCCGAGATCGACATAGGCGTTGGTCAGGACGACCCACTCGGACTTGCTGCCGGAGTAGTTGTCGACACCGCGTCCGCCGTTGAAGGTGACGTTGTCCGAACCGTGGAAGTTCGACTTGCCGCGATATTCGCCGGTCACGTCGAAACGAATCCAGTCGTTGAATTTGTAGCCGACGCCCAGGCCGAACAGCATCGAGCTGTCCCAGCCCATGCCGACCGCCTCGACGCTCGTGCCGGGCACATCGTAAAGGCGCTGGTGAAGACCTTTGAAGTTCTGATTGGTCATTCCAATGTCGCCGCGCAGATACCAGCCGGACGCGACGTATTCTTCGATCGGCGGCGGGGCGAGTGGAGGAAGCGGCAGATCCGCCGCGCGGGCGCCCGTGTGGGCCGCTGTAGAAAACAGCGCAACCGCGCTGACAAAAGACGCAACCTTCAAGCTTGCCATGACATCACCTCTCGTGACGCGAAGCCGCATACAAAAATCGGCTCCACGAGGAACTCACTGAAGGCAGGATGCCAGCGAATGCTTAAGCGACACTTAACCTTACTTTTTAACCGTGATTGTTAATGAACGCGTCAAAACGCCAACGGCCCGAGAGCTCTCCCGCGGAGAATTCTCAGGCCGTTGCTGGATTTTCGATCGATGATGTGCGGCGAAAGAGGCGCTGTGTGCGCTACCTATTTACCTATTGGTTACCGCCCATGCGCTGTCGGCAACGCAAAAAATCCGGCAGCGCAGACCTCGCATTTGGGCGGCGCGAATCAGCTGCCCTCTTCCATCTCGCCGATGTGGTGCTGCGAGTAGAGCTCGACGCCGAGCTTCGCGACGAGATCGATCTGCGTCTCGAGGAAGTCGATGTGATGCTCCTCGTCGTGCATCAGCTTCTCGAACAGATCGCGCGTGACGTAGTCGCGCACGCCGTGGCAATGGGTGGCCGCCTCCTCGTAGAGCGCGCGCGCCGACATCTCGGCCTTGAGATCGCAGTCGAGGACTTCCTTGACGTTCTGGCCGATGTGCAGCGGGTCGAGCACCTGCATGTTGGGGAAGCCGTCGAGAAAGATGATGCGGTCCACGAGCTTGTCGGCGTGCTCCATCTCCTCGATGGATTCCTTGCGCCATTGTTTGGCGAGGACCTTGAGGCCCCAGTTGTCGAGCAGCCGGTAATGCAGCCAGTACTGGTTGATGGCGGTGAGTTCGTGCCGCAGCGCCTTGTTGAGATATTCGACGACCTTTGCATCACCCTTCATGACCGGCTCCCAATTCCAAATGACGCCGCCACGCAGCAGCACCCTGAGCTATATTAGACCAATTCTAAACTTGTAAGACACGCCCAGCCAAGCGGAAATCCGCAGCATCCACCGCGAGTTCCCCGGCAAAAGACTAAAAGTTTCAGGGCTTGGGATGGACGGCGCAGCCATTGCAGGCCGTGGCCGCCTCCGCGGCGTCCAGCGCCTCGTCCATGATCTTGCGGATGGTGCGGGCGCAGCGGCCGCACTGGGCGCTGCAGCCGAGACAGCCATAGACCTGCCCGGTCGACCGCGGGCGCGCCTCCGCCTGGCAGGCGGTGCGGACGTCCTGGTCGCTCAAAACATTGCAGGAGCAGACGATCATGCGGGATAGGTAATCCTCTATGACCGTTTCGATAACGTGCCCTGCCCTTGCAGGCAAAAGAAATCGGCTGATTTTATACGTTATCTAAAGTGCGAAAGTGCTGAAAACACAGTGCTTTTTCGCAACTGCGAATTCCGCCAGGGTTATCCTGTCAGGGCGACGCGTCCGCCAACGCATCGACGATGCCCGCGACCACGTCCTCGACCAGCGTCTTGTCGTCGCCCTCGGCCATCACCCGGATCACGGGCTCGGTGCCGGAGGGCCGGATCACCAGACGGCCGTGGCCATTCAGCCGCTGCTCGGCCCCTTCGATCGCGGACTGGACCTTGGCGTTCTCCAGCGGCTTGCCCTGCTTGTAGCGGACGTTGCGCAGGATCTGCGGCAGCGGCTCGAAGCGATGGCACACCGCCGAAACCGGCTTGTCGAGCTTCTTGACCACCGCGAGCACCTGCAACGCGGCGACGAGGCCGTCGCCGGTCGTGGCGTAGTCCGACAAGATGATATGGCCCGAGGCTTCGCCGCCGAGGTTGAAGCCATGCTCGCGCATATGCTCGAGCACATAGCGGTCGCCGACCGCAGTACGTGCCAGCGCAATGCCGAGGCTGCCGAGATAGCGCTCGAGCCCTAAGTTCGACATCACGGTCGCAACCACGCCGGGTTTCGACAGCCGGCCATCAGCCTTCCAGCTCTCGGCGATCACCGCCATCAGCTGGTCGCCGTCGACGACATGGCCGCGCTCGTCCACGACGATCAGGCGGTCGGCGTCACCGTCGAGCGCAATGCCGATGTCGGCGCGCACCTCGCGCACCTTGGCGGCAAGCGCCGCCGGCTCCGTCGAGCCGCAGTCCTTGTTGATGTTGAAGCCGTTCGGCTCGACGCCGACCTTGATGACCTCGGCGCCCAATTCCCACAGCGCATCGGGCGCGACCTGATAGGCGGCGCCGTTGGCGCAATCCACCACCACGCGCAGACCTTCGAGCGACAAATTGCGCGGCAGCGTGCGCTTGGCGAACTCGACGTAACGGTCGCGCACGCCGTCGATGCGCCGGGCGCGGCCGAGATCGGCGGACTTGGCGAGCTTCTTGGCGATCTCCTCGTCGATCAGCTTCTCGATCTTCAGCTCGAGCTCGTCGGAAAGCTTGTAGCCGTCCGGCCCGAACAGCTTGATGCCGTTGTCGTCATAAGGGTTGTGCGAGGCCGAGATCATGACGCCGAGATCGGCGCGCATCGAGCGCGTCAACATGGCGATCGCCGGCGTCGGCATCGGGCCGGTGAGCAGCACGTCCATGCCGACCGACGTGAAGCCCGCGACCAGCGCGGTCTCGATCATGTAGCCGGACAGCCTTGTGTCCTTGCCGATCAGCACGCGATGACGGTGATCGCCGTTCTGGAAAATAAGCCCTGCGGCCTGGCCGACCTTGAGAGCAAGCTCCGGCGTGATCACGCCGTTGGCGCGCCCGCGAATGCCGTCCGTGCCGAAATATTTTCGAACCACGCTGTACGTCCCCGACTTCGATCGCTTACGGAAGCGCCTGCCCCAGCATAGGCCGGCAAGCTACGCCTCAATAGTTTGCCGAATTGTATTTGTTTCTCGCAGGCTCCTTTGGCCGCGATGTCAACCTTATTAGAGGGTTACCGGCCTGGGGGCAACAACACGGCAAAAAGCCGACCTTCCGGCCGGCTTTTTGCCGTGTTCGACACAATTCACTGCCGATCAGCGTTCTTTCTGCGTGTCGTGGTGGTCTGACTTGCTCTTGGGCGGCTGGGTGATGCTGACCGGGTCTGACCCTACCATGGACTCCTCCAGGCCCTGCTCGAGCTTACGCTCCAGGACGTTATCGGGCTTCTCGTGCGCAGGCTTGTGCTTCACGTCCGGATCGCCACCGCGCTTCTTGGTCGCTGGATGCGCCATCGTGTTCTCCTCTTCGCTATGTCGGGAATAACTTCCAACCCGGCGCTCACGTTCCGCGGAGGGAACCCGCCTGGCGCCCAATTCGTGCTATCCAAAGACAAGCTTCGGGGAACCAAAGCCGGGGGAGGACAACAACAATGAAGCGGATGGCTTGCATCGAGGACCTGCGCGAGCAGGCGCGGCGCAACGTGCCGAAGATGTTCTTCGATTACGCCGACGCCGGTTCCTACAACCAGGAAACTTTGCGCGCCAACCGCACCGATTTCGAAAAGCTGAAGCTGCGCCAGCGCATCCTGGTCAACATGGACAAGCGCACCACCGCGACCACCATCCTGGGCGAGAAGGTGCCAGTGCCGCTCGCGCTCGGACCAATCGGACTTGGCGGCATGATGCATGGCGATGGCGAGATCCTCGCCTGCCGCGCCGCGCAGGCCGCCGGCATCCCGTACACGCTCTCGACCATGTCGATCAATTCGATCGAGGACGTCGCTGCTGCGGTCGACAAGCCGTTCTGGTTTCAGCTCTACGTGATGCGCGACCGCGGCTTCATCCGCGAATTGATCCAGCGCGCCGCCGCCGCGAAATGCAGCGCGCTGATGCTCACGGTCGATCTTCAGGTGCTCGGCCAGCGGCATTGCGACGTGCGCAACGGCCTGACCGTGCCGCCCGAGATCAGGATCAAGAACGTGATCGACATCATGACCAAGCCGCTCTGGGCGATGTCGATCCTCAAAGGGAAACGCAAGACCTTCGGCAATCTCGCCGGTCACGTCAAAGGCATGGAGAACGTCAACTCGCTCGCGCAATGGACCGCGAGCCAGTTCGACCCGACGCTGAACTGGAAGGACGTCGAGTGGGTGAAAAGTATCTGGCCCGGCAAGCTCATCCTCAAGGGCATTCTCGATGTCGACGACGCCAAGATCGCGGTGACGACCGGCGCCGACGCGATCAGCGTGTCGAACCACGGCGGGCGCCAGCTTGACGGCGCGCCGTCTGCCATCTCGGCGCTGCCGCGCATCGCCGACACCGTGGGCTCGCAGGTCGAGGTGATGATGGACTCGGGCGTGCGCACCGGTGGCGACATGATGCGGGCCCTGGCGCTCGGCGCGCGCTCGTGCATTGTCGGGCGGTCGTACATATATGGGCTGGGCGCCGGCGGTCAGGCCGGCGTCGCGCGCGCCATCGAGATCCTGGGGAAGGAATTCGATACCACCATGGCGCTGTGCGGCAAGACGAGCATCGCCGAGATCGGCCGCGACGTGCTGGCCGAAACCGAAACACAGCGGAGGCCGCAATGAAGATTCCCGGTCCGGACCATCCCATCACGATCACGCCCTCGAAAGAACGCGTGCGGGTGACGTTCAACGGCAAGGTCGTTGCCGACAGCTCGCGGGCGCTGGTGCTGCAGGAGTCGACCTACAAGCCGGTGTTCTACATCCCGCGCGAAGACGCACAGATGGGGATGTTTGCGAAGACGACGAATTCCACGCATTGCCCATACAAGGGCGACGCCTCGTACTACACCATCAAGGTCGACGGCCGCGAAGCTGAGAACGCGATCTGGAGTTATGAGACGCCCTTCCCGGCGATGAAAGAGATCACCGGACATCTGGCGTTCTATCCGAACCGCGTGGATGCGATCGAGACGGCGCCGGCTTAGACGTCGACGCCGCGGCTTAACTCCCTCCCCGCCTCATCCTGAGGAGCATTGCGAAGCAATGCCTCTCGAAGGATGGGGCGGCCCCATGGTTCGAGACGCGCTTCGCGCTCCTCACCATGAGGCCGGGAGAGAGGCTGGAACAACTCCGACGTCCGTGCTGTGCTCGCAGCACGGATCGTTTGGAGAAGTCCAATGCCCTTCGAAAAACCCAGCGTCGCCGATCTGCGCCATGCCGCAGAACAGCTCGGCATGAATCCGAGCATGCTTTATCTCAACACCGTGCAGGACATTATCGCGCCATTGGTCGCAGCTTACGCGGCGCTCGACCAGTTTCCCGACGAGAAGCCCGCGGTGAAATATCCGCGTGACGGCGGCTGGCGACCCTCCGCGGACGAGAACAAGCTCGGCGCTTGGTACGTGAAGACATCGATCAAAGGCCAGCCGGGCGGCAGGCTTGCCGGCCGCCGCGTGGCGCTGAAAGACAACGTCTGCCTCGCCGGCGTGCCGATGATGGTCGGCGCAAATTTTCTCGACGGCTCGGTGCCGGATATCGACGCCACCGTCGTCACCCGCATCCTCGATGCCGGCGGCGAGATCGCCGGCAAGGCGGTGTGCGAGTATTACTGCCTTTCCGGCGGCAGCCACACCAGCTCGACCGGGCCGGTGCAGAATCCCAGAAAGCACGGACACACATCCGGCGGCTCGTCGTCAGGCAGCGCGGCGCTGGTCGCGGCCGGCGAAGTGCCGATGGCGATCGGCGGCGATCAAGCCGGCTCGATCCGCATTCCGGCGAGCTTCTGCGGCATCGTCGGCATGAAACCCACGTTCGGCCTCGTGCCCTATACGGGCATTGGCCCGCTCGAAACCACCATCGACACCACCGGCCCGATGACCGCCAATGTCGCCGACAACGCGCTATTGCTGGAGGTGATCGCAGGACCCGACGGGCTCGACTCGCGGCAGCATCTGGCGCGGGTCGACCGTTACACCGAGTCGCTCAAGCAGGGTGTCACCGGGCTTCGCATCGGTGTGCTGAAGGAGGGCTTCGGCCACCGCAATTCCGAACCGGACGTCGAGGCCAAGGTCCGCGCCGCGGCCGAGCGCTTCAAATCGCTCGGCGCGATGGTCGAAGACGTGTCGGTGCCGGAGCATCTGACGCTGGGCTTTCCGGTGTGGTCGGCGATCCGCGGCGACGCCGCCTGCGTGACACTGCTGGAGATGAACGGCTTCGGCCTGGGCTACGAGGGGCTCTATCCGCTCAGCCTCATCGAGGCCTGCATGAAATGGCGCGACCACGCCGACGAGTTCGCCGACACGCTGAAGATCGCCTCGATCTTTTCCAAGTACACGCTTGGCCGTTACGGCGGACATTACTACGGCAAGGCACAGAATCTCAGGCGGCGCCTGCGCGCCGCCTACGACACGGCGCTGGCGTCGCACGACCTGTTGCTGCTCCCCACCACGGTGATGAAGGCAAGCCCCATTCCGCCGAAGGGCGCGTCGCCGCAGGAGATCACGCGGCGAAGCTGGGAGCCAACACGCAACACCTGTCCGTTCAACGCGTCCGGCCACCCGGCGATCAGCATTCCGTGCGGAATGTCGGACGGTCTGCCGATCGGGCTGATGCTGGTCGGCAAGCCCTGGGATGAACGCACCATCTACCGCGCCAGCGCGGCGTTCGAGGCATCCGGCGATTGGCGGACGATGTAGCGGGCTTCAAGGAATCTGAAACACCGGCATCTTGTCGCTGACGCCGCGCAGCGCCGCGAGTTGCTCGGTCGGCATGAGCTTCTGCTGCTCGATCAGCTTGGCGACCTGGGGATGCTGCACCACCGGCTTGGTGGCGAAGATCGCGCGCTCGTCGGCCAAGCCCTGCACCCGCGCCGCGATGTTGACGGTCTGGCCGAAATAATCGAGCCGGTCGTTCAGCGTTACCGCGAGGCATGGGCCCTCGTGGATGCCGATCTTGATCAGCAGATCCTTCTTCAGGTCGCGCACCGACTGGCGCATGCGCAACGCCGCGGCGAGCGCGCGGTCCGGCGTCGGGAACGTCGCCATCACGGCATCGCCAATGGTCTTCACCACCGCGCCGCCCTGCGCCGCGACAATCTCGTTCAGCACGCGGAAGTGCTCGCGCACGAGGTCATAAGCCACGATGTCGCCAACGCGTTCGTAGAGTTCGGTCGAGCCCTTGAGGTCGGTGAACAAAAACGTGAGACTTGTGATCTTCAGCCCCTGATCCACGTCAAGCGTATCGGTGCGATAGATGTCGCGGAACGTCTGGTTGCTCAGCATGCGCTTGGCGGTGAGGAACGGCCGCCGCTTGCCGAGCAGATCGTGCAGCATCTTGCCCGCGACCCAGATCGACGGCAGCGCCCGCGCATCGCTCTTGTTCTCAACGGAGAGCCGCAGCGGCCCGGGCTGCATCCCGGTGGTCTCGGTGTGAGACGGCATCTTGTTGTAGATCAAGGAGAGCGACTGCCGCTCGCGGGTCGGCTCGCCTTTGACGTCGATGAAATGCGCGGCGTGGGTCACCGGCTCGAACACGATGACGAACTCGGCCGGAAGCTGCACCGACATCTGCGCCTTTTCGCCGGACTCAAGCTCGATCGAATCGATTGTGATCTCTTCGAGGATATTTCCAAAGTCATCAGGCAGGTCGATGCCCGAGCCCCAGAAGATCTGGCGGAAGTATTCCCACGGCGACAGCGAATGCGGATCGTGCGCCGCGATCCGCCGGACCCGCGGACTGACGGTGAAGCCCACTTCGACCATCTCGTCCAGCGTCGGCTCGTAGGCACACGCGCACAGCGCGCAGCCATAGCTCTGCTTGTTCACCGACCTGAGCTGCTGACCGCTCTCGAGCACGCCGCCGCAGCCCGGGCACAGCACGTTCCAGTTCAACTCGAACAGGCCGAGCCGCGAGGCGTGGAGGAAGCCCGATATGGTCTTTTCCTCGTCAAGACCGCGCTTGTCCGCAAAGGTCAGCGCATTGACGCGGCAGAGCTCCCGGTCCGTTCCGTCGCGGACCAGAGTCTCGATGGCTTCGCTGACCTCCGGCGCGGCCGCATTGCGGAGCGCACCGAACAGGGCCTGGATTTGAGCTTGAGCTTGGGCGTCATTCATCGCCCCGCAAAGCTATGCCAAATTTTGCAATCCGCCAGGGGGACGCGGGTGCTCTTGCCAAGTCTTGGCAGCAGCGAACACACAAGCGGGTGTGTCACCCAGCTGTCATTCCGGACGCGCCGAAAGGCGCGACCCGGAATCCACAACCACGACTTGGGGTTGCGCCCTTGAATGACGGCAGTGGAAATACCGTCGGCTTACTCTTCCTTATATCCGTACGCCTGGGCGTTGCCGGTCGCGCCGTAGTACTTGAACGGCAGGAATTTGCCCGACATCGTGATCTTGACCCTGTCGCCCTTGGGGTCGGCGAGCCGCTCCATCGCCATGTCGAAATCGATTGCCGACATGATGCCGTCGCCGAACTCCTCCTGGATCAGTTCCTTCCAGGCGGCGCCATTCACCAGCACCAGCTCGTAGAACCGGTAGATCAGTGGATCGGTTGGCGGCATTTGCATGCCCTCGCCGCGCATCGGCACCTCGTTGAGCATGCTCTGCTCGGCCTGCGAAAGTCCGAACAGCTTGGCAGCCGCCGCGGCCTGCGGCTTGGTCAGCTTGTGGTTGCCGAGGATCGCGCCGGTGATCATCACCGGCGACATGCCGCCGATCTGTTCGCAGATGTATTTCCAGCTCCAGCCCTTCTCGCGCTTGATGTCGAGCAGCTTTTCGGTGAGGTCGGCGCGTTTCATGGATTATCTCCCAGCGGTTGGTGACAAAAAACTTCAGTGACCATGGCTTGCGAGCCTGATCACGGTGGAATCCGGATCGATCGGCAGGCCGTCGACGCCGGGCCGCACCACCGGCACGCGACGCGGATCGAACTCGGGCGTCTGGCTGACGAAGCTGCGGCTGCGTGTAACCAGGAAATCGATGATGTGGTTGCGCACCGCGTAATAGAGCGGATGCTTGTGGATCTCGGTGCGCTGGCGATCCCTCGGCAGCGGGTTCTCGACGATCTCGGCCATCACGGCGCCCGGACCGTTGGTCATCAGCACGATCCTGTCCGCCAGATAAATCGCTTCGTCGACGTCGTGGGTGATCATGAAGGTGGTCTGGCCGGTCTCCTGACAGATGCGGCGCACCTCGTCCTGCAACGTTCCTCGCGTGAGCGCGTCGAGCGCCGAGAATGGCTCGTCCATCAGCATCATCTTCGGCTGGATCGAGAGCGCCCGCGCAATGCCGACGCGCTGCTTCATGCCGCCGGAAAGCTCGGACGGCCGCTTATGCTCGGAGCCGGTCAGGCCAACGAGATCGATGAATTTCTGCGATTGCGCGCGGACTTGCGCTGCGTTCCAGCGCCGCCATTTCGACGACACCGCGTAGGCCACGTTGCCCATCACGGTGCGCCAGGGCAGCAGCGAATGGCCCTGGAAGATCACGGCGCGGTCGAGGCTCGGTCCCTCGATCGCGAGATTGTCGACAATCACGGTGCCTTCGGTCGGCGCGTCAAGGCCGGCGAGAATGTTGAGCACCGTGGTCTTGCCGCAGCCGGAATGGCCGATCACGCAGGTGAACTCGCCACGGTTCATCGCGAGCCAGAGGTTCTCGAAGATCGCCGTGGTGGCACCGCCCGGCGCCGGGTAGCGCTTGGCGATGCCTTCGAGCGAGATGAACTTCTCTGCCATAGGCTACTCGGGGAACGTGACCATGCGCCCCGCGAAGGCTAGGACTTGGTCGAGCACCATGCCGACCAGACCGATCAGCAGGATGGCGTTGATGACGTTGGTGATGGAAAGGTTGTTCCACTCGTTCCAGACGAAGTAGCCGATGCCGGTGCCTCCGACGAGCATCTCGGCCGCGACGATCACGAGCCAGGCGATGCCGATCGAGATGCGCATGCCGGTGACGATGGTCGGCGCCGCGGCCGGCAAGATCACCGTGAACGCGCGACGCAGCGTGCCGACCTCAAGCGTGCGCGCCACGTTGAGCCATTCCTTGCGCACCGACGCAACGCCGAACGCGGTGTTGATCATCATCGGCCACAGCGAGCAGATGAAGATCACGAAAATCGCAGACAGGTTCGAATCCTTGATGGTGTAGAGCGCAAGCGGCATCCAGGCGAGCGGCGAGATCGGCTTGAGCACCTGGATGAACGGATCGAGCGCGCGGCTCATCAAGGGCGACATGCCGATCAGGAAGCCGATCGGGATCGCGACGAGCACCGCGAGCAGATAGCCCAGGCCGACGCGGGCGATCGAGAACGCAAGCTGGATGCCCACGCCCTTGTCGTTCGGGCCGTTGTCGTAGAACGGCCGCCGCAAATGCTCCCAGAGCTTCTGACCGACATCGAGCGGCCCCGGCATCGCCGATTTGCCCTGGGTCGCGGTCGCGCCCATCAGCTTGGCGTATTCCGGATCCATCTGCTGCACGGCGCCGGTGCCGCGCGTGGCGAGATGCCATGTCAGGATGAACGCCGCGAAGATCAGGATCGAGACGAACGCGGCGCGAAGGGTGAGCGAGCGGGCCATGGCGCGTCGGGATCACACACGCTTGATCGCGAAGCTCTGGATGTACTCGTCGGGCTTCGACGGATCGAAGGTTTTGCCCATCACTGCAAAGCTCTTCGACGTGGTCGCAGGCGGCGTGAGACCGACCTCCTTCATCAGCCTGGTCGTATCGGTTGCCAGGAACACCTGCTCGGCGACCGCCTTGTAGTCAACGTCGGACTTGATCTGCCCCCAGCGCTTCATCTGCGTCATGATCCAGACCGCGAACGACTGCCAGGGGAACGGATCGAAATCGACGCGGTTCGGCTCGCGGCGGATGTTGCCGAGGCCGTCGGCAAATGTGCCGGTGAGAATCTGCTCGAGCACGATCTGCGGCTGGTTGAGATAATTCGCCGGCGCGATCGCCTCGGCGATCTGCTTCCTGTTGTCGGCCTTACTGGCAAACGCGGTCGCGTCGATGATCGCCTTGAGCAGCGCCGCATAGGTGTTCGGTGCCGTGGTGACGAACTCCTTCGACGCCGCAAACGCACAGCACGGATGACCGTCCCAGATTTCCTTCGAGAGCAGATGGATGAAGCCGACACCGTCGAACACGGCGCGCTGGTTCATCGGATCGGGCCCGAGGAAACCGTCGATGTTGTCGGCGCGAAGGTTCGCCACCATCTCGGGCGGCGGCACGGCGCGGATCTGCACATCGGTGTCCGGGTCGATGCCGTTCTCCGCGAGGTAGTACCGCAGCAGATAATTGTGCATCGAGTAGTCGAACGGCACCGCGAACTTGAAGCCCTTCCACGACTTCGGGTCGCGCTTGTCCTTGTGCTTGATCGCGAGCGTGATGGCCTGACCGTTGATGTTCTCCACCGCCGGCATCGTATAGGCCTGCGGATTGGAGCCGACGCCGAGCGTGATCGCGATCGGCATCGGCGAGAGCATGTGGGCCGCGTCGTATTCCTTGTTCAACGTCTTGTCTCGGATCACCGCCCAGCCGGCGGTCTTGATCACTTCGACGTTGAGACCATGCTTGGTGTAGAAGCCCATCGGCGCCGCCATGATGATCGGAGTGGCGCAGGTGATCGGGATGAAACCAACCTTGAGGTCCTGCTTCTCGATCGCGCCGCCTTGCGCGAACACCTCGGTCGCGGTCGACAGCGGGAAGAATTGCGACACCGCGGCGAGCGCGGTCGAGGCGCCGACCGCTTTGAGGAAGGCGCGCCGCGTCGCGTCCTGCGGAAACACGGCGCGCATCACCGCCGATGCGACCACGCCTTGGTAACGTTTCTCGTCGCTGGCGCTTTCGACCGGCGCGCATTGCAACTGCTGCTCGCGCTCATGCTCCGCAGCGTCGATATGACGGCCGCAGGCGCAGCCGGCACGGCTAAGACCCCGCTTCGGGTCAAACGCATTGTCGAACATGGACATAGGCACGCCCCCATCGTTATCGCCGCGAGTCCGCGCGGCGATCGCGTCAGGGTTTTTGCAATGGACGTGCCAGAGCGGGCTGGGAGACGGCAGAGCCTGTAAAATGCGCAGGCAAAACGGGCCAAACCCGCCCGATCCACAGGCAGATGCCGACTTTTTCGCCGGGACGCTGAAAAATCGGGCGTCGCCCGCGCCGCCCGATCAGGTCCAAAACCGCAGGCTCAAAGCCTACTGCGGCACGGTCCCGTCGCGGCCGACATTGATGCGGGCCGCCTCGTAGCTGCCGTCGGGTTTCTTGGTCGCCGCAGTCACCGTGAAGGCCGCGCCAGCCTTGAGATCGCTGGCGCTGCCGATCTCGTAGCGCACGATCGGCGCGTTGGGCGGGACCACGATCTTCTTCTCGCCCTCCTTGTACTTGACCGTGATGGTCGAGCCGTCAACGCCAGTCACCGTGGCGCCATTCACCGCGCCGTTGGTCATGGTGCTGCCCGGCGTTGTGAAGGGCCTGTGGCCCTCGCCGGTGCCGCGCATCGATTCCGGAAAGATGTGCACCTCGAGCGCCTTCTGGCTCCCATCGGGCTGCGGCATCGCGGCGCTGCCGAGGAACGTGTTGTCCTTGATGTCGGCCATCGAGGCTTTGACCACCGCGACAACCTGGGCATTCGGCGTCAGCGACAGCTTGGCCTCCTCACCGGCGCTGGTCTTCAGCACCATCAAGCTGCCGTCCACTTTGGCAATGGTGCCGCGCAGCCGCACGGTTTGCGCCTGTTGGGCGGACGCAACCGCGCAAGAGGTCGCGAACACCAAGCCGGCCAGAAAGAGTTTCGCTCTCATCGTCCCGTTTCTCCTCTCGACAAGGACGCGCCGCCACGAGCGGCGGCGCGCTTAGCATCTGAAACGTATGAACGGTTCAGGCGTTGCGCCTGCTTATTGCGGCGGATCGATATCGCGGCCGACCGAGATGTTTGGCGCGAGCAGACTGCCGTCGGCTTCCTTGGTCGCGGCGGCGACGAAAACCTTGCGGCCGACCTTGAGATCGTCGGCATTGCCCGGCATGAACTTCGCGATCGGCGTACCCGGCGGGACCGTCACCTTCTTCTCGCCGTCCTTGTACTTGACCAGCAGATCCTGACCGTCCTTGCCGGAGACCGTGGTCGCCACATTGGCATTGGTCATGGTGCTGCCGGGCTTCGCATCCCACGGGAAGAAGCGGTCGGGGACGACGCCCTTCTGCGCATCCATGAAGATGTGAATGCCGAAGGCCTTCTGGCTGCCGTCCGGCTGCGGCATCGCCGAGACGCCGATGAACGAGCCTTCCTTGATGTCGGCCAGCGACGCCTTGACCATGCCGGTGATGCGCGGCGGTTCGGCGAGTTTGACGGTGAGATCCTCTCCAGTCCGAGACTTCACATGGAGCGTGGTGCCGTCGACCTTGGTGATCTCGCCGCGGATGCGCACGGTCGGCGCCTGCTGCGCGAAGACTGTCGAAGCCGAAGCCATCAAAGCCAGAGCCGCCGCACCCAGCGTGCGCCGTGTCATCGTTTTCATATTGTCCTCCCTTGGGGCTCATGCCCGGCGCGCGCCGGAGCTGAATCGGGTTGCCCTGCGTCTAACCCCCGATGGGCGGCAATATTCCCCTATTTCGTCAGGTCTGTCTCAACCAGCTTGCGCAATTCGCTCGTCACCTGCGGGCGGACGCCGAACCACAGTTCGAAGCCCCGGACCGCCTGATGCAGCAGCATTCCAAGGCCATCGGCGGTGGCAAGGCCGCGCGCTTCAGCAGCGCCCAGTAACGATGTTTTGAGCGGGGCATAGACCAGATCGGTGACGATGGCGTGAGCCGGCAATGGTCCAAGATCGATCTCAAGCGGCGGCTGGCCGGTCATGCCGAGCGACGTGGTGTTGACCAGGAGGCTTGTGTTTGAAAGCAGACCCGGCAGCGCGCTCCAGTCGGCCGGCTGAACGGCCGGGCCGAACCGCCGGGCCAATTCATTGGCCCGGTCGATGGTGCGATTGACGACATTGATCCTGGCGACGCCGCGCTCGATCAGGCCGTACACCACCGCGCGCGCCGAGCCGCCTGCGCCAAGCACCAGTGCGTCGCCGGAGCGTTGGGCCCAACCCGGAACGGCGTCATCGAGATTGGCCGTGAAGCCTTCGACGTCGGTGTTGGTCGAGCGGAGCCGGCCGCCGTCGAGCCACAGCGTGTTGGCGGCGCCGACCGCGCGGGCGCGATCGTCCGGCTCCGACAGCTCGAGCGCCATCTCCTTGTGTGGGATCGTGACATTGGCGCCGGTATAGCCATGCGCCGAAAGATTGCGGACGAAGTCCGCAAACGCCGCGGGCTCGACGGCCTCGCGCCGATAGTCGGCGTCGAGGCCATGCTGCCTGATCCAGTAGCCATGGATCAGCGGCGACCGCGAATGCCGGATCGGCCAGCCGATGACGCAGGCAGCGCGTGTGCTCAATAGTATCCCACCTGCGCGCCGCCATCGACCGAGATTGCAGTGCCCTGAATGTGCCGCGCTTTCTCGGAGCACAGGAACAGCGTCAGCGCCGAAACATCCTCGGCCTTGCCCAGCCGGCGCAGACCATCCTTCGCGGTCGCCTCTTTCTTCAGTTCATCGACCGATTTTCCCGAAGACTTCGAACGTTGCTCGATGAGCTGATGGAAACGTTCGGTCTCGGTCGCGCCGGGATGGATGACGTTGACGTTGACGCCATCCCTTTTGCCTAGCTGCGACAGCGCCTTGGAGAAGTTTCCCATCGCGGCATTGACCGAAGCGCCGATCGCAAAGTCCGCGCCGGGCGAGCGGGCGGCGCCACCGCCGATGTTGACGACGAAGCCGTTCGCGGCCTTCAGCATCGGCCAGAACAGCCGGCACATCCGCACGCAGCCGAACATCTTGAGCGCGTAGCCGTCCATCCAGGCCTCGTCCGGCAGTTCGACAAAGTTGCCGGCTCGCGTCGCGCCGGCCGAATTCACCAGCACGTCACAGCGGTTGAACTTTTCCTTCACGGTGTTGAAGGCCTGCTGGCAACCTTCGAGCTTGCGAAGGTCGGCATTGATCGTGACCGGCGCCGGTCCGCCGGCCGCGGCGATCGTCTTGCTCGCCGCCGCGAGATTCTCGGCCGATGACGACACGATCACGGTCTGAGCGCCTGCTTTGGCAAAATCGACCGCAATCTCGCGGCCGATGCCGCGGCTGCCGCCGGTGATGACGACGACCTTCCCCGAAAACTCGCCCGCCATGGCGCCCCTCTCTGAAATCTACTTTTCGTCTTCGACCACGTTCCTCAAGGTGCCGACCTCCGGCACCGTCATTTCAAACACGTCACCCGCCTTCAGCCATTTGCGCTCGCCGTCCTTCTGATTGAGCTTGATCGGCGTGCCGGTGCAGATGATGTCGCCGGGCTTCAGCGTCATGAAGGTCGACGCATAAGACAGGATATCGGCAAACTTGAAAATCATGCTGTCGGTGGTGTCGTTCTGCGTCACCTCACCGTTGATCTTGCAGATAATGTGCAGCGGCTTCGAAAGATCGACGCCGGTCGCGACCCACGGGCCCATGCTGCCGGTCGAGTCCCAGGCTTTGCCCTGGGTGACGTTGAAGCGGCCATGCCGGATCCAGTCGCGGATCGTGCCCTCGTTGCACAGCGTGATGCCGGCAACCCAGTCCAGCGCCTGATCCCTGGGGATGCGGCGGCCGGTCTTGCCGATCACCAGCGCGATCTCGCCCTCGTATTCGAGCTGCTCGGACTCCGGCGGCCGAAGGATCGGCGCGTTGTGCGCGACGAACGAATTCGGCGGCTTGAAGAACATGCTCGGATACTTGGCATCGGCGTTGCCGCTGGTCGCTTCAAGCTCCGTGTCGCGCTTGGCGTAGTTCACCCCGATGCACAGAATCTTTTCGCAACCCGGGATCGGCGGCAGCATCTCGACCTCGGACAGCGGGAAATCCGGCCGCACGCCAGCCACCACACTCCTCACCTGGTCCAGCGCGCCGGCGCGCAGCACATCCAGTACCGAGGTCAACCGCGGCGCGAGTCGGGGCCGGAGATCAACGATTCCGTCGCCCACGGCGACGCCGAAGCTCGAACGGCCGCGAATGTTGTAGGTGGCAAGATTCATGGAGTCTCCCGGCGGCAGGCCATTTCGAGAACGAGCATCTGGTGCCGCCCGTGTTACAATAAGCTGTCACAAACCGCCATAGAACCCGCGATGCCGATCCGCAAGCCTGAGTTCAATCCGCCATTCAATGTCGTTCGCGCCAGCCACGTGGAACTTGCCGTGCGTGACCTCGCCCGGACCCGAAGCTTCTATGTGGACTGCCTCGGCTACCTAGTCAGCGCCGAGGAGCCTGGCGCGCTTTACCTCCGCGCCGTGGAGGAGCGTAATCACCATTCTGTCGTGCTGCGCGAGGCTCCCGAGCCCAGCGCCGTGTCGCTGGGCTTCAAGGTCGCGAGCGAGGACGACCTCGACCGCGCCGCAGCCTGGTTCAAGCGCCGCAATCTGCCCACGTCGTTTCCGGACGTGCCCTTTCAAGGACGCACGCTGCGCACCGCCGACGTCACCGGCATGCCGCTGGAGTTCTATTTCAAGATGGAGCAGAGCGAGCGGATGCTGCAGCGTTACGGCGCCTATCAGGGCGCACGCATCCAGCGCATCGATCACATCAACTGCTTCACGCCGGACGTGCAGGCGTCCTACGACTTCTATACGGAGCTCGGCTTCCGTCTGACGGAATACACCGAGACTGACGACAGCCGCGACCCTAAGCTTTGGGCCGTATGGCTGCACCGGAAGGGCAATGTCCACGATCTGGCGTTCACCAACGGCCACGGGCCGCGGTTGCACCATATCGGTGTCTGGGCCGCGGGCCCGCTCGACATCCTGCATCTCTGCGACGTGATGGCGACCAGCGGCTATCTGCCGAACATGGAGCGCGGACCCGGACGGCATGGCATCTCGAACGCGTTCTTTCTCTATATCCGCGATCCCGACGGCCACCGCATCGAACTGTTCACCAGCGACTATCTGACGGTCGATCCCGATCTCGAGCCGCTGCGCTGGTCGCTGACCGACCCGCAGCGCCAGACGCTGTGGGGGCAACCGGCGCCGAAGTCGTGGTTCGAGGAAGGCTCGACCTTCGCATCGGTGCCGGTGCGCGCGCCGGCGCTGGAAGCCCGACCAATCGTGGCGCGGTAGTCCCGCGCTTCGCACCGACGTCACACCAGCTTCATCGAGCGAAGGAGGCATTTCCGTTGCCGGACGATGCGGACCGATTCTTTGTCATTACCGGCGGCCCAGGATCGGGCAAAAGCACGCTGCTGTCGGCGCTCGAAGCGGACGGCCAGCTCTGCCTGCCCGAGGCCGGCCGCGCGATCATTCAGGCGCAGGTCGCAATCGGCGGCGCGGCGTTGCCGTGGTCCGATCGAAGCGCCTTCGCCGAGTTGATGCTGTCCTGGGAAATCCGCTCCTACCAAACGGCGCAGGCAACGAGCCGCATCGCTTTCTTCGACCGTGGCGTGCCGGATGTCGCGGGTTATCTCCGGCTTACGGGCCTGCCCGTGCCGGCCCATGTCGAAAAGGCGATCGAAATTTATCGCTACAACCGCTCAGTGTTTATCGCGCCGCCTTGGCCTGAGATCTTCACCCAAGACCGCGAGCGCAAGCAGGATTTCGACGAGGCGGTGCGGACCTACGAAGCCTTGGCTGCGACCTATTCAGCCTGCGGCTATGGCCTGATCGAGCTGCCCCGCGTGAGCGTCAAAGAACGCGCGGCCTTTGTGCTCCGGACGGTGGCCGCCCCGGCTTGACCCCTTGCCGGCCGCGCGGCATCAAAGTGCCATGAAAACCGTCTTCATCGATTGCAATCAGCAGCTCGGCGCGGTGTGGCAGCGCGTCCATCGCGCGGACGATCCGCCGGTGACGATCAACACCACGCCATTCGAGAAGAACGAGCTGCCGCGCGTCGTCGGCGACTACGACATCGCCATCGACGACCACAGCTACATGCCGACCGACTTGGTCCGGCAATGCAAGAACCTGAAGCACATCGTGTTCCTCGGCACCGGCGCCGCAAGCTACATGACCGTGCCCGAGATCGAGACGCTCGGCGTCAAGGTCCACACCATCAAGGGCTATGGCGACACCGCGGTGGCCGAGCAGACCATTGCGCTGATGATGGCCGCTTGCCGCGACCTCGCCCGCATGGACCGCGATATCCGCTCCGGCACCTGGAAGCCGCTGGAGGGCATGCAGGTGTTCGGCAAGACGCTCGGTGTGATCGGGCTTGGCGGCATCGGCGCCGAGGTGGCGCGCATCGCCAAGGGCATGGGCCTCAAGGTCATCGCCTGGAACAGAACACCTCGGCCGGACGCGGGCGTGCCCATGGTCGACATCGACACGCTGCTGAAGACCGCAGACATCGTCTCGCTCAACCTCGTGCTGAACGACGAGACCCGCGGCTTTCTCGACAAGGCGCGCATCGCGCGGATGAAACCCGGCGCGATCCTGGTCAACACCGCGCGCGGCGCGCTCGTCGACGAGGCCGCGATGATCGAGGCGCTGACAAGCGGCCACATCCGCCACGCCGGCCTCGACGTGTTTCACAACGAACCGTTGAAGGCCGACCATCCGCTCGCCAAGCTCGACAATGTGACGCTGGCGGCGCACGCCGCGTTCCGCACGCTGGAAGCCTCGATGACATTGCTGCGGCGAGCGATCGATATCGTCAAGCGCGTGCAGGCCTAAGCCCTGCCAGCGGCCTGTCCTGACCGATGCAACCTTTCCGGTTCCCCGGCGTTGTCGGGGTTGGTCATCGGGGTTCATCATGGCAGACGCGGCTACGCTTCCCTCAATCGCCGAGCATGGCGCGACGCGACTGCCGTCGGTCGAGGTCGACAGCTACAATATTGAGCTGAAGGATGAGGACGGATTCATCGGCGATCGCGCCCGCAAAGGTGCATTTCGCGAAATTCTCGATGAGTGGCGGAAGCCGCTGCGCAAATCCGGCGATGACCCGTTTGGCGATGTACCTAGCGAAGAGATTCCCCGAAAGACGCTTGACGAAGTTTTGACCAAGGGCGAGCCGGAAGCGGCCGGTCTTGTTCAAAGCGCTATCGAGGACTTCTCAAAAAACCTCGCCCAGGTGATCCGGCGCTATCTGAAGTCGAAGGCTTGGCAGGACACTGAAAAAATAGCAATCGGTGGCGGATTTCGGTCATCGCGTGTCGGCGAAGTCGTGATCGGACGCACGTTGGTGCTCCTCAAAGCCGAGAAGATTTCGATCGATCTCGAGCCCATCCATCACGACCCCGACGAGGCTGGATTGATTGGTTGCGGACACCTTGCACCGAATTGGATGTTCAAGGCCCATGACGCGATCCTTGCGGTCGACATCGGCGGCACCAACATCCGTGCCGGCGTGGTCGAACTCAATCTCAAGAAGTCACGCACTCTGTCCAAGGCAGAGGTGTGGAAGTTCGACCTGTGGCGGCATGCCGACGAAGCGAAGATCAGTCGCGAGAAGGCGGTGGGTCGGTTGGTCGACATGCTCGAAGACCTGATCGGCAAGGCCAAAAAGGCCGGCATCAAGCTCGCGCCGTTCATCGGCATCGGCTGTCCGGGCTTGATCACCAAGGAAGGCGCGATCGAGCGCGGCGCTCAAAACCTTCCGGGCAACTGGGAATCGAGCAAATTCCATCTGCCGAGCGAGATTCATAAGGCAATTCCCAAGATCGGCGACGACGAGACCGCGATCGTCATGCACAACGACGCTGTGGTGCAGGGCCTGAGCGAAGTCCCGTACATGACCGACCACAAGCATTGGGGTGTTCTGACCATCGGCACCGGATTGGGCAACGCGCGTTTCACCAATCGCAAAGACGACTAGTGTCGCATTGACCTTTCGGCGCTCGGGGCCCCACAATCGCGCAACGACAAGAACGCGATTGGGAGGCGACGCGTGAAGCCCGCGCCATTTGCCTATGCCAGGGCGAA
Source organism: Rhodoplanes sp. Z2-YC6860 (assembly GCF_001579845.1). GTDB lineage: Bacteria > Pseudomonadota > Alphaproteobacteria > Rhizobiales > Xanthobacteraceae > Z2-YC6860. Next base: position 6,937,149 of record NZ_CP007440.1, read on the forward strand.
ATCGGTGGAGCATGCCATCGAGCTGCTGGCCCGTCTGGACGGCGAAGCGCGGCTTCTGGCCGGCGGCCAGAGCCTGATCGCCACGCTGAACATGCGGCTTTCGGCGCCGAAGCTTCTGATCGACCTCAACGGTGTGGACGGACTTTCGGGCATCACCGTCAACAACGGCATGATCGAGATCGGCGCGCTGACGCGGCATGCCGAAGCGGAGCGCTCGGCCGACATCGCCAGGCATGCGCCGCTGATCGCGCTCGCCATGCCGCATATCGGCCACGCCGCGATCCGCAATCGCGGCACGCTGGGCGGCTCGATCTCATTCGCCGATCCGGCCGCCGAATTGCCCGCCTGCGTGCTCGCGCTCGGCGCAGAGCTGGAGATCACCGGCCAAGGCGGCAAACGCAAAGTTGCGGCGGACGATTTTTTCAAAGCACTGTTCGAGACCGCGCTCGGTCCGCAGGACGTGCTGACCGCGATCCGCCTGCCCGCCGCCACCACGGACACGCGCGTGGGCTTTGCCGAATTCGCCCGCCGCCACGGCGACTACGCGATGGTGGGATTGGCGGCGAGCGCGAAAGCAAAAGGCAAAGGTCTGAGCGACGTCAAGCTCGCTTATTTCGGCGTCGGCAACACGCCGGTTCGGGCAAAGAAGGCCGAAGCCGCACTCGCCAATGGCGATATCGATGCGGCGACGACGGCGCTCACCGCCGACCTCGATCCGCCTGACGATGTGCAAGCCACCGGGGCGACCAAGAAGCATCTCGCCGGCGTTTTGTTGCGGCGTGTCGCGAAGCAACTCATGGGAGCCCGCACATGAGCGACCTGCGCTGCGACATTTCAATGACCGTCAACGGCGAGGCGGTGCACGAGACCGTCGATGCCCGGCAGACATTGGTCGATTTCCTGCGCGAACAACTCGTTCTCACCGGCAGCCATGTCGGCTGCGAGCACGGCGTCTGCGGCGCCTGCACCGTGCGGGTCAACGGCCTGATCGTGCGCGGCTGCCTGATGCTCGCGGCGCAATGCGAGGGCGCCAAGGTCGAGACCATCGAAGGCGTATCGGACACTGGCGAAATCGCCGACCTGCAGGACGCGTTCGAGAGGCGCAACGCGCTGCAATGCGGCTTCTGTACGCCCGGCATGCTGCTGACTGCGCAGGAGCTGCTGGCGTCGGGCGGCGTGCCGAGCCGCGAGAAAATCCGCGAGCACATTTCGGGCAACTACTGCCGGTGTACGGGCTATCACGCGATCGTTGATGCGATCGAGGCGGTGGCGCAGGCGCGGAATGGGGTGAAGCCATGAGCGCGCTTCGCCCTCTCGCATTCGCCCGCACTCGCGCCACAACGTCCCCTCCCCCGCATAGCCCGTCGAAGACGGGCGTGAACGCCCTTTCGCTGGGGGAGGGACAGGGAGGGGGCATGCAACGCATACCGTCGTCTATGGCCGCCCCCTCCCCACCCATCCCCCGCAAGCGGGGGAGGGAGCGCACCTGCGCGAGTCGCGGGAGCGAAGAATCGCGAAGCGGAGCGTCGCCATGAAAATCGTCGACGATTCGCCGCCGATCCTCACCGCGCTCGACCGGCCGAATTCCTACATCGGCCGTGCGGTGCCGCGACCGAACATCGCGCGGCTGACGCAGGGCCGTGCGCAATATGTCAGCGATGTCACGTTGCCACGCATGGCGCATGTCGCGTTCGTGCGGTCGCCGCATGCCCATGCGAAAATCAACAGCATCGACGCGGCGGCAGCGAAGAAAGCCCCTGGCGTCATCGCGGTTGTCACCGGCGCCGAACTATCCAAGATGATCACGCCCTGGGTCGGCGTGCTCACGCATCTCAAGGGCATCAAGTCCGCGCCACAGCATGCCATCGCGGTCGATCGCGCCTGCTGGGCCGGCGAAGCGGTCTGCGCCGTGGTGGCGCGCACCCGCGCCGAGGCCGAGGACGGCTGCGAACTGGTCCAGATCGACTACGAAGAGCTCGCCGCAGTCACCGATCCGGAAACCGCGCTCGATCCGGCGACGCCGGTGATCCATCCTTCGCTTGGCGACAATCTCACCTTCGAGCGCGTGCACGTTGCGGGCGATCCCGACAAGGGCTTCGCCGAAGCCGACGAAGTGATCGAGACCACATTCGTGTTCGGCCGCCATACCGGCGTCACCAACGAGCCTCGCTCCATTGTCGCCGATTGGAATCCCGGCGACCAGCGCATGACCGTGTACCAGGGCACGCAGGCGCCGCACATGATGCAGAACCTGTTCGCCAAGCATCTTGGCCTGCAGGAGCACCAGGTCCGCGTCATCACCAAGGACGTCGGCGGCTCGTTCGGCATCAAGGTGCACACCTATGCGGACGAGATGGCGGCGGTGGCGCTCTCGAAGCTGCTCCGGCGCCCGATCAAGTTCGTCGCCGACCGCATCGAGAGCTTCGTCACCGACATCCATGCCCGCGACCATCGCGTGAAGGCGCGGATCGGGATCAAGAACGACGGCTCCATCACGGCCTGGGAGATCGACGACCTCACCGGCATCGGCCCCTACTCGGTCTATCCGCGCACCTCGGGCATCGAAGCCAACCAGGTGGTGAACCTCACCGGCGGGCCCTACACGTGCGGCAACTACAAGGCCCGCGCCCGCGTCGTGTTTCAGAACAAGAACGTGATGTGCCAGTACCGCGCGGTCGGCCATCCGATCGCGACGGCCGTCACCGAAGGCCTCGTCGAACTCGCCGCGGCCAAGATCGGCATGGACCCGCTGGAGATCCGGCGACGCAATCTCATTCCCGACGACGCTCATCCGTCGCAAGGACCGTCGGGCATCAAATACGAGGCATTGTCGAACCACGAGGCGCTCGCCCATCTCGATGCGATGATGAACTACGCCGGATTGCGCGCCGAGCAGGAGAGATTGCGAAAGCAAGGCATCTACCGGGGCATCGGCTTCGCGAGCTTCGTCGAGGTGACCAATCCGAGCGCGGCGTTCTACGGCGTCGGCGGCGCGCGCATCTCGGCGCAAGACGGCGCCACTGTGCGGCTCGACTCCACCGGCGCGATCTTCTGCCACATCGGCGTCTCCGAGCAGGGCCAGGGCGCCGAGGCGGTGGTCGCGCAATGCGTGGCGTCATCGTTCGGCGTCCCGATGGACAAGGTTCGCGTCATCATGGGCGACACCGACAACACGCCCTATGGCGGCGGCACCTGGGCGTCGCGCGCGGCCGGCATCGGTGGCGAGGCCGCCTGGCAGGCCGGCAAGGCACTGCGGCAGAACGTGCTGGCGGTCGCGGGCTCGATCCTGCAAGCCAAGCCCGAGACGCTCGACATCAGCAATGGCGTGGTGGTCGACAAGGGAAGCAATACCGAGCGCATCGGGCTCGACGAGGTCGCACGCATCGCCTACTTCCGCCCCGATACGCTGCCGGCCGGCGTGCAGGCCGAGCTCGTCGCGACGCGGCACTATGTGCCGCGGCAATGGGCCTTTTCGTTCACCAACGGTATCCAGGCGAGTTGGCTCGAGGTCGACACCGACTCTGGCTTTGTCACATTGCTGAAACATTGGTGCGTCGAAGACTGTGGCACCGTGATCAACCCGCAGCTCGTTGACGAACAGGTCCGCGGCGGCGTGGTGCAGGGCATCGGCGCCGCGCTGTTCGAGCACTGCCAATATGACGCGCGCGGACAACTTCTGAACGGCAACATGGCCGACTATCTCGTGCCGATGGCGGTCGAGATGCCGGATATTGAAGTGGGCCATGTGGTGACACCGACTGCCGACTCCGAATTGGGCGCCAAAGGCGCCGGCGAAGCCGGCACCGCCGGCGCGCCGGGCTCGGTCATGAACGCCATCAACGACGCATTGCGGCCATTGGGCGCCGTCCCGCTGACCGACATGCCGTTCACGCCCGACAAGATTCTGCGCGCGTTAGGCAAGGTCTAACCAATCTCTCCGTAGACGGAACGCGGCGGGTTGGCCAAAATCCACCCGCCGTCCGGCACAGTGTTGGGCGGACAACGAAAAGCTTGGAGGGAATCGGGTCATGGATATCAAAGTGGGACGCAAGGCGATCGAGGAAGCCTCCAAGAAGCTTTCCAACTGGGGCCGCTGGGGCAAGGACGACCATATCGGCACGCTCAACCACGTCACGCCCGAAGATATCGCCAACGCCGCCAAGCTGATCAAAGCCGGCAAGACGTTCGCGCTCGGCATCCCGCTCGACCGCGACGGCCCGCAGAACGGACTGTTCGGCGGCCGCTTCAACCCGATCCACCAGATGCTCGCCACCGGCACCGACGCCGTCGCCGGCCAGCAGGATTGGAACAAGATCCGCTACGCCGACGACACGCTGAACCTCTGCGTCCAGGGCGCGACGCACTGGGACGCGCTCGGACACATCTTCTTCGACGACAAGTGCTACAACGGCCATGACGCAAAGCTGATCGACTCGCGTGGCCTCTCGGTGCTCGGCATCGAACACTCCAAGAGCAAGATGGTCGGCCGCGGCGTGCTGCTCGACATCGCGCGCTTCCGCAAGGTGCCGTGGCTCAAAGACGGCGAAGGCATCTCCAACGACGAGTTGGATAAGTGCGCCAAGGATCAGAACGTCCAGATTCGCAAAGGCGACTTCGTCATCGTCCGCACCGGCCAGATGGAACGCTGCATGTCGGAGAAGCAGTGGGGCGGCTACGCGGGCGGCGATGCGCCGGGCGTGAAGTTCGAGAACTGCTACTGGTGCCAGGATAAGCAGGTCGCCGCGATCTGCTCCGACACCTGGGGCGTCGAAGTGCGGCCGAACGAAACCACGGAAGCCAACCAGCCGTGGCACTGGGTGGTGATCCCGGCGATGGGCCTCTGCATGGGCGAGATATTCTATTTGAAAGAGCTCGCCGAGGATTGCGAGCAGGACGGCGTCTACGAGTTCTTCTTCTGCGGGCCGCCGCTGATCATCACCGGCGGCACCGGCTCGCCGATCAACCCGCAGGCCATCAAGTAAAGCCGGCCGACGGCTACCCGGACGCCGACGGCTAGTGTCCATCCGAATTGAAGCTAGCCCGCGCAACATGCACACTGTCACCCGCGGGCTTGACCCGCGGGTCCATTCGATGGCGCAACGACAACACACTCTTACGGCCGCCTTCGCTGCAGCCGCTCATGGATTGCCGGGTCACGGCGCTCACGCGCCGGCCCGGCAATGACACCGCCGTTGTGGCCCGTGATTCAAGCCAACCGGGAACTGTTCTGGAATTCAGTGGAGGAAACTATGGCTCGCTTTCTCAAGCGCGGGATGGACGCAAGCGCGATCAAGGCCGCCGATGCGCAAGTGCGCAGCACGGTCGAAGGCATCCTGGCGCAGGTCGAGGAGAGGAAAGACGTGGCGATCCGCGAGTTGTCGAAGAAGTTCGACAATTGGGAGCCGAAAGATTTCCGGCTGACGCCCGCCGAGATCGAGAAAGCTATTTCGCAGGTCTCAAAGCGCGACCTCGACGACATCAAGTTCGCTCAGGCCCAGGTCCGAAACTTCGCGCAGAAGCAGAAGGACACCATGAAGGACCTGGAGGTCGAGACGCAGCCCGGCGTCATCCTCGGCCATCGCCACATCCCGGTGAACGCCATCGGCTGCTACGTGCCGGGCGGGCGCTATCCGATGGTGGCATCCGCGCACATGTCGATCGTCACGGCGCGCGTCGCCGGTGTGAAGCGCATCATCGCCTGCGCGCCGCCATTCAAGGGCGGGCCGCACCCGGCGATCGTTGCCGCGATGCATTTCGGCGGCGCCGACGAAATCTACGTGCTGGGCGGCGTGCAGGCGGTCGCCGCCATGGCGCTCGGCACCGAGACCATCGCGCCGGTCGACATGATCGTCGGCCCCGGCAATGCCTATGTGGCCGAGGCCAAGCGCCAGCTGTTCGGCCGCGTCGGCATCGACTTGCTCGCGGGCCCGACCGAAACGCTGGTGATCGCCGACGACACGGTCGATGGCGAGATCTGCGCCACCGACCTCCTTGGCCAGGCCGAGCACGGGCCGACTTCGCCGGCTGTGCTGCTGACCAACTCCGAGAAGCTCGCCCGCGACACCATGAGCGAGATCGAGCGGCTCCTGAAAATCCTGCCTACCGCTGACGCCGCCGGCAAAGCCTGGGCCGACTTCGGCGAGGTGATCGTCTGCGACAGCGAGGACGAGATGGTGCAGGAGGCCGACCGCATCGCCTCCGAGCACGTCCAGGTGATGACGCGCGATCCGGACCACTTCCTCAACAACATGAAGAACTACGGCTCGCTGTTCCTCGGCCCCCGCACCAACGTCGCCTATGGCGACAAGGTGATCGGCACCAACCACACGCTGCCGACCAAGAAGGCGGCGCGCTACACCGGCGGTCTCTGGGTCGGCAAGTTCCTCAAGACCTGCACCTACCAGAAGGTGATGACCGACCAGGCGAGCGCGATGATCGGCGAGTATTGCTCCAGGCTTTGCATGCTGGAAGGCTTCTCGGCCCACGCCGAGCAGGCCAATGTCCGCGTGCGGCGTTATGGCGGCCGCAACGTGCCCTACGCGCAAGCCGCGGAGTGATCCGCGGCGCGACGGGTTGAAGGATTAAGGGGCAATCCATGATCCCCACAATCGTGCCGTTCTATGCCGCGGTGCTCGGCCTGATCTTCATCTTTCTGTCGGCGCGCGTGATCGTCGCGCGCCGGCAGTTCCGCATCAGGCTTGGCTCCGGCGGACAAGAACCGCTCGAGCGCCGCATCCGCGTGCAAGGCAATTTCGCCGAATACGTCCCGCTCACGATTATCCTGCTCACCTTCCTCGAGCTTTATGGCGCCGCGCGATGGCTCATTCACGCGCTCTGCATCGCGCTGATCCTCGGGCGTTGCCTGCATGCCTATTGCGTCAGCCGGACCGACGAAGACATCCGTCAGCGCCGCGCCGCCATGGGACTGACATTCGGCGCGCTGGCCATCGCGGCGATCGGTGTGGTTTTCTATTCCGGTCAGCGGTTGCTCGGATAAAGGACGCACCATGCCGTCGATCGATCTCGCCAAGACGCCGTCGTTTCGTCTCGACGGCAAGCGTGCGCTGGTGACCGGCGGCGGTCGCGGCATCGGGCTTGCGGCGGCATCGGCGCTGGCTGCGGCCGGCGCGCATGTGACTCTCGCGGCGCGGACCAAAGCCGAGATCGAGGATGCAGCGGCAGCGATCCGCGCGCGCGGCGAAAAGGCCGACGCGCTGGTGCTCGACGTCACCGACATCGATGCCGCGCGGAAGGCTCTTGCCGCAGCCGAGCCTTATCATGTGCTGGTCAACAACGCCGGCATGAACCGGCCGGCCCACCTGCCGGACGTCAAGGTCGAGGACTTCGACGCGATCTTCGGGCTCAACGTCCGCGCTGCATTCTTCATGGCGCAAACTGTGGCGCTGCGTCTGATCGCGGCGAAACAGCCGGGCTCGATCATCAACATCTCATCGCAGATGGGCCATGTCGGCGCCGCGCGTCGCACCGTCTATTGCGCGTCCAAGCACGCCATGGAAGGTTTCACCAAGGCAATGGCTATCGAGCTTGCGCCGCACAACATCCGGGTCAACAGCCTCGGTCCGACGTTTCTCGAAACGCCGATGACCAAGCCGTTCTTCGAGAACAAGGCGTTCCGCGACGAGGTGCTGTCGAAGATCAAGCTCGGCCGGCTCGGACAGCTCGAAGAACTCAACGGCGCGATTGTGTTTCTCGCCTCCGATGCCTCTTCGCTGATGACCGGTTCGGCGCTGGTGCTCGACGGCGGCTGGACCGCCGAATAGGAGACTTTCATGACGTTTCGATTTCTGCTGCTTGCACTGTCATTGCTGGCGTCCGCCCTGCCCGCCGCGGCGCAGGACCGCATGGAGCGCATTCTTTCGAGCAAGGTGCTGCGCGTCGGCACCACGATGGACACGCCGGTGTTCAGCATGCGCAATGCCACGTCCGGTCAGCTTGAAGGCCTCGATATGGACGCACTCGCGACGCTCTCGCAGGCGCTGGGCGGCGTGAAGGTCGAATACGTCAAGATGACCTTCGGCACGATGCTGACGGATCTGCTGGCCGACAAATTCGATTTCGCCATGTCCGGCATGGGCCGTACGTTGGAGCGCGCACGCACTGCGACGTTCTCGCGGCCTTACATGCGTTACGGCAAGCTGCTCATCGTCCGCGCGGCCGACAAGGACAAGTACCACTCGCTGGAGGACCTCGACAAAGCAGGTCTGAAGATCGCCTACAACCAGGGCGGCCTGAACGAACGCTTTGCCAAGGTGCGATTCAAGAATGCGGCGCCCGCGGGATATGCCAGCAACGAATTGGCCTACGCCGATCTGATCGACGGCAAGGCCGACGCGCAGGTGGCGGACTCGACATCAGCGGTCTATCTCGCTGCGAAAGACCCGCGCGTGGTGGTGATGAACCCGCAAAACGTGTTCGACCCGGTCTATGTCGCGATCCTGATCCGCCGCGAGGACCAGACGCTCTTGAACTACATCAACATCTGGCTCGACCAGATCGAGATGGACGGCACGCTCGCGAAAATCCGCAACAAGTGGCTGCCGGGCTATCCGACCGCGGGCTGGCCCAGCGAACCGCGGTAGTTCGCTCCGCCCTCATCCTGAGGAGCGGCGCGAAGCGCCGCGTCTCGAAGGACGAGGGCGGCCACGCTGGTGCAGCATCCGGGCGGGCGGCCATCCTTCGAGATGCCAGCCTTCGGCTGGCTCCTCAGGATGAAGCCGGTAGAGAGTGGCGTGTCCGGAAGCAAAAGTTAAAACAGCTTCTTCAGCACCTGCGGATTGAAGCAGCTCATCGGCGGCGTTCCTTCAATCAGCGCGATGGTGTTGTCGACCACGACGTGGGCCATACCCTCGCGCAGCTCCAGCACGGCGCTGCCGAGATGCGGCGTCAGCACCACATTCGGCATCGTCACCAATTCAGGCGAAAGTTGCGGCTCGTGCTCGAACACATCGAGGCCTGCGCCGGCGATCTTCTTCTCCTGAAGGGCCCGCACCAAAGCGGCCTCGTCGATCACCGGCCCGCGCGAGGTGTTGATGACGAAGGCCGTGGGCTTCATCAGCGCGAACTGCCGGTCGCTCATCAGGTGCCGGGTCTCGGGTGAAAGCTGCGGATGCAGCGAGACGAAATCCGCCTCACGGAGGAGATCGTCGAAGCTCCGGTGGCCGGCCTCGAACTTCGCTTCCTCGTCGGGCGGGAGACGTCGCGGATCGGCATAGATGATCTTCATCTCGAAGCCGCGGCCGCGCCGTGCCATGGCCTGACCGATGCGGCCGAAGCCGATCAGACCCAGCGTCTTGCCGGTGACGGCCGCGCCCGCCAAGTGGTTCGACTGCGAACCCGGATAGATGCCCTGGCGATACAGCTTGTCGCCGAGCGCGATGTTGCGCGCGACCGAAAGCAGCAGGCCGAAACCGATATCGGCCGTCGAGTTGGTGACGATCGCCGGAATGTTGGTGACCGGAATGCCGAGTTCGGTGGCCGACGCCAGATCGATGCGATCCTGCGTGATGTTCATCGACGACACCGCCTTGAGCGCAGGGTTAGCGGTCAGCACGTCGCGGTCGACGGTGTCGTGCAGCAGCGAGACGAGAATGTCGCAGCGCTTCACCGCGTCGATCAACTTGTCCTTCGGCAGGACCTTGCTGGAATCGCCGTTGACCTCGACATCGGCGACAACGCGCAGCCGCGCCAGCGCACTTTCCGCGATCGGCTGGGTGACGAAAACCCGCGGCTTGCTCACGACATACAACTCGCGATGATTGGCCGACGAAGGCCGGCCTAGGACGCCCTGGCCACCGGTTTGATGGCGGCGTTGACCTTAGGCATCACCTTCTCGGCGAGCAAGGTCATCGAGCGCTTGGCAAGCGTCACGTCACGCCAGTCCTTGCCGGCATAAAGCAACGTGCCGAAGTCGCCGACCCGCTCGCGGAATCTGAGGATCTCGTCCGCGACCTTTTCGGGCGAGCCGTAGATGATCAGGTCCTTGCAGATGCCGTCGAGCGTGACCTCGCTGTCGGGCTGATCGCGCCGCGTCTTGAACAGCTCGAGCCGGCCGCGCTTCAGCTTGGTATAGAGCTGGCTGTAATAGTAACGATACGGGCTGCCCGGATCGCTGACATAAGCCTCGGCGGTCTTGTCGTCGTCTGCGACGAAGATGCTTTTCGCGACGCGCCAGTTCGCCGGATCGGCCGGCCGGCCGACGCGCTCGCAGCCTTCCACATAGCGCGGCCAGTGGCTCTTCACCCATTCCGGCATCAGGAAGTTCGCCGAGATCGGCTCCCAGCCGCGCGCCGCGGCCTCGGTGACGCCCTTGGAGAACGGCGCCACGGCTGTCACCACGATCGGCGGGTGCGGCCTTTGCAGCGGCTTCGGCAGGAAGCCTTGGCCGATCTCCGGCAAGAATTGCTTCTCGATCTTGATGTTCCAGTATTTGCCTTCGATGTTGTAGGGCGGCTCGCCCTTCCAGATCGCCAGCACCGTGTTGATGGCTTCGAGGAACATCGCGCCGCGGTCGGCGTCGAGCACGCCGAACGCCTCGGCGTCTGAGAGGAGACCGCCCGGGCTGATGCCGAAGATGAAACGGCCGTCGAGCATGTGGTCGAGCATCGCGATGTTGGCCGCGACCGCCGCCGGATGCTGGTTCGGCATGTTGATGGTGCCGGTGCCGAGCTTGATGGTCTTGGTGTTGTGGATGAGGCTCGCGATGAACACCATGCACGAGGTGATGTTCTCGGCGCGATCGGTCGAGTGCTCCCCGACATAGCCCTCGGTGAAGCCAAGCTTGTCGGCAAGCAGGAAGGCCTCGCGGTCCTCGCGCAGCGATGTCCGCCAATCCTTGTTCAGCGGATGGATCGGCATCGTGAAGAAGCCGAGCTTCATAAAGGCCCTCCGGCGAGTCGCGTCGTCCTTTGGCGCCAATCTAGTCACGCTGGCGGCGTAAGCCGAATTAATATATCTTGCCGTTAGGCATCAGGATTCCTAATGACCGAAATCGCGCTCCGTCAGATCAAGGCCATCATCGCGGTCTGCGAGGAAGGCTCGTTCACCCGCGCCGCCGCGCGGGAGAACGCCACGCAATCCGGCATTTCCCAGCATGTGGCCGCGGCCGAACGCATGTTGGGCGTGAAGCTGTTCGAGCGTTCGACGGCGGGCGTGACGCCCACGCCGGCCGGCCAGCGCTACTACCGGCGCTGCATCGAAGCGGTCGGACAACTCGCCAACGCGGCCGAAGAGGTGCGCGGTTTTGCCGCGCGGGTCAGCGGCGATCTTCGCATCGGGCTGATCCCGACATTGACGCGCGCGGCGCTCGCGCCCGCGCTCGCCGATTTCAAATCGAAGCATCCCGACGTGCGGTTGCACATCGTCGAAGGCTACAGCGGCTGGCTCACCGACATGGTGCATGCGGGTGAGCTCGATTTCGCCGTGGTGCCGGCCTCCGAAAGCCGAGTCGGACTGAAGTCGCGGCTGATCGTGCGCGACCGCGAGATGCTGGTTTCGAATCGGAGATTCGGCCTCACGCCGCTGCAACCGGTGCGGCTGAAGGATTGCGGGCCGCTCAAGATCATTCTGCCGAGCCGCTCCAATGTCCGCCGTCGCAACATCGAGGTCTATTGCCAGACCCACGGTGTCGAGATTGCCGACGTCATCGAGATGGACGCGATGATCAGCACGCTGCAATTCGTGCTGCAGTCGGACTGGGTTGCAATCCTGTCCGGGCTCATCTGCATCGGCGATGTCGAGCAGCCACGCGCGGAGCGCGTGATCAGCCCGATCCACGATCCGCCCCTGATCGCCGAGTTCGTGGTGATCTCGCCGGCGCGGCGCACGCTCTCGACCCAGGCGCAGCTCTTTCTCGAGACCTTCGAGGCGGAAATCGCGCGCATCCAGGAGGTCTGGGCCAAGACCATCCCAGCAGTGGTTTATCCGGTGCGAGGACGGCGGGGTGGCGCAAAATCGTGAGGCTCGTGTCCCGGGCGCGACGCAGCGCGCAGCGGTGCGTTGCAGACCCGGGACCCCGGTTTCCTTCTTAAGAATAGCAACCGGGGTCCCGGATCAGCGGTGCACCGTTACGCTTCGCTCCACGCTGCACCGCGTCCGGGACACACGACCGCTAGACCGCCGCAGGCGCTCCCGGCTGCTTCAGTGGATGCGCCCGAACGAAGGCATCGTTAGCCATGCATGCATCGAGCACGCGCTTGAAGTTCGGGAACGGCGCGAGATCGACCTTGAAGAAGTTCGCACCTGCGCCCTGGCTCGCGATGCAGATATCGGCGATCGTGATCTGGTCGCCGTGGGCATGCTTACCGGTCGCCTTGTCTGCGAGATACACATCGAGCGCCTTCAGCGCCGCGGTGTGCCAATGCTGCGCCCACTTCGCGATCGTCGCCTCGTCAGCCTTGAATTCATGCGCCAAGTGCTCGCGCACCCGCGGCACGATCAGCGGATGGGAGTCGCAGGCGATGATTTGCGCGAGCCCCCTCACCCGCGCCCGGCCCTTCGGATCCTTCGGCAGCAGCGGCGGATTGGGATGGGTCTCATCGAGATATTCGATGATCGCGAGCGACTCGAACATCGCCGGCCCCTCGCCGTCGACCAGCGCCGGCAGCGCCATCATCGGATTGACCTTCCGATAGGCCTCGTCTCGCTGCTGGCCCTTCATCAGGTTGACGTCGATCACCTCGTCGGGTGTGAGTCCTTTCAGATTCATCGCGATGCGCACGCGGTAGCTCGCAAGCGAGCGCCAGAATGAATAGAACTTCATGAAACTCCTCCCTGGAAATGATCGTTACGATTTCCGGCTCGACCAATAGGCCGCAACGTTCGAGACCTCGTCGTTGCCCGGCATGGTGCGACGCGCCTCCTCGTAGCAGGCGAGCGTTTGCTTCAGCAGCGGCAGCTCGACGCCGCGCTTGTCGCCCTCCGAAAGCATGGCTTTGACGTCCTTGATGCCGCCGTCGAGGTTGAAGGTCCTGATGTCGGATGGCTCGTTATTCAGCCGCGCGATGATGCCGGGCATGCGCTGCTTGAGCACAGTCGCGGCGCCCGAGGTCTCGGAGAGAAAATCGAGCAGCGCCGCCGGATCGATCTTGAGGTCCTTGCAGAGCGCAAGCTGCTCGCCCAACGCCTGCCAGTAGACCATCAGCGGCAGATTGACCGCGAGCTTCATCGCCGCGCCGTTGCCGACCGGACCGGTGTGCAGCACGCGGCGGCAGATGTGATCGAGGATCGGCCGTGCCCGCGCGGCGTCGGCGGGCTCCGCGCCCATCAATCCCAGCAGCTTGCCGGTGCGAGCCGGGATCACCGAGCCGCTCACCGGGCACTCCACATAGGCCGCGCCTTTCGCGCGCACCTTCTCGGCGAGCGCGACCTGTACCTCCGGCGGCACAGTGCTCATCTCGATGAACAGCTGGCCCGTCACGTCACCGGACAGAAGGCCATCCGGGCCGTGATACATCGCCTGGATCGCGTCAGCATTGGTGATGATGGTCATCACCGCATCGACCGAGCCGGCAAGTGCAGCCGGCGATGCCGCAAGCTTTGCGCCCGCTTTGACCAGTGCCTCGGTCTTGTCGGCGGTCCTGTTCCAGATCGTCAGCGTCTGACCCATCTCCATGAGTCGCGCGCCGATGTTCGAACCCATCCGGCCGACGCCGGCGATGCCGATATGCATTCCACCTTCCTACAGTTGTGTGCGTATGAATTCCGCGCGGCTAGTTCATCCGGTCCTTGATCTTGGCCAGAGCCGCAACCGCGCAATCGTGATCGAAATTGCCGCCGGGCGCACCTGCAACACCGATGCCGCCGATCAGATCTTCGCCAGCCATGATCGTCACGCCGCCGGGCGTGAAGTTGATGTTCGGCAGACTGGCAAGACCGGCTGTGGTCACGCCGGGCGTCTTCGCGATCCGCTCCGACAACGCCTGGGTCGATCCGTCTTTGCGGACCGGCGCCAACGACGCGGCCGTGTAGGCCTTGGCATAGGCACTGTCGAGCGTATGGACCGTCGCTCCGTCACCGCCGATCAGCGCCTGCCGGACGCCTTCGGTATCGACGACAATGGCGCTCACGGCGTAACCGGCCTTCTTGCAGACGCTGACCGCTTCCATCACGGCTTCCATCGCCAGCACCGCCGACAGGCGTTTCTTGACGATCAATCCCTGGGCTGGCGTGGCCTGCGTCGAAGCCGCAAGAAGCACGGCCGCAAGGCTCAAGTGGGCAATCCTGGAAAAAGCAGCCATCATGTTTTCCGTCTCCCGGCTTCCGTCGCGTGGCGACGATAGGCGATCCGGCCTGGTCTCGAAAGTAGAGGTTGTGTGACTTCGCGCTTGATCGGTCTTGGCGCGTCTCGCGCGTCAGCTTACTGTCCGCGGCTAAGGACATACGGCGGTATATCGAGGAATGGAGTGGGCACGATGAGTCCGGCGAAGACGAAGAAGAGCGTAGGCGTGATCGGGCTGGGCATCATGGGCGGCTCGTTCAGCCGCAATCTGATCAAGGCCGAATGGCGCGTCGTCGGCTTTGATGTCGATCCGAAGAAACAGAAGGAGCTGACCAAGGCCGGCGCCTGGATCGTGCGGAGCGCGAAAGAGGTCGCGGCGACCTGCCCGATCGTCATCACTAGCTTGCCGAAGCCCGAAGCCCTGATGGCGACCGCAAAGGAAATCGCCGGCGCGGGCCTGCCGCCCCGCATCATCGCCGAGTGCTCGACCTTCAACATCGAGGACAAGGAGAAGGCGGAGAAGATCCTGCGCAAGGCCGGACACATCATGCTCGACTGTCCGGTCAGCGGCACCGGCGCGCAGGCGCGCACCGGCGATCTCGTGATCTATGCCAGCGGCGACAAGAAGGCGATCGGCAAGATCAAGCCGATGTTCGCGGGATTCTCGCGCAAGACCTATGACGTCGGCGCTTTCGGCAATGGCAGCCGGATGAAATACGTCGCCAATCTGCTGGTCGCCATCAACAACGTCGCCTCGGCCGAAGCCATGGTGATGGGCATGAAGGCGGGCCTCGATCCCAAGATTATCTTCGAGATGATCTCCAACGGAGCCGGCAATTCGCGCGTGTTCGAACTGCGCGCGCCGATGATGGTGAAGAACGACTACAGCGACGTCACCATGAAGTGCTCGGTCTGGCAGAAGGACATGGACGTGATCGGCGCCTTCGCCAAGAAAATCAACGTGCCGACGCCGCTGTTCTCGGCAACGCTGCCGGTCTATGCAGCCGCGCTCAAGCAGGGCCATGCCGAGGACGACACCGCCGCGGTATGCGCCGTGCTCGAGGGCAAAGCCAAGGTGAGGCGCCGCCGCAAGGCGCGCTAAGTCCTCCGACCGAACGACGTCGAGGTCAAGATGTCGCCGCCCGATAATCGGGCTGGCGGACCGCTCAAGCTCATGTAAGCTCCCGTCCAACCTTCTCACTGAAGAGGGACGCGGGCGGAAATGAACCTGAACTTCTGGCTGATCCAGGCGTTCAACGGCATCTCCTACGGGGCTCTGCTGTTCCTGGTGGGCAGCGGCCTCTCGCTGATTTTCGGCGTGATGCGCATCGTCAATCTTGCGCACGGCTCCTACTTCCTGCTCGGCGGTTACGTCGCGCTCACCGTGATCTGGACCACCGGCTCGTGGCTGCTCGCGCTGCCGGTCGCAGCTCTTGCCATCGCACTGCTCGGGCTTGCGATGGAGCGGATGTTCCTGCGGCCGCTCGGCTTCGACCCTCTGCGCCAGGTGCTGCTCACCGTCGGCTTCGCATTCCTGTTCCAGCAGGCCGCGCTCGACATCTGGAGCGGCAACAACTTCGACATCACCCCGCCGCCTGCGCTATCGACCACGGTCAATATCGGCGGACTTTATCTGCCGCTCTATCGCATCTTCATGATCGCGATGGCGGCCGCGATCGGTCTCGCGCTGTGGCTCGCGATGGAAAAGACGCGACTCGGCGCCGCAGTCCGCGCCACTGTCGACGACGCGCAGATGGCACGCGGCATCGGCATCGACACCTCGCGCATCTCGATGCTGATCTTTGCGCTCGGTGCGTTTCTCGCAGCACTGGGCGGCGTGATCGGCGGCGCCTTCCTCGGGGTCTATCCGGGCCTCGATTTCGAGATGCTGCCGCTCGCCTTCGCTGTGGTCATCATCGGCGGCATGGGAAGCCTCGGGGGCGCAGCCATCGGCGCGCTTGCGGTCGGCCTGGCCGACAACTTCGGCAAGGCGCTGTTTCCGGAAATATCCTACTTCACCCTGTACGCGCCGATGGCGCTGATCCTGGCCATCAAGCCGACCGGCTTGTTCGGGCGCGAGTGAGTGAACGTGACAGGCCAGCCCCTCAAAATCCTGATCGTGGCGCTGGCCCTCGTCGCGGTCGCCGTGATCGTGCCGAACACCAACTCGTTCGTCATTCTGCTCGCCACCCGCGCGCTCGCTTTCTCGATCCTGGTGATGAGCCTCGACATTCTGTTGGGCTACACCGGCTTGGCCTCGCTCGGCCAGGCGGCGTATCTCGGCATCGGCGCCTACGCGACCGCGATCCTCGCCACCAAGTACCAGATCGGACTCGGCTGGGATTTCTGGCTGGTGGTGCTGTTCGGAATCTTCCTCGGCGCGGCGCTCGCCGCCGTGTTCGGCCTGCTCGCGATCCGGGCGAGCGGCGTCTACTTCCTGATGATCACGCTCGCGCTCGGCCAATGCGTCTGGGGCTTGGCTTATCGCTGGAATTCGCTGACCGGTGGCGACAACGGCATCAATTTACGCGAGCGGCCGAAATTCGGTCCGATCGATTTCGGCAACGAAGTGACGTTCTTCTTTGTCGTATTCGGCTTCTTCGTGGCGTCGCTGCTCGCGATGTACACGCTGGTGCATTCGCCGTTCGGCAAAAGCCTGCTGGGCATCCGCGAGCGCGAGCTGCGCATGAAGATCCTCGGTTACAACACGTGGCTGCACAAATACATCGCCTTCATCATCGCCGGCGCCTTCGGCGGCTTGTCCGGCGTGCTCTGGGCGCACACCGCCGGCATCGTCAGCCCGGTCAATGTCGAGCTCACCACATCGGTCGACGCACTGCTGATGGCTGTGCTCGGCGGCGCCGGCACGCTCGTCGGCGGCGTGATCGGCGCCATGATCGTGTTTGGACTGAGGGAATATCTCAGCACGCTGGTGCCGTGGTGGCAGTACGTGCTGGGCGGCGTCTACGTGCTGACCATCTTCTATCTGCCGACCGGCCTGATGGGGATTCCGGAGCGCATCCGGCAGTACCGCCAGCGGACCGCACAGAAAGACAGCGCCAAAGACACGACCCAGGAACTCAAAGCCGTGCCTCACTGAATGGGCTGAGGGCGGCCAACACGCGGAGGGTAGCATGACGAAAGTTCTGCATCGTACCGTAAGCTCGCTGATGCTCGCCGGCGCTTTCATCGCCGGAGCGGGTGCCGGCGCCAAAGCCGAGGAATTGCGGATCGGCTATCTCGCGCCGACCACCGGTATCTTTGCCCAGGTCGGCAAGGACATGGTCGACGGCTTCAAGCTGTACCTCGACCAGCACAAGGATGTGCTCGGCGGCGCGCAGGTGAAGTTCATCGTCGAGGACGAACAGGGACGACCCGACACCGCCGTCACCAAGGCGAAAAAGCTGATCCTGCAGGACAAGGTGCACATGATCGCAGGCGGCCTGCTCGCCTCGACCGGTTATGCACTCGCGCCGGTGAGCACGGCCGAGAAGGTGCTGTACGTCAATCCGGTCGCCGCGGCCGACGATCTGACGCAACGCGATTTCAGCAAATACCCGTTCCACATCCGCACCGGCTGGTCGAGCTCGCAGCCGAGTCATCCGTTCGGCCAGTGGGCCTGCGATCAGGGCTACAAGAAGATCGTCGCGATCGGCGCCGACTACGCGTTCGGCTACGAGGTGGTCGGCGGCTTCCAGCGGGCATTCGAAGCCTGTGGCGGGCAGATCATCCAGAAAATCTGGCCCCCGCTCGGCACCAAGGATTTCGGCCCCTACATCCCGAGCATCAAGCCTGAGGCGGATGCGATCTTCTCGCTGATGGTCGGGCCGATGTCGCTGCAGTTCCCCAAGCAGCTCGCGGCATCCGGCAACAAGAAGCCGGTGATCGGCGGCGGCACGAGCTATGACGAATTCGTGCTGCCGGCGATGGGAGACGAAGTGATCGGCCACATCTCGGCGCTGCAATACAGCGCAGCCATCGACACGCCGAAAAACGCGGAATTCGTCAAGGAGTACCGCGCGAAGTTCGGCAAGGTGCCGTCGTACTATTCGGAGACCAACTACACGACGGCAGGGATGATCGATCAGGTCATGGCGAAGAACCAGGGCAAATTCCCCGGCGCCGAGGAGTTCATCAAGCAGCTTGCGTCGATGAAGTTCGACACCATCCGCGGACCGGTGACGATCGATGAGATGCGAAACCCGGTGCAGAACATCTACATCAAGAAGGTCGAGAAGAAGAAGATGTTCGGCTACGACAAGGAAGAGCTCTGGAACACCGTCATCAAGACCTATCCGAACGTGAACCAGTTCGGCCAGTTCAAGAAAGACGAGTTCCTGGCGACGCCGGTCTATAGCCGCGACTATCCGCCTTGCAAGTTCTGCAACTGACGAAAACGCAACGCCAGGGCTCCGATCGGGCCCCGGCGTCATCCACCCGCGACAGGATCGCATGACGATGCAGCAAACGAGCGGACCGGACGGCGCAGTGCCCGCGCTCGAGCTGCGCGGCCTCTGCAAAAGTTTCGGCGGGCTTCAGGCAACGCGTGATGTGACCTTCAAGGTCATGCCGGGAGATCGCAAGGCGATCATCGGTCCGAACGGCGCCGGCAAGACAACGCTGTTCAATCTGATCACCGGCATCTTCCCGCCGTCGTCGGGGCAGGTGCTGCTGTTCGGCAAGGACGTCACCGGCTGGCCGGGCCATCGCCGCACCGCGATGGGCATGGCGCGGACGTTCCAGGTGACGAGCTTGTTTCCAAGATTGACCGTGCTCGACAACGTGCTGCTCGCGATCAAGGGGCTGAAGCCCTCGAAGTTCGTGATGTGGCGCTTTCTGTCGTCCTATAAAGACGTCTACGAGAAGGCGCATCGGCTGCTTGAGCAGGCGTCCTTCATGGACCGAGCCAACACCGAAGTGCGCTATCTCTCCCACGGCGAGCAGCGCCAGCTCGAGATCGTGCTGGGGCTCGCCAGCGATCCGAACATCCTGCTGCTCGACGAGCCGGCGGCTGGCCTATCGTCGGGAGAGTCGGTCGAGATGACCAAGTTTCTGATGCGGCTCGATCCCAAGCTCGCGATCCTTCTGATCGAACACGACATGGACGTGGTGTTCGATCTCGCCCACACCATCTCGGTGCTGCATTTCGGCCAGATCCTGGAAACCGGCACGCCTGCGCAGATCAAGACCAGCCAGAAGGTCCAAGAAATCTACCTGGGGACTGGCTGAACTATGTCGATCCTCGAGGTCCAGGACATCCACACCTATTACGGCGACGCCTATGTGCTGCAGGGGCTGTCGCTGAAGCTCGAGCAGGGCCAGATCCTGGGCCTCCTCGGCAGGAACGGCGTCGGCAAGACGACGCTCGTCAATTCGATCTGCGGCTTCGTGCCGCCGCGCCGCGGCAAGATCGTGTTCAAGGGCGATGACATCACCGCGGTGCCGTCGTTCGAGACAGTGCGCAGCGGCATGGGGCTCGTGCCGCAGGGCCGCCGCGTGTTCCCGACGCTTAGTGTCGAAGAAAACCTTTTGGTTGCCGAACGCCACGGCGAGCGGCACGGCTGGAATCTCGAACGCGTCTACAAGATGTTCCCGCGATTGCGCGAGCGGCGGACGCAGCGCTCCCGGACGCTGTCCGGCGGCGAGCAGCAGATGCTCGCGATCGGCCGCGGGTTGATGACCAATCCCGACTGCCTGATCATGGACGAGCCATCAGAGGGGCTCGCACCCATCATCATCCAGGGCGTCTGGGAGGCGATCGCGCAACTCAAGAAGGAGGGCATGTCGATCCTCCTCGTCGAACAGAACGCGTCGCTGGCGCTGAAGCTCGTCGATTACGTACACGTCATGAGCAAGGGTCAGGTGGTCTATTCGGCGCTGCCGGCAGAATTGTGGGCCAACGAACAGATCAAGCACAGCTACCTGGGCATCTAAAAGCTTGCGACAATCTTGCTATCATTTCGCGCGAGGGCGACACTCGCGACCGTGCTAATGAAGTTTCAGGCGACCAACAAGATCCCCGGACAACAGGGGACTTAAAACAATCACCACTCGGGAGTGAAACCAATGTCGATTAAGCGTCGATCCGTACTCAAGGGCATGCTGGCAACTGGCGCCAGCATCGCTGCGCTGAAAGCGCCAGCCGTCCATGCGCAGGCCGCGCCATTCAAGCTGGGACTTCTTACCGTGAAGACCGGTCCGCTCGCCCAGGGCGGTATCCAGATGGAACAGGGTGTCCTCACCTTCCTGAAAGAGAAGAACAACATGATGGCCGGCCGCAAGGTCGAGTTCTTCTCGGCCGATACCGGCGGCAATCCGGCCGGCACCAAGACCAAGGCGCAGGAACTGGTCGAGCGCGACAAGGTCGACTGCATCCTCGGGCCGCTTGCCGCATTCGAGCTGCTCGCGATCTCCGACTACATCGCGCAAAGCAAGATGCCGCTCCTGAGCCTCGCCGCTGCCGAGGACATGACGCAGCGCAGACCCAATCCGTATTTCATCCGCGCCTCGGCCACGTCCGGCCAGGCGATGCACCCGATGGCGGACTATGCCGCCAAGGAGTTGAAGCTGAAGCGGATCGCCTGCATCTCCGAAGACTTCGCCTTCGGCCACGAGCAGATGGGCGCATTCCAGC
The DNA here is from genome assembly GCF_001579845.1 of Rhodoplanes sp. Z2-YC6860. Classification (GTDB taxonomy): domain Bacteria; phylum Pseudomonadota; class Alphaproteobacteria; order Rhizobiales; family Xanthobacteraceae; genus Z2-YC6860. The sequence continues at coordinate 6,958,019 of NZ_CP007440.1, forward strand.
GCGTGTTCGAGGACAACGGCGGCAAGATCGTCAAGAAGATCTGGCCGCCGCTGGTCACGCCGGATTACACGCCCTACGTCGCGCAGATCGAGGATTGCGACGGTGTGTGCCAGGGCTTCGCCGGCTCGAACCCGCTGCGCTTCATGAAGGCCTATGCGGGCGCCGGGATGAAGTTCCCGGTCGTGACCGGCGAGACCGGCGGCGACGACGCCCTGCTCAAGAGCTTCGGCGAGGAGGCGATCGGCCTGACGAGCTGCATCCCCTATACGCTCGATCTCGAGACCGAGAGCAACAAGCGCTTCGTCGACGGCATGCTGAAGAATTTCGACACCGTGCCGGGCCAGTATGCCGGCCTGCTCTACGTCAACTGCATGGTGGTGGAGGCGGGCCTTCAGGCGCTCGGCGGTGACGCCAGCGACAAGACCAAGTTTGTGAACGCCATGCGGTCGGTCAATCTCACCGACACGCCGCGCGGCCCGGTCAAGTTCGACCACTTGGGCAACGTGGTCGGCGATTTCTACATCCGCAAGCTTGGCAAGGACGGCGCCAAATACGGCCTCAAGCTTTGGAACAAGACCATCAAGACCTATCACAACGTCAGTCAATTCTGGACCTACGACGAGAAGCAGTTCCTCTCGCAGCCGGTCTATTCACGCGACTACCCGCCGCTCAAGCCATGACGAAGATGGCGGGCGCTGCTGAAGCCGGCGCCCGCCATTCGCCGGGGGGACGAACGAGCGCGGGAATTTTCTGGCAATGACGTTCTGGCTGATTCTGACGGTCAACAGCGTCGCCTTCGGCGGTCTGCTGTTTCTGCTGTCGGCGGGCTTCTCGCTGATCTTCGGTCTGATGCGCATTCCGAATTTGACGCACGGCTCGCTGTTCATGCTGGGCGCCTACTTCGGCGCGTCCTTCATGCTTGGAGTCGGCGGCGTTCAGCTCAATTTCTGGCTGGCAGCGATCCTCGCGACGGCACTGGTTGCGTTGCTCGGCGCGCTGATCGAGCGACTGCTGCTGCGGCGGCTGCCCGGCGACGCGCTGGCCCAGGTGCTGGTGACGCTCGGACTGTCTTTCATGGCGGCCGACTTCTGCCTCATGGTCTGGGGTGGCGATCCGATCAATATCGAAACGCCCAGCGCCCTCGTTGGCTTCACGCGGATGGGTCCCGCAGCGTTCCCGAACTACAAGCTCGCCATCGTCGCCATCGCCGTCGTTTTCGCCGTCGGACTTTGGATGCTGCTGGACAAAACACGGCTCGGTGCGATGATCCGCGCCGGCGTCGATGATCCTGATATGGCGCGCGTGGTCGGCATCCGGGTGTCGCGGCTGTTCACCATCGTGTTTGCGCTTGGCGCCGGCCTTGCGGGCTTCGCCGGTATCATGGGCGGCCCGAGCCTCTCCGCCTATCCGGGCCTCGACCAGGACATGCTGCCGCTGGCGCTTGTGGTCGTCATTCTCGGCGGCACCGGGAGTCTGCTCGGCTCCTTCGTTGGCAGCATCATCGTCGGCTTCATCTACAACTTCGGCCAGGCGCTGCTGCCCGAGCTCGCTTACTTCGTGCTGTTTCTGCCGATGCTTCTGGTGTTGATCTTCCGGCCGCAAGGCCTGTTCGGCAGGCACATCCTATGAGTGGCATGTCGAACGCCCGCAACGTCGCCCTTGTCGCGGCCTTGGCCGCGCTGGTCATCCTGCCTTTCTGGATGCCGGGCATCTACTACATCAACGTCGCGAGCCAGGTGCTGTTCTACGCGATCTTCGCGCTTGGCCTGAACCTCCTGGTCGGATATGGCGGGCTGGTGTCGCTCGGTCACGCCGGGCTGTTCGGCATCACGGCCTATGCCACCGCCTATCTGCTCTCGATGGGAACGGGCCACACCGCGGCGATTCTTGGAGGGCTTGTCATCAGCCTCGGCGCGACCGCCATCTTCGCTGCGCTGGCGCTCCGCGCCACAGGCATCGGCTTCATCATGATCACCCTGGCGCTCGGCCAGATCATCTGGGGCCTCGCCTACCGCTGGATCAGCATCACCGGTGGCGACAACGGAATCAATGTCAAAGCGCGTCCCGCGCCGTTCGGCTTCGATCTCGGCGCGCCAAACGAGTTCTACTACACCACGCTTATTATTTTTCTGATTGCGCTCGTCGCCGTGACGATCTTCGTGCGCTCACCGTTCGGCGCGGCCCTCAAAGGCACCCGCGATCAGCCGCGCCGTATGAACGCGCTCGGCTATCACGTCTGGGCCATCCGCTTTTGGGCCTGCATGCTGTCCGGCCTGCTCACCGCCATCGCCGGGGTCCTGTTCGTCTACTACACGCAATTCATCAGCCCACAGACCACGTCGCTGACCTCGTCCGCCGAGGTGCTGTTGATGGTGATCGCCGGCGGTCCCGCAACGCTGCTCGGCCCGATTGTCGGAGCCGCGCTCGTGGTCATCGTCAAGAACGTGGTCTCAGGCTACATCGAGCGCTGGAATTTTCTGCTGGGCGCGATCTTCGTCGCCATCGTCATCCTGATGCCGGAGGGTCTCGTGCCCGGCACCGTGCGGCTATGGCGCCACGGCTGGCGGGCCTTCCGCCGCCGGCGGAGCATCACGCTCGCTGGAAACGCGGAGCGTAAATCATGAGCGCGCTCGTCGTCAGCAAGCTCTGCAAGGCGTTCGGCGGCCTGCGGGTCACCACCGACGTCAACCTGAACGTCGAGCCGGGCGAGCGCAGGCTGATCATCGGCCCGAACGGCGCAGGCAAGACCACCCTTTTCAACCTGATCACTGGCGAACTCACACCGGACTCGGGCTCCGTTCAACTGCACGGCCAGGATATCACTGGCATCCCGAGCCGCCGCCGCGCCCATCTCGGCATGGCGCGCACGTACCAGATCATCACGCTGTTCGCCCGCGACACCATCGTGCGCAACGTCACGCTGGCGCTGCTCGGACTTTCGAAGGAGCGCTGGAACCCGCTGTCGGTCATCGACCGGAACTCTGCCTTGATCGATCGCGCACACGAAGCGCTGCAACAGGTCGGTTTGCGGCATGTTGCAGACCGGCCGCTGTCGCAAACATCATACGGCGAGAAGCGTCGGGTCGAGATCGCGATGGCGCTGGCGCAGAAGCCGAAGGTGCTGCTGCTCGACGAACCCTACGCTGGCCTGTCGATTGACGAACGCCGCGACGTGCAAGAATCGCTGCGCGCCATTCCGCGCGACGTGACCATCGTCATGATCGAGCACAACATGGATGTCGCGCTCGATTTCGCCGACAGCATCACGCTCTTGCATTTCGGCAAGGTCATCGTCGAAGGCACCCGCGCCGAGGTCGTCGCCGATCCGCGCACCCGGGAGGTCTACCTTGGGCACTAGCGCACTGGCCTTGAACGGCATCGACGCCTTCTACGGCGACAGCCACATCCTGCAGAATGTTTCGTTCAGCCTCGGCGAAGGGCGGCTGCTGGGGTTGCTCGGCCGAAATGGCGCCGGCAAGTCAACCTGCATGAACGTGACCGTTGGTTTGCTCCCGCCGCGCCGGGGCGCGGTCGAGGTGTTCGGCAAGGCGGTGGCAAGCCTACCGCCGGAGCAGATCGCGGCCTGCGGCGTCGCGCTGGTGCCGCAAGGCCGCCGAATCTTCAAGAGTCTTTCGGTGCAGGAGAATCTGGTGGTCGCGGCGCGAAAGCCCGACGCCGGGAGCCGGCACGCGCCATGGACCATGGACACTGTGTACGGCATGTTCCCGCGTTTGAACGAACGAAAGCACCAGGTCGCGGTGCATCTGTCCGGCGGCGAGCAGCAGATGCTGGCGATCGGGCGCGCGCTGATGCAGAACCCCCGCGTGCTGCTGATGGATGAGCCGTCCGAAGGACTGGCGCCGCAGATCGTTGCCGAGGTCATGGCCACGATCCGGAAGCTGAAGGAAAGCGGTTTGTCGATCGTGCTGGTGGAGCAGAACCCGACGCTGGTGTTTGATGTCGCCGACGACATCGTCATTCTCAACAGCGGACAGGTCGCGGTGGTCTCGACGGCGGCCGAGCTCCGGCGTGACGGCGTCGACCTGCAGCAGCATCTCGGCGTATTTTGACGTTTCAACCACAGGAAATCCGCAATGGCCGATATTTGGAACAAGTATGAACCGACCGCAGCACGAAAGCGCGGCAAACCGGGCCGCGAGTCGCGGCCGAAAAGCATCACGATCGACATGCATGCCCACGTCGCAATTGCGCGCGCCGGAGAGATCGCCGGCCCCCATATCGACACCTCCAAGGTCCCGCTCGATCACTTCTCGACACCCGAGACCAAGGCCATCCAGGCCAAGCAGGCTGCCGATATCGGCGATCGCATCCGCAACACCGATGCCCGCTTTCACGTGATGGATGACATGGGCGTGGACGTGCAGCTCATCTCGCCCGGGCCGCCGCAGATCTACTACACGATCCCGATCGAGCCCGCGGTCAAGGCCACGCAAGCGCTCAACGACGGCATCGCCGAATATGTCGGCAAGCACAACGACCGGCTCTGCGCGCTTGGCAGCGTGCCGATGGGTGATGCCGGCGAGGCCGTGAAGGAGCTCGAGCGCTGCATGAAGCAGCTCAAGTTCAAGGGCGTGGAGATATTGACCAACGTCGGCGGCAAAGAGCTGTCCGATCCGACATTCGCGCCGTTCTGGAAAAAAGCCGAGGAGCTCGGCGCGCTGGTCATGCTCCACCCCAATGGATTCACGCAAGCCGACCGCCTGAGCCGCTTCTACTTCAACAACGTCATCGGCAATCCGCTGGATACGACGATCGCCCTGCACTACCTCATCTTCGACGGCGTGCTGGAGCGCCATCCGAACCTGAAGATCTTCGCCGTGCACGGCGGTGGCTATCTCGGCGCCTATTCCGGCCGCATCGACCATGCCTGGGGCGCACGCGCGGATTCGCATGGCACGCTGCCGAAGCCGCCGACCGAGTATCTTAAGAAGATTTATTTCGACACCGTGGTGTTCACACCGATTCAGCTCGAAGCGCTGGTGAAAACATTCGGCGTGGATCACGTGTTCTTGGGGACGGACTATCCGTTCGACATGGCGGATTTCGATCCGATCGAACACGTGGTGAGCACAGGGTTCGATGCGACGGCGACCGCGGCGATCTGCGGCGGCAACGCAAAGAAGCTGTTGGGGCTTTAGAGCGAAGCTGTCGCAACACGTGTCCCGGACGCGGTGCAGCGCGAAGCGATGCACCGCTGATCCGGGACCCCGGTTGCTATCGGCATAAGGAAAGAAACCGGGGTCCCGGGTCTGCAGCGCATCACCGCGCTTCGCTTGTGCTGCGCTGCGCCCGGGACACGTGGCGAGAGAGTGCGCTTCAAGCTTCCAAAAAATCCACCAGCGCCGTCTCTTCAATCACCGCCTGTGCAGTGCTGTAACGCCCAGCATGCGCGCGCTCTTCTTCGGTCTGCGTGGCCTGCAAATACGCACCCAGATGCCGCGCGCGCTCTATGACACGGCGGCCGATGGGAAGCCTTTCGGCCTCGAACCGCCGCAGCGCAGGCTCGACATCATCCGACGCGAGCGCCCGCACCAGAGCCGTCACATCATCCGACGCCTTCGACACCCCGGCGCCGACATGGGGCCGCGCCACGAAGGCCGCATCGCCGATGATGGCGACCCGGCCGAACGTCATCCGGGGAGTCTCCAGATCATAGATCGGCTGCAGCACTGGCTCGGTCATCAGCCGGGCGACGACGCGCATCTGCGGCGCAACCAGCCGTTCGGCGGCAGCGCGCATCGCGGCAATCGCCTGCTTGCGGACGAGCGGCGGAGGAATCGAAATCGCGTGCGTGACGCCGCTTTCGTCGGTGAGCAGCCGCTGCAGCTCGCCACGCTCGTCGGCCGGCCGGTACCAGATCACGTTCAGCCGCCGCTGTCCGGGGCGCAGGTCGTTATCCGGCCCTGCCACCGGATAGGCCAGGAACTGCTCGCCCGGCGGCAGGCAGAACACCATGTATTCAAACAGCTCGCGATGGATCGCGGGCGGCAACGCGCTTTCAGGAATGAGCGAGCGCCATGCCACATAGCCGGCATAGAGCGGCGCGAGGTCG